>JBAUHN010000395.1:0-8513 GCA_049680295.1 Sulfitobacter sp.
GACCAATACTTTGCCATCCGGCAATTGCGTCGGGCGTTTATAGTCAAGCGGTGTGAAGGATTGAATGTGCGCAGGCAGATCTCGGGCAAGCCCCGGGATTTTTGGACGCGCGCAGGCACCATTTGCCATCACCACGCTGTCGCTGTGGATCATGCCCTGATCCGTTTGGATCCGGTAACGGCCTGATGTTCCGGTCACGGATAAAACGGTGGTTTGGTTTCGAACAGGTGCGCTGTTTTGTGCTGCGCAATCGTCAAAGCGCGAGATTAATTCCGAGACTTGCATATAGCCGTCAGGGTCGGGGCCGCAGTATCTGTGACCGGGCAATCCGTTCATCCAATTTGGGCTTAGCAGGCGCAGACTGTCCCACCGTTCGGTGCGCCAGCTGTTGGCAATTTGTCCGCGCTCAAGGATCATATGATCCACACCGCGCTGCATCAGCGCGTGGCTCATGGCAAGACCGGATTGACCGGCGCCGATGATTACTGAGGTTGTACGGTTCATTTGGCTAATCCTTTTTTGCTGGGTCGCGCCTTTGGGCATGTGACCCCATGGCGAAATCATCCGGAAATTGCAGCGGTGGCGGCGGGAGGATCCGCCACCGCTTGGGCCTCAGTCAGGTGACGCTGACGTGGACATTTGTGGGGTTTGCTATGATATCAAAAACAGCCGACCGTTTTTGTGACTGGGCAACAATGGCTGCGATTTCATCGCGCGTCGCATCGGCGTCGATGTCAAAGGTAATCCGAATGGCGCTAAATCCGTTGCGCACATCCGCATCAATGCCAAGGATGCCCGAGATATCCATGCTGCCCTCAACCATCGCTTTGACGGAATTCAGCTGAATGTCACGGTTTTGCGCGACCGAGGCGACACCGGCCGTCAGGCAGCTTGCCAGTGCTGACAGCACGATCTCAACCGGGGTTGCACCCTTGTCGCCAGCGGCGAATTGCGGCGGGTGGTCGGCGTCAATTGTAAAGGCGGCACTATGGCTTTGTTCTTCGCCAAGGCCGAAAAACCCTGCGACGGTTGAGCGGCTGTGAACGCCGCCCATCCAGTTGCATTCGGCGCGCCAGATGAATTGCGCGGCGGCGGGTGTCTCGGTCAAGGCGGCCCGTGCGCCAAGCAGTGCATCGACGTTTACACCGTTGTCTGTTGTTTTGATTTCCGTCTGTACGTTCATTGTCTTGCTCCGTTTGGGTAAGGTTGTGGTTTGCAAGACAAGCAATGCAGGTGCGATGTTTCAGTCCGATTTCGCGATGCGGGGGGAATTGTTTCAATTCATTCAGTTGTGTTAATAAAGGCGCCGTTTTTCGAAACCTTGGTCTCTGTGGGTGGGGGCAGGCGGTTTAGTATCGACCGTAGCAAAGCTTATGTGGATGACCTTGCGGCCCTGCAAAAAACAAGGCAGGTTGCGCCTCAACGAGCGTGGCCAATTTTCGCCGGAGTGGCATTTCGTGGGCGAGTTCGCGCAAAGGTGTGCCGGGTGATACTGTGAAGGAGATCAAGTGATGTCTGCCAAGAATATCCTCTACATCATGTTCGATCAGCTGCGGTATGACTACCTCGGCTGCACCGGGCACCCGCATCTGAAGACACCGCATTTGGACCGTTTAGCAGCCAAAGGTGTTCGATTTTCGCATTGCTATGTACAGTCACCGATTTGCGGCCCCTCAAGGATGAGCGCGTACACAGGGCGTTATGTGCATTCCCATGGGGCAGCCTGGAACAACTATCCGCTGAAAGTCGGAGAACAGACATTGGGCGATCATCTGCGCGACCGGGACATGGATTGCTGGTTGATTGGCAAAACCCATATGCAGGTAGATGACGCTGGCATGGAGCGGCTGGGGATCTCGCGCGACAGTATCATCGGCGCACGGGTGGGGGAATGTGGTTTTGACGTGTTTGAACGGGATGATGGGCTTTGGGGTGAAGGCCCCGGCGGGACTTATGATGACAGGCCATCCCCCTATAATGCCTATCTGAAATCCAAAGGGTATTCGGCGGAAAACCCCTGGCTGCACAATGCCAATGCGGGTCTCGATGCGCAGGGCGATATTGCATCCGGTTGGTTTCTGCGTCATTCCGATAAGGCCGCCAACATTGCCGAAGAAGACAGCGAGACGCCATGGTTGACAGGGCGCGCGATGGATTTCATAGATCAAAAAGCCCGCGAAAACGCGCGTCCCTGGTTGTGCCATCTGTCCTATATCAAACCGCATTGGCCGTATATCGTGCCTGCACCCTATCATGACATGTACGGCGCCGATGATCTGGTGCCGCCGGTCCGTGACATGGCTGAACGTGACAATCCACACCCCATCTATAAGGCGTTCATGGACAAAGAAGTGGGGCGCAATTTCAGCCGTGATGAGGTGCGCGACACGGTGCTTCCGGCTTATATGGGATTGATCAAACAGGCAGATGACCAAATGGGGCGGCTTTTTGACTGGCTCGAAACGCAAGGACATATGAAGGATACCATGATCGTGGTGACCTCGGACCATGGCGATTATATGGGGGACCATTGGATGGGCGAGAAAGACCTGTTTCACGATCCTTCCGTGCGGGTGCCGCTGATCATTTACGACCCGTCACCCGCCGCCGATAAAACACGCGGCACTGTCTGCGACGCTTTGGTTGAAAGCATAGATCTGACAGCGACATTTATTGACATGGCGGGCGATGTGCCCGGCCATATCGTTGAGGGGCGGTCGCTGTTGCCCTACATTCACGGCACACCGCCTGCCGAGTGGCGCAGCTTTGCGGTCAGCGAATATGATTATTCTACATCCTCCGCGGCCAATCATCTGGATGTGCACCCCAGACATGCGCGGTTGTTCATGCTGGTGGATCATCAATGGAAATGCATCTTTGCGGATGGCGGTTTTCGCCCCATGCTATTCGATCTGACCAATGATCCAAATGAGTTGGTCGACTTGGGCGACAGCGACGCACATGGCGACATCATAGCAACGTTCCGCGAAAGATTGTCGGCCTGGGCACGCCGCCCGTCGCAGCGGACATCCATACCCGACGATGCTGTGATCGCTGCGCGCGAGGGTAAGACCGAGCCGCTGGGGCTGTTCATCGGTGTCTGGCACGAAGACGATAAACCGCCCGAGATGTCCGCCAAAGCGCGCGGAAAAAGCTAGGATCAAGACCCCGGACGAACAATTTTGTGTCGATGTAATGAATGTAGCCATCCACAAGTTTGGTCTGCCAGAGATCACGAATACCGAAAGTCATATGATGGTCACCAGTTCTCGGGTGGTTTGATCAAACACCGATCGACCATTCGTTGGTTTGGTGCCGTATGGCTTCTCGGCGTGATCTGACTTTCTCTCCGATAGACCTGACACGTGTCTTGCGCAGGACCTGTCGACCGCCCTGGGAATGCCCTGAGGTGAGGCTTTGTCTCGAAGACGTCGCGCATTGATACGCTTCAGAAAGTGCGCTGCATTGAGGCAAGGCGGCTCGGCCGTCCACAATACCTTTTCCTTGGCAATTGGCGCGCGTCGTCGCTGAAACGGCATTCAAAAACACCTCATGCGAGCGGCGGGGCGCATGGCTGCGGCACGGCTCAAAAAAATCTGCAACACTTCCAGCACCTTGGTTCATTGGGTCAGATCATGCCTTGATCTTGGACGGTCTTTGATCAATTGCTGTGGCTGAATTAATTACCCTTGGGGGGTGCTGTGGCAGACAATCATGACGACGCACGTCATCTTGAAACTCTCGATCGGGATTTGGCGCGATATTCTGGGCTGGAAATGGCAACCGCCTACGCATCGCGTCCGATGGTTGGACCAGGCATATCGTTGGTATTTGTCGTTTTAGCCGGGTTGGCTGCGGCGCTGTTTTTCGGTTCTGTGGATAACACGTTCATCGTTGTCGCGGCGGCCTGTCTTGGGGCCTATATGGCGCTGAATATTGGGGCCAACGATGTCGCAAACAACATGGGGCCTGCTGTTGGGGCCAACGCGCTGTCGATGGGGGCAGCCATTGGCATTGCGATTGTTTTTGAGAGCGCGGGCGCGCTTATTGCCGGTGGCGATGTGGTGTCAACAATCGCCAAAGGCATCATCGCACCTGAAAGCATGGGCGATGCGCGAACCTTCATATGGGCGATGATGGCGGCACTTTTGTCAGCCGCACTTTGGGTAAACCTGGCCACATGGATCGGCGCCCCTGTGTCGACCACGCATTCGGTTGTGGGCGGCGTGATGGGGGCGGGCATTGCCTCGGCGGGATTGGCCGCCGTCAGCTGGCCCACCATGTCGAAGATCGCCGCAAGCTGGGTGATATCCCCGCTGTTGGGTGGTTTGATCGCTGCCGCGTTCTTGTGGGTGATCAAATCCCGCATCATTTACCGCGATGACAAGATCGCCGCCGCGCGCAAATGGGTGCCTTTGTTGGTCGGCATCATGGCCGGTGCATTTGCCTCCTATCTTGCTTTGAAGGGCTTGAAAAAGATCATGAAAATTGATCTTGGTGCGGCTGTGCTGATTGGCGCGGCTGTTGGTGCTTTGGTTTGGGCTGCGATGATCCCTGTGATCAAACGGCAATCCGAAGGACTAGAGAACCGAAACAAATCATTGAAAACCCTGTTTGGTGTTCCCTTGGTGGTGTCTGCCGCATTGCTTAGTTTTGCCCATGGCGCCAATGACGTTGCAAACGCCGTCGGGCCGCTGGCGGCCATCGTGCAGGCCGCGCAATCGGGCGATTTTGCAGCGGACGTCAGCATTCCGTTTTGGGTTATGATCATCGGTGCTTTTGGTATTTCATTTGGACTGTTCCTATTCGGGCCAAAGCTGATCCGAATGGTCGGTAGCCAGATCACCAAACTTAACCCAATGCGCGCGTATTGCGTAGCCCTGTCAGCGGCGATCACTGTGATTGTCGCCAGTTGGTTGGGCCTGCCTGTCAGTTCAACTCACATCGCTGTGGGTGGTGTTTTTGGTGTTGGTTTCTTCCGCGAATGGGACGCTGAGCGGCGGTTGAAAAAGGCGCGCCTGACGGTACCTGCCCGAACCGTCTTTGCCCCCGAAGAACGCCGACGCAGAAAACTGGTGCGCCGGTCGCATTTTATGACGATTATTGCAGCATGGCTAATTACGGTTCCGGCAGCGGCGATCATTTCAGGTCTGATCTTTGTCGCGATACAGGCGGTCCTGGGGTGATACATCAGCCGTGATCTGGAGGCGCAGCTTTGATCAAAAGCCGGTACAGGTGCCATGAGGAATGGCCAAGCCACGGCAAGACAACCAAAAGTCCCAAAAACAACGGTAACATCGCCACCAGCGTAAGCACTGCGATCAGCCCAGCCCAACACAGCATGACCGCCGGGTGGGCTGTGACGTATTGAAAGCTGGCAATCATCGCGGTGACGAAATCCACTTCACGGTCCAGCAAAATCGGCATGGCCAGCACCGTTATCATGTATAAAAGCAGCGCAAAAAGCCCACCAATTACCGTGCCGAAGGCAAGCATTCCGATGCCGTTTGGCGTCAGAAACACGTCCAGCGAGCTCGTGATATTGGTCATTGTCGAAAGGCCAAGAAACAATGCGAAAATCATGTGTCCGACAAAGAACCAGAACATAAACATCACAATGATGATGGCGCAAAGCGATGGGAGTTGCCGCTGACCTTGATGGATGACGACGCTGAACACCTTACTTGCCGTCAGGGGGTGCCCGACTTCCAGCCGTCGCGACACTTCGTATAATCCGACAGCCGCAAAAGGTCCGATCAGCGGAAAGCCGATGGCAGCAAGCACCATCCAAAACGTGGTGCCTGTGGCAATCGTTATCCAGAAAATGGCCCATCCGCCCAGCACATAGACCAATGAGAAAAGCAGCCCGAAAAGGGGGGCCGCACGGACATCCCCCCACCCCAATGCCAAAGCCTGAGTTAGCATCTGCGGCGACACGGCACCCAATACGGGCAGGCCAAACTCTTTCTTGTTCATTTCAATTCGATCGCTATTCAAGTGTCTGATCTGCCCTAACGTAGAACATGCACAGCGCATGTCGCGTGGCGCACCACATGCCCCGCAGTCGAGCCAAGAAAGTAGTCCTCAATCCCTGGCCTATGGGAGGCGATCACAATGCAATCCACGTCGTGCTGTTCTGCATAATCCAGAATTGATCTGCTGGAGTGTCCTAAAGTGACCGCCGGTGTGCAATTCTTGCCAATGTCGCCCGCCAGGTTGCGCAATTTCTCAAGCGCACTGGCGCGATTTGCTACCAGCGTTCCTTCGGGCAGAAACGAGGCGACATAAGATGGAATTTCTTCAAGAACATGTAAAAGGGTAATCTGCCCATCAGTGTTCAACAGCTTTTGCGCAATGGTAGTGTATGGTTCATTCATTACAACGTGGTCGGTGTCCAAAGCGTTACAAACGAGGATATGATCGTACATACGAAATCTCCTTTTTTTCTGTGAATAGCGTATGGCCATTCCAGGCAATCGCTTTGATCAAGATCATTTTGGTCAAATTTGTTGGCCGTGGCCCCGCGTTCGGCTGCAATGCCCGTTCCAAAGTTTACAACGTTATTTCAGAGCGATAACGTCGCAGATATGGACCACGGCATGACACAAGGTCACCCGTGACAGGATGAGACATGAACCTGAAATCTAAAACCGTCATCATCACAGGTGGCGCGCGCGGTATCGGCGCTGCCTTGGCCAATCGTTTCGCAGCCGAGGGCGCAAATGTGGTGGTGGCAGATTTGGACGGTCACGCGGCATCTGCAATTGCTGCGAAAATCGGCGGTCTGGGTATAGCCTGCGATGTCACAAAGGAAGCAGACATTCGCGCACTGGTGGTGGCGGCTGAGACCCATTTTGGCCCTGTGGACATGTTTTGTTCAAACGCGGGCGTTTTTTATGGCGAGCCGTCGCATTCGGCTTCGGCCGGTAACGATGTGTGGGCGTCCTGTTGGGATGTGCATGTGATGGCCCATGTCTATGCAGCCCGCGCGGTGCTGCCCGGAATGATCGAACGCGGCGACGGCTATTTGTTGCAAATGGCATCGGCGGCGGGGGTGTTGAACCAAATAGGCGATGCGGCATATTCCGCGACCAAACACGCCGCCGTGGGGTTTGCTGAATCTTTGGCGATAGCACACAGGGACGAGGGCATCAAAGTATCGGTTATTTGCCCGCAATATGTTGCAACACCGATGCTGGGCTATGCCGATGCGCAGTCGGCAAGCGATTTGCCGGGTGTCATCACCCCTGAAGACCTGGCCGAGACTGTCGTGCAGGGCATTGCGCGCGAAAGCTTTCTGATTTTGCCGCATCCAGGTGTGGCGCAATCCATGCAGTTCAAGTCGAGCGACTATGACAAATGGCTGAAGGCCATGCGCAAATTGCGTGGACGTATCATCGACAAAGACGGGAATACGGACATGAAAGCGATGCTAAAGCTGATTTAGCGCCACGAAAATCCTGGCCGCGACGCAGTCCGCGGCGCGAACGACGCCAATGCACGCACTGCAAGGAAAGTCTTTGACCATGTCCAAAAGCCCGCTTGCGAATAGGTCTTTTCGCCGCCTGTTTGCGGCTCAGATATGTTCGCTATTGGGCGTGGGACTGTTGACCGTGGCGCTATCGCTTGCGGCCTACCGAATTGGTGGTGCGGAAACCGGCGGGCAGGTTCTGGGGCTGTTATTGGCGCTAAAGATGCTGGCGTATGTTTTCCTGGCTCCACTGGCGGAAACGCTCTTGGCGGGGGTGTCGCGCAAACGTGCGATGGTGGCGCTTGATCTTGGCCGAATGATGTTGCTGTTGCCGATGGCACTGATCACTGAAACTTGGCAGGTCGCAGCACTGGCGTTTGGGTTTTTCGCGCTGGCTGCCGGGTTCACACCGCTATTCCAGTCGCTTGTTCCGGATATTCTGCCCGACGAAGAAATTTATACCAAGGCGCTTGCCTGGTCGCGGATCGCCTACACGGCTGAGGCCGTGCTAAGCCCTGTCATTGCAGCGACCTTGTTGAATGTCGTGTCAAGCGACGCGCTTTTCTATGTCGCAGCTGCGGCTTTTCTGGGATCGGTTCTGGCACTGATCATGACGCAATTCCCGCCGAATGTAGCACCTGAAAAAACCGGTTCCTTCTTGCAACGGGCGGGGCAGGGGCTTTGGATCTATCGGCATACGCCACGGTTGCGGGGATTGTTTTTACTGAACTTTGCACTGTCGCTGGCCATGGCGTGGGTCTTGGTAAATTCGGTTGTGTTTGCGGGCGCCAGACTGGGCGACGCGGAGCGCTTTTATCCGGTATTGATGGGGTTTTATGGGGCAGGGGCGCTGGTCGGGGCCGTTATGGTGCCCCGGTTGCTGGGAAAGCTGAATGAACGCAGCGTAATGATTTCAGGTGCGCTGGGTTTTGCAGCGGTCGGCGTCGGGTTTGCGCTATTGTGGCTGACCTCGACACCGTTTTTAGCATTGGTTTGGGCAGCGTTTGGTTTCACGTCGACTTTGGTTCTCACACCGGGGGCG
>JBAUHN010000396.1:0-2960 GCA_049680295.1 Sulfitobacter sp.
GCTATCATGCGGTATTGTTCACTTCGATGGGGATTGTCTTTGTTGCCGGTATGATCCTGGAATCGCTGCCGGTGACAATCATTCTGGCACCGATTCTTGCGCCCATTGCGGCGTCGGTCGGGATTGATCCGATCCACTTTGCCGTGATCTTTCTGGTCGGTGCATCTATTGGGTTTATCACGCCACCCTACGGTCTGAATCTATATGTCGCCAGCGGAGTCACAGGTGTTCCCTATTTCAAACTGCTGCGATATTCGGTGATCTATCTTGTCGCGCTGATCTCGGTCTGGTTGGTTGTGGCTTTGATCCCGGAACTGGCCCTTGTGCTGGTCCCTGAAAGATAGCCGGAGAACACCATGCCAGACGACACGCCTCTCGATACGCACGCAAGCAACATACCGACAAACCTGCGGTTGTTGCTTGCGCTGGAAGAGATGGCAAGAATTGGCGTGCCGGTCACACCAACTAAGGTAAACGAAAAACTGGGGCTGCCAAAACCCACGGTGCACCGATTGTTCCACACCATGGAAGAACAAGGGTTTGTGCAACGCGACATCGACGGAAAGTCCTATAGCCCCGGCCGCCGTTTGCGCAAACTGTCCACAAATGTGTTGTCTTCCTTGCGGGTGCGTACGGTTCGCCTGACCATCCTTAACAATGTGGCCGACACAATCGGAGAAACCTGCAACATCGCCACCGCAGACCGCGACGCGATGATCTATCTGGACCGGGTCGAGACCAAGTGGCCATTGCGCATTCAACTGCCCATTGGCACGTCGGTTCCGTTTCACTGCACAGCCAGTGGCAAGATGTATTTATCGTCGCTCAATCCGCAGCATTTTCACAAATTTCTGGACGCTGCCCGGCTTGAACCCAAAACGGCCCAATCAATGACAGACCGCGAAACCCTCAAGTCCGAGATCGAGAAAGTGCGCGCCAACGGGTATTCGGTCGACGACCAAGAGTTTATGGATGGAATGGTCGCTATCGCCGTACCAATACTGGACGATCAACAGCGTTTTTTGTCAACTTTGTCAGTCCACGCGCCGATCCAAAGGGTGACTGTTGACCAATTGCGCGCACATCTGCCGTTGCTGCACGCGTCTTCGCAAAAGCTGTCGGAACTGTTGGTACGCGATGATATGACAGTGCCCGAATAACCGTGCCGCCCATCTTGACCGCCCGATGAAACCGCCCTGTCCAACCGGCGCAATCTGCATTCGCTCCTCACAGCTCGAAGCCTGGATTTTGCCGCAGGGCGCAACGCTTATGGGGCTGTGGCACTGTGATGTTCAGCATAGCCTTGTGTTGGGGTTTGCGGATGTCGATGCATATGCGTCAAACGATATTTACGCAGGCGCCATTGTCGGTCCGGTCGCAAACCGCATCACCAATGCCACGTTAGATATTTCCGGCACCCGCTATGATATGCCCGCAAATGAAGGTTCAACCTGCCTGCACAGTGGTGCTATGGGCCTGCACAACCGCCAATGGGACATCGTCACGCTGACAGACAGTCTGGTGACGTTGCGCTGCGTGTTGCACGCAGGCGACATCGGCCTGCCCGGACGGCGCACCATCGACGTCACCTATGATCTGGCAGATGCCGCAGCGCTGGATCTGAAAATCCGCGCTACAAGTGATCGCGAAACAGTGATGAACATCGCGCATCATCCCTATTGGTCTCTGGACGGCATGCCGGATATTTCCGGTCATGTCCTGACTGTCGCGGCTCAAAGCTATTTGCCGGTGAATGCCGCGGGCCTTCCGACGGGTCTTGTAGCACCTGTGGCGCAAACCGACTATGACTTTACATCGCCACGCCGCGTGCCCGTGAACACAGGGCTGGATTGCAATCTTTGCCTGGATGACAAGCGCCGTGCGGACCTGCGAACCGTCGCATTCCTTAAGGGCGCCAACGGGCTGGAAATGCGGATCAGCACTACCGAACCCGGATTGCAGTTATACAACGCAAGTGCGTTGCCGTTTCAGGATAAACCCTTGATCGACGGGCGACGTCTTGCGCCTTTTTCCGGCCTTGCGTTAGAGCCGCAAGGCTGGCCGGACGCGCCCAACAACCCCGCCTTTCCCAGCATCATTCTATCGCCAAAGGAACGCTATTTTCAGCACTCCAGATACGAATTTGGCCCCATAATGTTTCCGATTTAGCCTGATCAGAATGTGCGCGCCGCGCACATTTCTCGAGCGCGATAACCGATATTTGAGTTCATTAGGTCGTCCTGAAACGCGTCAACGCCTCATTATTTCCCCAATTTGACCGCTGCTGCGCCGTTACCCCGGCAGATTCGCGCGTCATACCATCTGACAGTGTCCTGCACTGTTGCAGGGCCGTAATTGGTAAAAGGAGTTATCTGAATGTCTAGTCAATTGCCGAAACCGACGACGACCCAAGGGTTGCCACGCCCATCGTTGTCCAATCAAACCACTGCCGGAACCCGCAATACGCCGCCCTCGTCCCCTAAACCACCGGTCATTACGGATTACGCCAGCCTTTGACACGCAGACATAATGACAGGCGTGTTCCGCCGCGCTAAATTCAGCGGTATGAACGCGCCTGTCTCTTCCATCCGCAACCTTGGCCCCGCCTATGAGGCGAGCTGCGCAAAGATCGGCATCCACACCGCTGAGCAACTGCGCGAACTCGGACCAGACGAGACATATTCCCGCCTGCTGAAATCAGGGGTAAAGCCACATTTCATCGGCTACTATGTGTTGGTGATGGGTCTGCAAGGCCGACCTTGGAACGATTGCAAAGGCGATGAAAAAAAAGCCCTGCGCCTGCGGTTTGACACGATCAAATCGCAGGCTTTTGATCAGGATCGCGATGCATTTGAGCAGATGATGAACGTCATCGGCGTGCGCGACCCGCTATGAGCAATCTACAAAGCCTCAAAGCAAATCTTTGTTGGAAAGCCGCTTTACGGGCGCGTCACAAAGGC
>JBAUHN010000397.1:0-5921 GCA_049680295.1 Sulfitobacter sp.
CTGGCCGTCGACGCACTACGCGAAGGTCGTGGCACCCTCGACGTTATGCCGATCAAAGAATCCACTGTTGGCCATCGCGAACTGATCGGACACTTGTTAATTCGGTGGGCTACGGTCGTGCGCTCGACCCTCATTGGTATTGGCATGGGCATTCTGCCAGCCATCGGACCGGTGGCCACCCCCGTCGTAACCCATGCGTTGGAAAAACGCTTTGCCAAGGATGCTGACCAGTTCGGCAAAGGATCGATCACTGGCCTGATCGCCGCTGAAGCGTCCAACAATGCCAACGTCGGCGGTTCACTGATTCCGCTGATGGCACTGGGCATTCCCGGCAGTGGCGCGGCCGCGGTTTTTCTTGGCGGACTGACCATTCACGGTCTGCAACCCGGCCCGCTGCTTTTTGTTGAAAACGGCCCCGTGATTTACACCTTCTTCATGGGTTTTATCATCGTCAATATCCTTATGACCATACTCGGGCTGTACGGGGCGCGCTATTTTGCGATTGTGCTGAAAATTCCCAAGAGCCTGATTGCTACTTTTGTGGCGACGTTTTCGATATTTGGTGCCTATGCGGCGGGCAATTCCATGTTCTACGTCTGGGTACTGCTGGCGGCAACCGTACTGGCACTGGCGTTAAAAACGATTGGTGTGCCCATTCTGCCCGTCGTTCTGGGTTACCTGCTCGGCAATCTGCTGGAACGCCAAATCGTTCAGATGGTGACCTCGTTTCCGGATGCGGCCTACATCCTGCAACGGCCGATTGCGATCGGATTTATGGTCGTGACCGTGCTCGTTGTGATTGTCATGGGCAGACAACGGGCACGGGCGGGCCGCGCAACGCACACGCCCGGCTGACATATTGAATTTCGGTTAGCGTCGTTCCCGCGTAGAGCGACAATGGTAACGATCACGAATGGCTAACCTGCCAGCATGTCCCGCAGCGCGAACGGCAACATGCCGCCATGACGCCAGTAAGCAAGTTCACGAGCGGTGTCCAGTCGGCTGATCAGTTCAATCCGGTCAACACGTCCGTCCGCCCGATGCACCGTGCAGGTTACGGTCTGGCCGGGTTCGGAGCCCCCGGCCAGACCTTGGATGTCGAAAACCTCCGTGCCATCGAGTTGCCACGTCTGGCCACTCTCCCCCGGTCTGAACTGCAACGGCAACACGCCCATACCGATCAGGTTTGAGCGGTGTATCCGCTCAAAACTCTGAGCCAGCACAGCACGAACACCAAGCAATCGTGTGCCTTTGGCAGCCCAGTCGCGAGATGATCCGGCGCCATAGTCGGCGCCGGCGATAACGATTAGCGGTACACCATCATCCGCATAGCGCATTGCCGCGTCGTAAACGGTAAGATCGTCGCCGGATGGCATGTGGGTAGTGTAGCCACCGCTGCGCCCATCGGCGGCCAGTGTATTGCGCAAGCGAATATTAGCGAAAGTGCCACGCATCATTACATGATGGTTCACCCGGCGGGCGCTGTAGGAGCTGAAATCCTCGGGTGCAATACCAAGGCTGGCCAGATAAGCGCCCGCCGCGGTTGACGAATCGAAGACGCCAACGGGTGAGATGTGATCAGTGGTTATCGAATCACCCAGCATGACCAGGGCGCGAGCGCTGGTAACGTCACTCGCGACGGGAACACTTGCCGAAACGCCATCGAAGAACGGCGGTGGCTTCAGGTAAGAACTGTTTGGATTCCATTCAAAGCGGCTGCCGCCGCGCACCGGCAGTGCCTGCCAGCGCTCGTCGCCGGCGAAGATATCAGCATAACAATGGCGAAAGCCCTGGGCCGTAATGAACTGATCTTCCAGGTTTTTTACCTGCTCCGCGGATGGCCACAAGTCTTTCAGGTAGACGGGATGTCCGTCTGAGCCGATACCCAGGGCCTCTTGGGTCAGGTCGATATCAAGTCGGCCCGCAAGCGCATAGGCAATCACCAGGGGTGGCGAGGCGATGAAACACAACTCGCACTGGGGATGGACCCGGCCTTCAAAATTGCGATTGTTCGATACCACCGAACCCACGGCCAGACCGTTCTCATCGATGGCAGTGGCCACCGCATCGGGCAAAGGCCCCGAATTGCCCATACACGTCATGCAACCAAAACCGGTAATCTGAAAGCCCAGGGTGTCCAACGACGATTGCAGGCCAGCCAGTTCGAGATAGTGGGCAACAACACGCGACCCGGGCGACAACGACGTCTTGACCCAGGGCGCGGATTTGAGGCCACGCGCCACGGCGGACTGGGCAAGCAGGCCGGCCGACAGCATGTTCGCCGGGTTTGATGTGTTGGTGCACGAACTGATCGCCGCGAGTACGACATCACCATTTTGTGGTCGGACATCGTGCCTGCGATCAGCGGTAATTTCAGCGCGACGACGATCGGGTACTACACGCTTACTGTCGGTCAGTGCCTGGCGCACAACGTCGGGCACGCCGCCCAGTGCCACCCGATCCTGGGGTCGGCGCGGGCCGGCAAGTGATGGCTCAACACTGGACAGATCCAGCATCAGGGAATCACTGAAGCGCGGGTCGGGTGAACCGGGCTCACGCCACAAACCCTGAGCCCGGGCGTAGGCTTCGATCCGGGTGACCAGGCTTTCATCGCGCCCGGTTAACCGCAGATAATCCAGTGTCTGAACATCGAGTGGGAAAAAGCCAATCGTCGCACCGTACTCGGGCGCCATGTTGGCGCAGGTTGCGCGGTCGGGAACCGCAAGTTGGTCAAGCCCGGGGCCGCAGAACTCAACAAATTTCTGGACCACCCCGTGGGCGCGCAGGCGTTCGGTCAGGGTTAGCACGAGGTCTGTCGCGGTCACCCCGGGCGCCAGCTGACCCTCAAGCCGCATGCCAACAACCCGGGGCATTTGCAATGACACCGGCTGCCCAAGCATCGCCGAGGCCGCCTCGATTCCGCCAACCCCCCAGCCAAGCACACCGAGTGCATTGACCATTGGCGTATGGCTATCCATGCCTAGCATCGTATCCGGACACAGCAAGTCGACGCTTGTGGCATTAATTGTGGTGACAATACTGGATAAGTACTCAACGTTAATCTGGTGGCAGATGCCAACCCCGGGAGGCACGATTCGGACATTGCTGAATGCTTTTTGCGCCCAACGCAAAAACTCGTAACGCTCACGATTGCGCTGGTATTCCAGCGCCATATTGAATTCGCGCGCTTGGGCATTGCCATAAGACGCAACAGTGACTGAGTGGTCAACCACACAGTCAACCAGTACCTGCGGATTGATCGTGTTGATGTCACCACCAAGATCATGCATCGCATCGCGCATAGCGGCCAGATCGCCAAGCAGCGGAATGCCAGAGGAATCGGGCATCAAAATACGGGCGGGGTGAAAAGCCAGATCGCGCGCTGCATGACCGTCGCGCGACCATGTGGAGAAAGCCTGCAAGTCATCTTTGGTAACGAGGTCACCATCTTCGTGGCGCAGCAGATTCTCGAGCAATATCTTCAGGCAGTAGGGAAGCTGACTGATTCCGCCTAGACCGTTGGCCTGGGCGCGCGCGAGCGAAAAAAACTCATACTGTATGCCGTGGAACTGAAGCTGGTCTAAGCTGCCAAAAGAATCAAGCGACGCCATGACCACTGCTCAGCCTCAGGATTCGAAACGCTTGCCGGCATCCAGCCAGCGCTGCGTATCGATCAAGGACTCGCGCTCGCCAAACGAGCACAACTCATCGACAAGGCGACCGGAATGTCCGTCGTCACGTATCGCGCTGAGCACTCGCCGCATCGCGGCGATTGCGGCGCGCTGGGTATCGCTGGGCACAATCACCAGCTTATAACCCATGGCGCCGAGTTCATCGACGGCCATTAACGGTGTCTTGCCGCTGTGGAACATATTGATCAGCTTCGGATATGGCAGCTGCCGGGCAATTTCGCGGATCTGATCCTCGGTTTCAGGCGCTTCCACAAAAACAACGTCGGCGCCAGCCTCGGCGTAAGCATGGGCACGCTCAAGCGCCGCCTCGAAACCTTCAACCGCAATCGCATCGGTACGCGCAATAACGACCATATCGGTCTGTAGCGCATCACGTATTGCCCGGATTTTTTGGGTGAACTCACGTGTCGGCACAACCCCTTTGTCGTCGAGATGGCCACAGCGCTTGGGAAAGGTTTGATCTTCCACATGAAAACCGGCAACGCCGGCGCGCTCAAATACCCGCACCGCATGGCGCGCGTTCAACGCATTGCCATGCCCGGTGTCCAGATCTGCAATTACCGGAATCGACACCGCATCAACAATGGTTGCCAGGCGTTCACCAATATCACTGAGACTCATCAGGCCAAGATCGGGGATGCCTGTGCTGCGTGCAATCGCGCCCCCACTGGCATAAGCCACCTCAAAACCGGCCTCAGCCACCAGCAATGCGGACATACCGTCGTAACACCCCGGCGCAACAACAACACCGGGTTGTTCGAGTCGTTTTCTGAGCTTATTCGCTTGTCCCATTGATTCCTCCACGGAGAGTCAGTCGGTATGGCGTGATGGCCGCATCAGCTGAACTGCATCTGCGTAGACGTCGCGATCTGGCAGAAGCGACCCAGTGAGCCAATCGAATTGGCATGCTCTTCGGCACTGTGGGCGGCGCAGCAGTCTTCAAGCACAATCATTTCAAAATCACGGTCATGGCCATCACGAACCGTGGCCTGCACGACGGCCTGAGTCGAGACACCGGAGCAGTAGATGCGCTCAATACGCTGGGCACTCAGTTGGGCCATCAGCGTGGTCGCATAAAACGGGCTGACCCGATGTTTGATCACCTGGATGTCACCCGGCATCTGGGTGAGATCAGCATGAATCTCGGTGCCGCGTGACCCGAGTTTGAACAAGCCGGCCTTGGGTGCACCCGAAAACACCGGCGAACCCGCCGGGCACTCAGGATAACCCTCAGAAAAGCCAACCCGTACGAATCCAATTTTCAGCCCGGCAGCACGAGCCCGGGTAATCGCCGCCGCGGTTTTTGGAAGAATCTGCCGCTCGCGTACTTGTTCACCCAGCGGCGACTGCCCATTAGGCCCGTCGCTGGCGACCAGATCATTTTGCATGTCAAGAACCAGGTACATCGCACGCATCGTGGAAATCTCCAATCAAAGAATGACACCGTCTCAAAGTTAAAATCCTTAAAGCAGGATATCAGACCTGTGACAGTCTGAGCCACGCCGAAAGGGTGGCCAGATAATCGTGCTCGCCAGATTTACCGGGCCCATTCTCTGATGACAACCGTGGCCGGTCACGCACTCGAGTGGTATAAACCGTCAAACATGGTTTCAATGCAAGGACGCTAAGCAATTCGGTCAATGTCTTTGGATCGCCTGGCAGCCATAAGAACCTCACGCCTTGATGCGTATTGATTATTACCCTGAGGAGACAATCATGAGTGAAATGTTGACCGGTATGTTGAAAGACAAGACAGCGCTGATATCGGGGGGTGCCCGCGGCATCGGCCGCGCCACTGCCATTTTGTTTGCCCGCGAAGGCGCCCGGGTTGCAGTTGCCGATCTTGATGAAGACGGCGCCAACGAAACGGTCGCAATGATAGAAAAGGCCGGTGGCCAGGCCATTGCCATCGGCGTTGAAATCACCCAGCCCGCGCAGGTCAATGCCATGGTAGACAGCGCAGTGAAGGCATTCGGCCGCCTGGATTGTGCGTTTAACAACGCCGGTATTGCGGCCTATCAGGTTGGCGCGAAGGGTCAGAAAACAGCCGAATGGTCTGAAGAAGCATTTGACCGGATGATTGCAGTCAACCTGAAAGGGGTGTGGCTTGCGATGCGTGCCCAGTTAGACGTAATGACCAAACAAGGCGGTGGTGCGATTGTCAATACAGCGTCAATTGCCGGTCTGGTTGGCCTGCCTATGTCCAGCGCTTACGTTGCATCCATACAC
>JBAUHN010000398.1:0-7163 GCA_049680295.1 Sulfitobacter sp.
GCCTTTGTAACGAATGGAGAACTTTCTTAGCATGCAATTTCGTTCAGTCATTGAAATCAGCATTTGTGCGGCCCTCTTGTCGGCCTGTACAGCGGCAACAACAGATGCGCGGGATGCTGTAACGCAAGGGCAGATCGTCTATGCCAAGGAGTGTTCACAATGCCACGGCGCGCATGGTGAAGGCGCTGGATCAGCGCCTGATTTGATTGGGCTCAGGCAGCGAAACGATGGTTATTTCCCGCGTGAGTTTGTCAGACGGTTCGTGATGGGGCTGCTTGAGAAAGAGGACCCCAACTCAACGATGCCGGATTTTGCGTCCGTCGGGTTGCGGCACGTCTACCCGAATGGCGGAGCCGACGGCAATGTGCTTGAGGCTGATTTCGAAAACCTGCTCGACTACCTCGCCGCGATACAGGACTAACCCGCGCTGTCTGATGTAAAAGCGTCTATGTTGACCTTCAAAGGCCGTCCCTTAACATGATTGATCCTTTCGCATTTCTCACATTGGGTGTTTTGTTCTCGGTTGGTTTATTCGCTGATCAACTGGGACGACGCACCCGCATACCGCGTGTAACTTTGCTGCTGGTCTGCGGGCTGGCGGCAGGTTTTATGGGGTTCATACCCGAACAGTTTGAGAAATTGACCGATAACGTGACCGTTATGGCGCTGACGCTCGTGGCACTTTTGCTGGGCGGCTCACTCAAGCTGGAAACGCTCAAGGCGCATGGCATTCAAATCTTGTCGATCTCAATTTCAGTAGTCCTGGTAACTTTGGCTTGCGTGACGTTGGGGCTGACCCTTCTGGGGCTGGATTTTGGGCTGGCGCTTGTTCTGGCCAGCATCGCCACCGCGACCGCCCCCGCCGCGACAATGGATGTAATTAAGCAAAGTGGCATAACCAATAGGTTCACACGGATTGTAACGGGTATTGTGGCCATTGATGATGCTTGGGGGCTTTTGACTTTCAGCCTGTGTCTGGCCGTGGCCGCGCATCTTGCAGGGGACACCGGACCCATCGTTTTCGCAGCGTTTTACGAAATTATCGGTGCCATTCTGCTGGGGCTGGTCATAGGATTGCCAGCAGCCTTTCTGACGGGCCGGATCGAGCAGGGTGAGCCGCTTCAGATTGAAGCGCTGGCAATCGGATTTTTGACAGCCGGTCTGGCAGTTTGGCTTGAAGTTTCATTTTTACTGGCAGGTATGGTGGCGGGGGGGATGATCGTTAATCTGGCCAGCCACCACACCCGCGCCTTTCATGAGATTGAACACATTCAGTGGCCTTTCATGATCGTCTTTTTTATTCTGGCAGGTGCTTCACTGGAATTGAGTTCTATCAAAGAATTGGGGTTGGTTGGACTGACCTTTATCGTTTTGCGATTTGCATCAAGGCTCCTGGGCGGGTGGATCGGCGCATACTTCGCGCAAACACCGCTCAAAGAACGGAACCTATATGGCTTAGCGTTGCTGCCGCAGGCGGGTGTTGCCATCGGGATGGCCCTACTGGCCGCACAAGCACTGCCCGGATGGGAAGAACAAATAATCGGCCTTACCATCGGTGCGACGGTGTTTTTTGAATTGGTCGGACCGCTTGCCACAATGTGGGCTGTACGCCGCAGTGGCTAACCGCCTGTCGCGCAACGCTTGCACAACGGTGCATAAAGAACGGCGCGAAGCCGATCCTCTGAAATGGCTTCTTCGCAATTCTGGCAAACACCAAAGTTGCCATCCTTGATCCGGTCCAAGGCCAGTTTGAGCAAGGAGATCTCTTTTTGAGCGGCCGTTCCCAGACCTTCAAGCACCTCATCATCTTCAAGGTCGATGGCTTGCTCGTCCAGATCTGCAGACTTGGGTTCACCAAGTTCATGGTCAATCTCGTGAATGCGCGCACCAAGTTCTTGCAGGCGCGCCGAGATCAAGTCAGCGTAAAAAGTCAGGTCAGGCATATCTTGTCCTCAATCTGTTAATACGGACACAGATACCAATAAAACCGCCCTATGGATTGACACGCATCAACGGCGGCGGGCACGGGTTGGAAAGTTGAAAACCTCAACCAGAAATGCCGTAAACAAACCAAAGGTTAGCAACCCATGTGTGGCGGTCATTCCGGCCAGCAATCGCCAGCCAGGTTCCAGAACGACGTCACCGTAGCCGACGGTCGTGAACGATGCGATCGCAAAATAGAGCGCCGGTTCAAGATTATCGAACAGGCCCAGAACGATATAGAGAGCCGCCCACCCCCAGACAGAACTTGTCAGCACAAGCAGAATCCAAAGCCCCGCAATTCCCAGATCGTAAACAAGTGGCAAACGTTCGTAGCCAAATGCACTTGTATCATCCAACCAGCGCAGCATTCGTGCCGCCAAACCGAAAAGGATGATCGAAATGGCCAATGAGCTGATCATCATTGCCGACCCAATGAAAAGGGCAAAGACCATCGTGCTGTCCCTTTCGGTTTACGTCACTCAGCTGGGTGGGTGTTTTGCATGCGACGCGCTGCCCAATCCGAAAAGAACCGTGTCGCCAACATGCCCGCAATAAGGGCTGCGACAAACATGACAACATCTGTATTCAAGGTTCCCAAAGCGGGCAATGCGCCGCCGGGGCAAAATCCGGCTATACCCCAACCGACACCGAAGATACCTGCACCGGTAAGCAGTCGGGAATCAAGCCGTCTGTTCTGAGGAATGTCAAAGGACGGCTCAAATACTGGCTTAGGTCTGCGCAGGACGAAATGGTAGCCAATGAAGCTGACGATAACCGCACCGCCCATCACAAAGCCAAGACTTGGATCCCAAGTACCGGCGACGTCGAAAAAGTTGATCACCTTAGCGGGGTTTGCCATTCCGGACATGGAAATGCCCGCGCCAAAAAGGATACCAACAAGCAAAGTCAATAGATGACGCATGGTTCATCCTCCCAATAGATGACGCATCACGTAAACCGTCATGCCGGTTGTCAGCATAAAGGTTGCCGTCGCCGCGAACGATCTGGGCGACAGCCGCGCCATCCCGCAAACGCCGTGGCCAGACGTACAACCGCTGCCCAAGGTGACACCCATACCCACCAGAAACCCACCCACGATCAATAGCGGCGTTGATGCGGGCACGTCGATTGCGGGCAACTGACCTGCGATGGCAAAATAGGCCCAAGGACCGGCAAACATGCCGGCCAGCACCAATGCCCGCCAGGTCCAGTCATATTGGCTGGCGGGCAACAGCGCCCCGGCCAGGATGCCGGTGGCACCCATTATCCGACCACGCAAGAGCATCAAACCAACAGCCGCAAGACCGATCATCATACCGCCCAACCCGGAAGCAATAGGCGTAAACGCAGTCTCCATCATTTCATCTTACATGTTGAATAACCGATAATTCGGTACAGCGGACAAAATCGAAAAAGTGCTGTCGCAACAAGAATCGCACCGACCGCAATGCTGCCATAATAAAACACCGCACTGGTCCAAATGGTCGGCATATTCAAAAGCGGTGCAATAACAAATACTAAGCCGAGTATGATCCTTAAGAAACGATCCGTTAGCCCAAGATTGGCAGTCATAGCAGTAACCTCATATGGTTTGGTTTCAAACAGTATGCGATGTGGCGCGGCGACATGTAAGTGACATTGTCACAAGTGCCCAACGTCAGGGGGACTGGGCCAATCGGTCAATTGCCCCGACATCGCGCAACTCGATCTCGCCGCGGCTGAGACTTAGCCAGCCACGCCGTTCAAATTCTTTGAGTTGTCGCGAAATCACCTCGCGGGCTGTCCCCAGTTCAATCGCGAGCTGCTGGTGCGTAAGATGGAGGACAGAACTTGCGTCCCGGAGTTCAAGCAGTTTTTGTGCTACGCGAATATCCATCCGCTTAAAGGCGATTTCCTCAATCACCAAAAACAAATCCGTAATGCGCTTTGAGTAGGCCTCAAAAACAAAGGCGCGGAACGCCTTGGACAAGGACATCAATTCATCAAAGGCGTCACGCGGGATCAAAATTGCTTCGACATCGGTTTCAGCAATGCCTTCAGCGGAATAATCTTCAAAGGCCAGCAAACACGCCGTTGTCAAAACGCAGCTTTCGCCTGAATGGACGCGGTACAAAACGATTTCTCGACCGGCCTCTGACAATTGCTGGACCCGCACAGTGCCAGAGATGAGAAGCAACAGGTTCTCCGCCGGATTGCCGGGGCCGAAAATCAAAGCGCCTTTCTGCAGCCTGATCTGATGCGCCCGCTTGTCGAGAAGGGCTGACACCTTATCAGAGATGTCTGCCAACCCCGGAAAAGCCGCGCGCCAAGAGTGTGTCATCAACATGTTTTGTTACCTGTCTTTTGACCTTCTTAGGGCAGGATAGGTGATTTGGCTTGATCTAAATCAACAGAAAAATTCAACGAAAAACACGTGGCAGCATTTCTGGGATGTCTTCTGCGATCAGGCCGGGGCCAAAGGTATCTGCACAGCGGAAATGCAGGTCCGCCGCCAGTGATGCCGCTTCAAACCCGTCAAATCCACGGGCCAGAAGACCAGTGATGAACCCCGCCAAGACATCCCCGGACCCAGCTGTTGCAAGCCAACTGGTGTTTTGGAAAGGTTTAGAAGAGACAATTCTGGCTGGCTGACCCGGTGCGGCAATAACTGTATCTGGCCCTTTGAACAGAACAACACAGCCAGCTTTCGTGGCGGCATTTTGCGCCAAAGACACGCGGCATGATGTGGTTGCGAAAACCTCGGGGATGAAACGGCGCAATTCGCCCTCATGTGGCGTCAATACGCTTTGCGGGTTTAGAATGGCCGGCAGCTTTTTGGTGGCGTCTGCCAAAAGTGTGATTGCATCCGCGTCAATGCATGTCGGCAATCCCAATGACAGCGTCTGCGAAAGCAGCGTTTGGCTGGCCAATTCCAGACCCATGTTGGGGCCGATGCAGATGGCCTGTGGTTTTAGCCCGGTCAACCGATCCAAAAAGCCTGTGCCCTGGGAATAGGGTTTGACCATAATCGCGTTGAGCTGGGCGGCATGTTCCGAAACAGCATCCAAGGCGCAGATGACACTGACCACCCCGGCCCCGATACGCAATGCGCCCCGCGCAGCCAACCGCGCCGCGCCTCCCTGCCCGGCGGGACCGGAAACAACAGCGGCATGGCCGTAACAGTGTTTATGCGCATCTCCGGTTTTTTGCAGCGCTTGCCAGTGGGCATCTGTCATTTCAAAAACAGTGGTTTGGGCATTTGGGGTGTTCATATAGAGTTCCCGTTTAGGTTCATTTGACAAAACATCCCGTACGCCAGCCTTTCAACCGCTGGATTGAGATCAATCAATCCTTCGTTGATGCGCGCCGATATCTTTGCAGTGTTTAGGAGACACACGTGCCAGAAATCGTTTTTAAAACCGAAGGTATCACAAAGGTCTACGATACTGGCGAGGTGAAAGTCTACGCATTGGACGGTGTGGACCTTGAACTGTACAAGGGTGAGCTGACCGTCTTGCTTGGTCCTTCGGGCAGCGGCAAATCGACACTTCTGAACATTCTGGGCGGGCTGGACCATGCCACAGACGGGCGCGTCTGGTTTGGCAACACTGAACTGACAGACATGTCTGATCGCAGCCTTACCAGATACCGCCGCGATCATGTGGGGTTTGTTTTTCAGTTCTACAACCTGGTGCCAAGCCTGACGGCGCGTGAAAATGTGCAGCTGGTTACGGATGTCTCTCCCAACCCGATGCCCGCCAAAGAAGCCTTGGAATTGGTGGGCTTGGGCAACCGGATGGATCATTTTCCATCCGAGATGTCGGGGGGCGAACAGCAGCGCGTGGCCATCGCGCGCGCAATCGCAAAACGCCCCAAAATTTTGCTCTGTGATGAACCAACCGGCGCGCTGGACAGCACCACCGGGGTGCAGGTGCTGGAGGTATTGCGCGACATCAATGAACGGTTCGGCACAACCACAGTTGTGATCACACACAATGCTGAAATTCAACGCATGGCGCATAGGGTGATCTTTTTTCAGGACGGCAAGATCAGTGAGACGCGGATCAATGATACCCGCCTCGCCCCGTCCGAGATTGTATGGTGATCGCCATGCACGCATTGGACATCAAACTGTTACGCGACTTCAAGCGGCTTTGGATACAGGCCATCGCCATTGCACTTGTGCTGGCCTGCGGTGTTGCGATCCTGCTCACGTCAGTTGGGATGTATAAGGCGCTGTCGGAAACACGGCTGGCCTATTACGAACGCAATCGCTTTGCCGATGTTTTTGCCCAGGCTACGCGCGCGCCTTTGTCCTTGCTGACCGAGATTGCCCGCATCGAAGGCGTGATGAATGTTGAGGCGCGGGTTTCCGGTGATGCGATCCTTGACATTCCGGGCCGGACAAAAACAGCTGTCGGAAAGATCTTGTCCTACCCCGAGACTTCGGACCCGGTGCTAAATGTGCCGCTATTGGTAACTGGCAAATTCCCCGACCCGCTTAGTACCAAAGACATCGTTGTGAATGCGCCTTTTGCCCAAGCGAATGGGTTTGTAACCGGCGACAGCTTTAGCGCCAACCTCAGAGGTCAAAAGCGCGAATTGACGATTGTCGGCACTGCGCTGTCACCTGAATTTGTCTATACCATCGGCCCCGGTGCGCTGATGCCCGATAACGCGGCTTTTGGCATCATCTGGATGCCTGAGCGTACGGTGGCGGCGGCCTATGACATGACCGGCGCGTTTAACGATGTCTCACTTGCCTTGGCCCCTCGAACGACATCGGCGACGGTAATCGACGCAATTGATACATTACTAGAACCATTCGGAGGTTTGGGTGCATACGACCGCACGACGCAACAATCAGATGCGTTTCTGGATGCCGAGATCAGCCAGCTAAAGGGTATGGCCGCGATCCTGCCACCGATCTTTTTTGCCATTTCGGGATTTCTGGTCAGCATGGTGATGGGCCGGATTATCGCACTGGAACGCAGCGAGATTGGATTGCTCAAGGCCATCGGTTACTCAAATACGGAAATCTGCCTTCATTACCTTATGCTGGCCGGGTTGATTGCCGTGGTTGGCGTTCTTGTCGGATGGTTGGCCGGGACTGTGCTGGCGCGAGTAACGGCGGCGCAATACGCAAATTTCTTTGACTTTCCTTTCGTGATCTTCCGCGTGTCTTATTGGGTTTACGCCGC
>JBAUHN010000399.1:0-4629 GCA_049680295.1 Sulfitobacter sp.
GACCAATTCGGCATGCAGACCAGATTGGTTTTTTGGTCAGGCTGATTGCAATCAGGCAAGATGCGAGCAAAGCTGGCCTGGAAATGAACGAAGGGGTTGGGGCGATGACAAAACACGGCTACGAGGGCGGGCGGTTGGATTTGCCGTTTGTCGGGATTTCGACCTTTGGAAAACGGCCCTTTCAACCGGATTGGAGCGCGATTGACGCCGATGTTGCCGTGCTTGGCGCGCCGTTTGATGCAGGCACGCAATGGCGGTCAGGCGCGCGGTTCGGGCCGCGTGGCGTGCGCGAGGCATCGACCTTGTTCAGTTTTGGCCATGCCGGTGCCTATGACCACGAAGACGACGCAACATATCTGCCCGCAGATGTGAATATCGTCGACATTGGCGACGCCGACATCGTGCATACGGACACCGAAACCAGCCATGCCAATATCGAGGCTGGCGTGCGCGCCATTCTGGACGCAGGCGCGCTGCCGGTGGTGATCGGGGGCGATCATTCGATCAATATCCCCTGCATCCGGGCGTTTGACGGACAAGGCGATATCCATATTCTGCAAATCGACGCGCATCTTGATTTTGTCGACGAACGTCACGGCGTGCGCCATGGCCACGGCAACCCGATGCGGCGTGCGGCCGAACAAGACTATGTCACCGGTCTGACCCAGGTCGGCATTCGCAATGTCAGTTCCACCGCGCGGGAGGGTTATGAGGATGCCCGCGCCATGGGGTCGGATATTCTGTCGGTACGGCAAGCGCGCAAGCTGGGCGCAGACGGGGTACTGGCACGTATCCCCGACGGTGCACGGCTTTATGTCACCATTGATATTGATGCGTTTTGCCCGTCGATTGCGCCGGGCACCGGCACGCCAAGCCATGGCGGTTTTTTGTACTACGAGGTGCTAGAGATGCTGCAATTGGTGGCAAAAAACCACGACGTTGTCGGCATTGATCTCGTCGAAGTGGCGCCAGACTATGATCACAGTGGCTCGACCACGATCCTGGCGGCTCAAATCCTGCTGAATATGCTGGGGTTTATCTTTCATGCCCGCAACCTGAGATCATAAAATTAGTCTGTGCATGACGCTCATGCTGCAATAAATGGCGCTGACTGCCTTTCGCTTGGCGTCTAAGCCCCTATGATACCGCAAAAGTTCAGTGATCAAGGGTCCTTTCCAAGATGAGCAGCAAACCCCTCGTGGTCTTTACGCCTTCGGGCAAACGTGGCCATTTCGATATCGGCACGCCGATTTTGACCGCCGCACGGCAACTGGGCGTCGACCTTGACAGTGTGTGTGGCGGGCGCGGTATTTGTTCGAAATGCCAGATCACGCCGGGCTATGGCGAGTTTTCCAAACATGGCGTGACGGTCAAGGACGATGCCCTGTCGGAATGGAACAGTGTTGAGCAACGCTATCAGGACAAACGCGGGCTGATCACGGGGCGGCGTCTGGGCTGTCAGGCAACGGTTCAGGGTGACATCGTGATCGACGTACCGCCCGAAAGTCAGGTGCACAAACAGGTGGTGCGCAAACGCGCCGAGGCGCGTGACATCACCCTGCACCCATCTACCAAGCTATATTATGTCGAGGTGGCAGAGCCGGACATGCACGACCCGTCAGGCGATCTGGAACGGTTGCAAGCCGCCTTGCTGGCGCAGTGGGAGCTGGATCACGTTCACGCCGATTTGCACATTCTGCAAGTGATGCAGCCAATATTGCGCAAAGGTCAGTGGAAGGTCACCGTCGCCGTCAATCTGGGCGATGCGGAAAACCCCGCACGGATCATGCAAATCTGGCCGGGGTATTATGACGGCACAGTTTACGGCATGGCGGTTGATCTGGGCTCAACCACCATAGCGGCGCATCTGTGCGATCTGCAAACCGGCGCGGTTCTGGCCTCATCGGGCGTGATGAACCCGCAAATCCGATTTGGTGAAGACCTGATGAGCCGGGTCAGCTATTCGATGATGAACGCAGGCGGCGCGGCTGAAATGACCTCTGCGGTACGTGCAGGCATGAACACCCTGTTCAGCCAAATCGCGGCAGAAGCCGACATAGACAAGGCGCTGATCGTGGACGCGGTCTTTGTCTGCAACCCGGTGATGCACCATTTGTTTTTGGGCATTGACCCGTTCGAATTGGGTCAGGCGCCTTTTGCGCTGACCTCGTCAAACGCGCTGCGACTGCGGGCGATGGACCTTGATCTTGACATCCACCCTTCGGCGCGTGTGTATTTCCTGCCCTGCATAGCGGGCCATGTGGGCGCCGATGCGGCGGCCGTGGCCTTGTCAGAAGCGCCTGACAAATCCAAAGATCTGGTTTTGGTGGTCGACGTGGGCACCAACGCCGAAATCCTGCTGGGCAACACCGAAAAAGTGCTGGCGTGTTCATCGCCCACAGGCCCCGCCTTCGAGGGCGCGCAGATCAGCAGCGGCCAGCGCGCAGCCCCCGGTGCCATTGAACGGGTTGAGATTGACCCCATCACCAAAGACCCGCGTTTCAAGGTGATCGGCAGTGATCTTTGGTCGGACGAGGACGGCTTTGACAAAGTCGTTGCAGCCTCCGGTGTCACTGGCATTTGTGGATCCGGCATCATCGAAATGGTCGCGGAAATGCGCATTCATGGCATTGTCGATGCACCTGGATTGATCGGATCACCAGATCAGACCGGCACGAAGCGGTGTTTTCTGGATGGGCGCACCTATTCCTATCTGATCTATGATGCAACAGCGACGGGCGGCCCACGGATTACCGTCACCAACCGCGACATTCGCGAAATCCAGATGGCCAAGGCGGCCCTTTATTCCGGTGCACGGTTGTTGATGGATAAATTTGGTGTCGATAAAGTAGACCGCGTGGTGCTGGCCGGGGCCTTTGGCGCCCATATCAGCCCCAAGCACGCAATGGTGCTGGGCATGATCCCGGATGCCCCACTGGACAAGGTGACATCTGCCGGCAATGCAGCAGGCACGGGTGCGCGGATTGCGTTGCTCAACACCCAGGCCCGCGCCGAAATCGAAGCAACGGTGCGCGCGATTCACAAGATCGAAACCGCGATCGAGCCGCGCTTTCAGGAGCATTTCGTCAATGCCTCGGCAATCCCCAACGCGGTGGAACCGTTTCCGATTCTCAATTCCATAGTGACCTTGCCAACGGCCACTTTCAACACCGGCGGCAGCGGTAGCGAAGGCGGCGGCGGGCGCAGACGCAGGCGCGGATAAGACCCCGCAGGAGGAGCCAAATGACCGTATCAACCAATGACGATCAAAGGACCTTTTGGACCGCCGATGCTGGTCCAAAATGGGTGCGATGTCAGGATGCGATGGACCAGTTGTTGCAACCGGTTTTAGATGGTGTCTTTGAGCGCGCAAACCTAAAGCCTGCGAAATCCGTTCTCGACATCGGGTCCGGCACTGGCACCAGCACCCTGCAAGCCGCAGACAAGGTTGGGCCTGCCGGACACGCCACAGGTGCCGATATTTCCCAAACCATGACCGAACACGCGCAGTCGCGTGCCAAAAACATGCCATGCGTCACATTCACGCTGCAAGACGTGGCCCACCATAGTTTCGACGCGCACAGTTTTGACGCCGTAATCTCGCGGTTCGGCGTTATGTTCTTTGCCGACCCTGTGGCTGCCTTTGCCAATATCAAAACCGCCATGGCACCGGGGGCCAGCCTGACGTTCGCCGCTTGGGGGCAGATCGAAAAAAACCCCTATTTCACCACCCCCGCAAGCATTGCCAGATCGGTCATCGGCGCGCCGCCCAAGGTTGATCCCGACGATCCCGGCCCTTTTGCCTTTCGCGACCCCGACCGCGTGATCCGCATCTTGCAAGACGCGGGCCTGAAGAACATTCACTGCGACACACAGACCGTATTGCTGACACCGGTCGGACCACCCGACACGGTTGCGGATCTGTTTTGCGAAATCGGCCCGGCGGCCCGGGCGCTGAATTATTTCGATGCCACCGCCGACCAGCGATCAGATCTGACCAGGGCGCTGGCAAAGGCGCTGAAAGAACTTGAAACCCAAAATGGCATCCTGATCCCGGCCGAGATCAACTTTGTAACCGCCAGCGCCTGAGGTCTGGACCCGGAACTCAGCCGATCTGGCTGGCAATCCACCACACGGTTCCATTGGCATCCGACACTCCCCCGCGCATATCTCCGTCGCCCATATCCTTGAGGGCCTGAACCACCTGCCCGCCCGCATCCAAGGCCCTTTGAAATACCACCTGCGGTTCTGCCACATAAATATGAACATGCGCATCTGGCCCCTCGGGCATTTCGCCCATCATGACAACCGTATCATCAATCCTCGCCTCAGCGTGCATGATGCCACCGGTATCACGCGGGATGACGCGCAGTCGCACGGCCTGAAACACCGTTTCGACAAAGGCCAGACTTGCCTCTGCGTCGCGCACAATCAGATAGGGGGCCACGCTGGTGTAACCATCGGGTTTATAGCTCATATCACTGGTCCTTTCGGTAATGCATATCAACCTTGACGCGCCCTGCGCCAAAGCTTATTTCACCGCCTGAGCGCGCGGGTATGGTGAAAAGGTATCACGGCAGCTTCCCAAGCTTTAGTTACGAGTTCGATTCTCGTTACCCGCTCCAGGAT
>JBAUHN010000400.1:0-9293 GCA_049680295.1 Sulfitobacter sp.
GGGGACTTGTCGCTGAACGGTGTGACCAAATCGGTTGTACTGGATGCCAAATTGAACGGAATGACCGACGCCTATCCGGTTCCGCCATTTGAAGGTAAGCCCGCAGTCGGATTTGGGGCGACAACAACGCTGGTGCGCAGCGACTTTAACCTAGGCATGTTTGCGCCTTACGTCTCGGACGAGGTTGAGCTGTCGATTTCGATTGAGGCAATGCAGATCAACTGATCCGCGAACAAGGGGTGTTTTTCAGCGCCGCCAGACATGCTTCTGGCGGCGCTTTTTTTGTCTGCGCTACTTTGACCGTGTGGCGGCCAGGTTGACTTTTACATCTACGGCAAACCCAAGGCTTGCTTCATCCGTCATCGACCCGGCGATACCAAAATCACGACGGTCCAGCGTCAACCGTCCCAGCATTTGCGCGGTCCGATCCTTTAATGTCAAAGCGAAGGGCAGGGTCAAAGGCACAGTTCGCCCTTTGAGCGTCAGGGTTCCAACAGCCGCGAACCCGTCGGCGGCATGCATTATGTCGCCTGAAAACTGTGCGGTCGGAAACGCATCCGCATCAAAGAAATCCGGGGTCATTGCCTGCGTGGTCACCGACCCAAGGGTTAATGATCCAATCGCAATTGTCACCTCAACATGACCGGCCTTGCCGATATCGACCGTATCGTCAAAGGTAATCGCGGCGGTCCAGTCGGCAAACTGGCCTGTAACCTCGGACCCTAACTGGCGCACGGCGATTTCAATCTGGCCCTCCTGCACCTGCCAGTCGGATTGCACCTGTTGCAGGGCTACGGCTTCGGGGCGGATGTCCGGGTCGTGGTAAATGCCCAGCATCGACCCGATACTGATCGCACCGGCCCAGACAAAGATCGCGCAGGCCAGCGGCAGGATCACCCGGTGTTTTGATGCAATGTCCGGCACAACCGGTGTACCGGGCAACATCCGGCGCAGGGTCACGTCGCGGTCCAGAAAGTGGTGTTTGAGCGCGCCCGCGATGTGCAACAGGATTGAGGCGGCCAAAACACGTTCGAACACGATGTGCATTCCAGCAGAAACCTCTGCCAGTGCCTCGTCCTTTGGGACAAAAGGCAGGGATTGTCCGAACGGCCACCAGATGGGCGCAAACCCGGAGGTGGCGGCGTGATGGACCCAACCTGACAAAGGTACCACCAGCAATGACCCATAGAGCAGCCAATGCACGGTTTCCGCGGCAAGGCTTTCAAGCTTGCGATCGGGGTGCAACAGACCGGGTTTGGGTTGGCAGATTGCCCAAAGAATGCGGGCGAGGGCCACGAAAAACACCGTCACCCCCAGCGTTTTGTGCAGCGAGAACGCCCATGCTTTCTGGGTCAACTGCTCTGACGTGTCAAAGGGCAGGCCATTGGCATAGATACCCAGCGGGATCAGCGTGACAATCAAAAGGGCGGTAAGCCAGTGAAAGGTTTTGGTTACCCCACCGTAGAGTTGGCGGGTGTTTTGCAGGGCCATGGTGCTTTTCCGATCCGCAGTCTTGGTGAATTAGGCTTTATGTGTATCAATTCAGAGCGCTACAGCAATCTTAGAAAAACGCACATGTCCCGTGCAGGCTTGTTTGCGCGAAGGGCGCGGGCTAAACCGGATGGTAACGAATTGAAAAGGACCACCTCAGATGAGCAAAGCATTCGTATTTCCGGGACAGGGCGCGCAAACCATAGGGATGGGCAAAGCATTGGCCGAAGCCTATCCGGCGGCGCGTGCGGTGTTTGATGAGGTTGACGCGGCTTTGGGCGAGAACCTGAGCGCGCTGATCTGGGAAGGCGATCAAGAGACCCTGACCCTGACGGAAAACGCGCAACCGGCCCTGATGGCGACCTCAATCGCGGCCCTGCGCGCGTTGGAGGCCGAAGGCGTGAGCATTGACAACGCCAGCTTTGTGGCGGGGCATTCGCTGGGCGAATATTCAGCGCTTGCGGCGGCAGGCGCGATTTCAATTGCAGATACCGCGCGTCTGTTGCGCATCCGTGGCCGCGCGATGCAGGCGGCGGTTCCGGTCGGCGAGGGCGCGATGGCGGCGGTTTTGGGCCTCGATTGCGACGCCGTGGAAAAGGTCGCGGCCGAGGCCGCACAGGGCGACATTTGCGAAGTGGCCAATGAAAACGATCCGGCGCAAAACGTCGTATCAGGCCACCGGGCGGCGATTGAACGTGCGGTCGATCTTGCCAAAACGGCGGGTGCCAAACGTGCGCTTTTGCTGCCAGTGTCGGCACCGTTTCATTGCTCGTTGATGCAGCCTGCTGCCGATGAGATGGCCCGCGCGTTGGAAGCAGTGGAAATTCACGCTCCAGCTGTGCCACTGGTGGCCAATGTGCGCGCAGCTTCTGTGACGGACCCTGCCCAAATTCGTGCGCTGTTGGTTGAGCAGGTCACGGGCCGCGTGCGCTGGCGCAGTTCGGTCGAATGGATGGGCGCGCAGGGCGTAGACGAGATGTGGGAAATCGGGGCCGGCAAGGCGTTGTCTGGCATGATCCGCCGGATCAACAGGGATATTGCCACGAAAAACATCGGCTCACCTGACGATATTGCGGCGCAATTGTAGGTCGGGCCGACGAAAAGGGGCACATGCCAATGTGGGCAAGGTTTATCGGAATACTGTCGCTTTTATGTGTAGCGTCCTGCGACATGCTGGATTCGCAACCGGGTCTCGATATGGAAGTGCAGGGGTCGTATCTTTGGCTGAACGGGACGGTGGATGGCGGTGATCAATGGCGATTCCGGTCGGTGATTGCCGATAATCCGCAGCTGTCGACGGTCGCGCTGGGGGTTATCGACGGATCGCTGAGCGAAAATGCGGTCATTGAAATGGGATATGCCCTGCGAAATGCCGGGTTGAACACGCGGATGACCAGCCGTTCGGCCGTTTATTCGGGCGGTGTGGATTTGTTTCTGGCCGGGGTGCGGCGCTCGGTCGAGCCGGGGGCAGAGGTCGGTGTGCATTCCTGGGCCAACGGGTTCAAAACGGCGCGGGAATATCCCAAGGATCACCGCAAACATGTGCCGCTACGGCGCTATATCAACGACATGCTTGGATCAGAGGCATTTTACTGGTTCACTTTGGATGCCGCACCGCACCGCAGCATTCACCTGATGACCCGTGCCGAATTGCTGCGCTACAGGCTAATCACAAACTAACATTCATAAGGGGCCATATCATGATGGACTTGAGCGGAAAAAATGCATTGGTAACAGGGGCTTCTGGTGGCATCGGCGCTGAGATTGCGCGGGTGTTGCATAGCGCGGGCGCAACTGTTGGCCTGTCTGGCACACGGGTGGATCCGTTGCAGGCACTGGCGGATGAATTGGGCGCGCGCGCGCATGTATTGCCCTGTAACCTAAGCGATTTGGAGGCGGTTGACGCCTTGCCCAAACAGGCCGCCGAGGCGATGGGCTCGGTCGATATTCTGGTCAACAACGCAGGCATCACCCGCGACAATCTGTTTATGCGGATGTCGGATGAGGAATGGCAATCGGTGCTGAATGTGAATCTGACCTCGACGTTCAAACTGTGCAAAGGCGTGATGCGCGGCATGATGAAGGCGCGCTGGGGGCGGATTGTGAATATCAGTTCAATCGTTGGGGCCACGGGCAACCCCGGACAGGCGAATTACGCCGCGTCAAAGGCCGGGATGATCGGCATGTCCAAATCGCTGGCCTATGAGGTTGCAAGCCGTGGCATTACTGTGAACGCAGTGGCACCGGGTTTCATTGCCACGGCGATGACAGACAAGCTGACGGATGATCAAAAGGCTGCAATCATGACGCAAATCCCGGCAGGTCGCATGGGCGAGCCCACCGAGATCGCATCGGCGGTTTTGTATCTGGCAAGCCCGGAAGCCGCCTATGTCACAGGCACAACCTTGCATGTGAACGGCGGAATGGCCATGTTGTGACAGCCACGCGCAAAGCGTTTGCCATCTGCGCTTGTTATGCTAAAGGGGGCACAGATCAGAACCGGAGACGGGGAAACCCGTTTGCGAATAACCGTTGGTTGACAGCTGCATTGCAGCTAAAGATCATAGGGACAGAGCCGCCCGAATGGGCATAGTCCTAGCGCCCCCAATATAGCGGGGTGTGTGGATGTCTAAAAAGGGTCAGACAGGACCCAAACGAATGAGGAATTACTATGAGCGACATCGCAGACCGCGTAAAAAAAATCGTTGTGGAACACTTGGGTGTTGAAGAGGACAAAGTTGCCGAGAATGCGTCGTTCATCGACGATCTGGGCGCAGACAGCCTTGATACAGTTGAACTTGTGATGGCGTTCGAAGAAGAATTCGGCATCGAAATTCCAGATGATGCTGCCGAAACCATTCAAACCTTTGGCGACGCGGTGAAGTTTATCACAGAAGCGTCCTAAGGCCCGATTTTCGGATCAATCAGACGGCGTTGTCCCCTGCGGGATGACGCCGTTTTTTTGTGCATCGGTCGGAAAGGCATTGAAGTCGTTGTGAAAACTGCGCAAAACTAACAACACACAGAGGGCGCAAAGCCCCGCTAGGCATTAAAGGCAGTACAATGTCCCGAACCGTTCCGACGATAAATACGTCTCGATTGACGCTGCGCGGTATGCGCGCGGAGGACTTTGGCCGGTTTGCCGAGATATGGGCAAAGCCAGACGTGATTGCGCATGTCTCGGAAAAACCATGGCCCAAAAGCAAAGCCTGGGCAGCCTTTCTAAGGAATGCGGGGCATTGGCAAATTACCGGGTTCGGACAATGGGCCATTCAGTTGCATGGACAATCAACGATGGCGGGGCAGGCCGGGTTTTTCTATGGCAAGCGGGATTTGGGCGACGATTTTGACCCCTTCCCCGAGGCCGGATGGATTTTGGTCCCTGAAGCTCATGGCAATGGTTTGGGGCTTGAGGCTGCGCGTGCAGCACACGACTGGTTTGATCGCGTTGTCACCGGCCGTCTGGTTTGCATGATCTCGCCGGAAAACGCAGCGTCTTTGCAAGTTGCCGAGCAATTGGGCTATGTGCCGATGCGCGAGACCAAATTTGACGGCAACGATGTGCAGCTTTTCGCCCGAAAAGGGCCGCCTGCGCCTGCGTGACGCGTTTGTGCTACAATGCGGCGATAACACTTCGCATTTTCGGCGTATCCTGGCTATGGTTACGCTGATCGGCAGCCTGCAGGCTGGCGCGAGGTTTCATGCGGCACGGGGGAGACATTGCCATGATTATCTATCCAACAATGGAATTGTTAAACGGTCGATGTGTCAGCCTGCGAAAGGGTCAGCTGGATGATCCGATGATTTGGCATGTGGATCCAGTCAAGACCGCGCGCGACTGGGCGGCTGCCGGTGCGTCCTGGATGCATATCACCGATTTCGAAGGCATCGCGGGCACAGACCAAAACAACGATCTGCTGGAGCAGATTATCCGCGTAGCAGGAATCCCGGTGCAGTTGGGCGGCGGGTTTCGCACGGCCGACAGTGTATCGCGCTGGATCGACAAGGGCGCAGGGCGCATTGTGCTAAGCACGATGGCCTCAAAAGAGCCGGAGACCGTACTAAGGCTTGCCTCGCAATACCCCGATCAGATTGTTTTGGCGGTGGACGTCAAGGGGGGGCAGGTCGTGACGGATGGCTGGCGCAGTGTCAGCGCATTTGCCCCGTCCGGTTTCATAGCCGCGTTTGATTCTGCACCGCTTGCCGGAATCATCGTCACCGACATTGACAACGACATGGACGGCGTTGACGCACAACTGGGTCTGATTTCCGGATTGGCCGCCAACGCGCGGACGCCGGTCATCGCAAGTGGCATCGTGCGCTCGATGGATGACATTTCGCGGTTGAAGTATGTCTCGAACATTTCGGGTGCTATTTTGGGGCGTGCATTGTTCAACAAATCCGTGGACCTGGCAGCGGCTCTGCAATTAACCAGCGAAGCAAAAGAACAGGTTGCCGCATTCGAATAATGCGCGGCACGGTCATCCGGGTTCCGACCCTCGTTGCTTGCAGGTATTTGACTTGGGTGACTGCATGCTCTTGCCCCCATGCCCTGCGGCAGGGTATGACATATGTCAAACATTAGGGCGTGCAGGCGTCAAATAGTATCGGGGGCAATTGATGCGTAGAGTAGTCGTTACAGGCTTGGGCCTGGTTACACCTTTGGCCGATGGGGTCGAAGAAAGCTGGCGTCGTATTCTGGACGGCCAGTCAGGTGCCGGTCCGATCACCGGTTTTGATGCCAGCGCTTTGGCCACGCAATACGCCTGCGAAGTGCCGCTGGGTGACGGGACCGATGGCACGTTCAATGCCGACAAGTACATGGCGCCCAAAGAACAACGCAAGGTCGATACATTTATCATGTTCGGTCTTGCGGCGGCACAACAGGCGGTTGAAGATTCTGGTTGGATGCCAACCGAAACCGAAGATCTGGAACGCACAGGCGTTTTGATAGGGTCGGGCATTGGCGGGCTGAATTCGATTGCGAATACCGCGATCATGATGAAGGAAAAAGGCCCACGGCGGGTGTCGCCTTTCTTTGTCCCCGGCGCTTTGATCAACCTGATTTCCGGACAAGTGTCGATCCGCTATGGCTTTAAAGGACCTAACCATTCGGTTGTGACAGCCTGTTCAACTGGTGCGCATGCGATTGGCGATGCATCGCGTCTGATCCAACATGGCGACGCGGAAGTGATGATCGCCGGGGGTGCAGAGGCGGCGATTTGCGAGATCGGCATTGCCGGGTTCAACGCCTGCAAGGCGCTGAGCACCAAGCGCGGTGATGACCCGCAAAAAGCCAGCCGCCCTTATGACGTCGACCGCGATGGCTTTGTCATGGGGGAAGGTGCGGGCATTGTGGTGCTGGAAGAATATGAGCACGCAAAAGCGCGCGGTGCCAAGATTTACGCCGAGGTGATCGGCTATGGATTGTCGGGGGATGCCTATCACATCACTGCCCCTTCCGAGACCGGAGAGGGCGGTGAGCGATCGATGCGGGCGGCGCTGAAAGGGGCAGGTCTGGAGCCTAAGGATCTGGATTATATCAATGCCCATGGCACCTCGACCATGGCTGACACGATTGAGCTTGGCGCGGTTGAGCGGATGCTGGGCGAGCATGCGGGCAATGTGACCATGTCGTCGACCAAATCGGCCACCGGGCATTTGCTGGGGGCTGCGGGTGCTATTGAGGCGATATTCTCGATTCTGGCGATCCGCGATCAGGTGGCGCCACCCACAATCAATCTGGACAATCCGGCGGTGGAAACAGCCGTTGATCTGGCACCAAATGCAAAACGCGAACGCAAGATCGACGTGGCGCTTAGCAATTCGTTTGGATTTGGCGGCACCAATGCCAGTGTTCTGTTTGGGAAAGTGGGCTGATGTGGCGGCATATCGCGTCAAATGCGGTGACGTTTCTGATCGTAGGGCTTTTCTTGCTTGGGGGTGTTGTGCTTTGGGGCAAGGCGCAGTTTGAAAGTGCTGGTCCGTTGGAACAGGCGATTTGTTTGCAGGTTGACCGCGGGTCAAATCTGCGCCGGGTCAGTCTCGATCTGGCGGAACAAGGTGCGGTCAGCAGTGCGGCGATATTCCGGATTGGCGCGGACTATGCGGAAAAGACCGGCGATCTGAAGGCAGGAAGCTTTCTGGTCGAGGAAAATGCGTCGATGGCGGAAATTCTCGATCAGGTCACACGGGGTGGTGCCAGCACTTGTGGTACCGAGATTGTCTATCGGGTGGGCGTGACGCGCACCAGCGTGCAGGTGCGGGAATTGGATCCCAGCACCAACAAATTTGTTGAACGCGCCGCCTTTGTGCCGGCTACAGACACGGCACCGGCGATCTTTACTGACATGATGGACAATGCGGATACAAGGTTCCGGGTCGCGGTTGCTGAAGGTGTCACAAGCTGGCAGGTAACAGATGCTCTGAATGCGCTGACCATTTTGGAGGGTACGGTTGATGACGTGCCCGCCGAAGGGGCATTGGCACCCGACAGCTATGATGTGCGCCGTGGCGATACGCGTGGCGAGATTCTGACCCGCATGCAGGCGGCGCAGGAGGAACTGGTGTCTGAGGCCTGGTCCAAACGCGACCCTGATCTGCCCGTCGCGACACCCGAAGAACTGGTGATCCTTGCCTCGATCATCGAAAAAGAAACCGGTGTCGCCGAAGAACGCGGGCAGGTGGCCAGCGTTTTTGTGAACCGTCTAAATCAGGGAATGCGGTTGCAGACCGATCCGACGGTTATTTACGGCATCACCAAAGGTCAGCGGGTGCTGGGTCGGGGATTGCGTCAAAGCGAATTGCGGGGTGAAACACCTTGGAACACTTACGTTATTGCCGGGTTGCCGCCGACGCCGATTGCCAATCCGGGGGCGGCCAGCCTGAATGCGGCGGCACAGCCTGACACGACGGATTTCGTGTTCTTTGTGGCCGATGGTACCGGTGGTCATGCATTTGCGCGTACCCTCGAAGAGCATAACGCCAATGTCGCCAAGTGGCGCAAGATCGAAGCTGAAAAGGCGCAAGAGGTGGAATCCGGCAACTAGCGTCAGGCCTGAGTTGCCAGAGATTTCTGAACTTTCCGCAGCGGCGAAAATTAGGAATTTGTTAATTATACCGTACGCTTAGCGGCCGTGTCTTGCGCGAATTCACTTGACTTTGCGCACGGTCTGATGTACACCTTGTGACATGCTAGAAGAAATGGGCAAACGGCCCCGGAGGTAAACTCCGGCGGTCGTTTTTTCTTTTCTCTCGTTAGGAGACCATCGCATGAGAGGTCATGAGCACAAATGACATTGATCACCCCAGAGCAGGCGGCTGCGGACGCCGAAGACCTATTGGCTTCGGTACAGGATACCATTCGCGCGCTGCGCAAAGAAATCGAAAGCCTGGCGACACGGGTTCACACTGGGGAGGAATTCGACGCCGCCAAAACCAGCCGAACCGTCAATGCGACGACGGGTTTGCTGGCAACTTGTCAGAAAGTGGAGCACACCCTTGGAGAATGCAGACGTACACAAGCCGGAATTGCCCATGGGGGCTATGCCCTTGACCTTGAGAAAGCGCGGGCTGAGATTGGGTGCAAATTGGATCGGTTGCGCTGCACCGCACTTGCAGGATGCATTTCTGAATGAACTGGATGAGGGAGAGCTATTGGCTCTCCCTTTTTTGTTTGAGTTCTGGGCGATGCCGCATCAGTTGCCGCCTGAGGGCGACTGGCGGTCCTGGGTGATCATGGGCGGGCGAGGGGCCGGGAAAACGCGGGCCGGGGCGGAATGGGTGCGCGCCCAGGTTGAAGG
>JBAUHN010000401.1:0-5260 GCA_049680295.1 Sulfitobacter sp.
TCGGAGGCAGGTCTTCTTTGTTCTTGCCAGACAGGACACCTGCTGCGCCAAAAACCTTACTATCATCATCCGCGAAAGCGGGGGCACCAAAGGCGATTGCGGCAATTACTGTGGTGGCTCTTAGAAATGTTTTCATTGGCGGGCCTTATGATCAGGAGCTAGGGGGAAGGGCGAAATGCAGCACCCCAAGGGAACCGCCCGACCTTGATGGATTTCAGCGCCTTTCGCGAGGCGACGTCAATGACCGTGACATCCCCCGACACGCCATTGGTGGTGAACAGCTGCGATTTGTCGGCGTTAAAGGCCATGTGCCATACGCGGCGCCCAACCAGAATATAGTCCTCAACCTCAAAAGTCTCAGCGTTCACAACTGCAATATGATTGGAAGGGCCAAGTGCTACAAAAGCGTGCGTGTCGTCATTGGTGAACTCGAATCCGACCGGTTGGACACGGTCTTGGTGCACACCTTGCACTTCAAAGCTGATCTTTGCCTTTTCCGATTGGTTGGCAGTGTCAAAGATGGTCAATGTGCCGCCAATCTCGGAACTGACCCACATCTCTGCCCCGTCTTTGGCAAATTCGGCGTGGCGCGGGCGGCTGTCGACAAGGGTATTGGCAAACAGCTCTTGAGTTTCCGTATTAATCCAATGTGCCATATTGGTTGTCTCGGAAGTGGTAATGGCGATTTTGCCATCAGGGGAGACGGCCATTCCCTCGGGTTCAACACCCACATCAATCTGGGCGACCACCTTGCGGGTCTGTGTGTTGACGACCGTGGTGATCGCATCATCTTCGTTGGCGATATAAAGGTGTGTGTCATCGGGGTGTAGCACAAATTGTTCGGGATCTTCGCCCGACGGCAGGTCATGCAGGATCTTGCCGGTATTGGGGTCCATGACCTGCACCGCGTCACTGTCCGAGGCGCAGATGTAGACGCGGCTGAAGTCCTTGGAAAAGGTGATGCCGCGCGGGCGCTCTCCTGTCTCGTAAGTCTGAATGACTTCCAGCGTGTCGGTGTCGATGACGGAAACACTATCGTCTTTTTCGTTGGTCACCCAAATTTCACCAGCCCCTGCGGCTGTGCTCAGCAGCATGCAGGCGATTGTTGATAGGGCACTTAGTTTCCTGAAGATCATTGGTAAGCCTCGCATTTGCTTTCAGGGCGGTCCAGCCCAAGACTGTCGAGCTCATTCGTTTGGTGCAGAAACCCTTCTAGCGGGGCTTGTGCGACCAGCGCACGTGGATGAGATATCGCGATCGGCTGGCGCAACTGGCCGTTCCACGCTCGATAGGTAAGTGGGCGGCCCTTGAAACCAGCAAGCTCAAACGCGTCAGACATGATATAGGTGCGCAGGGTCTCAGGATCGCTGGCATTGGTACGGGTCACGGCCTCGCCCAGGGTGCGAAAAGCAGCCCAGGCGGCGTAGTCCTGAGAGGTCATGTCGCGGGCGTGTAGTTCGCGAAACCGGCTTTGCAATTGCGCAGCACCCCATTGTTCAATAACGGGCGACCATGTCGTTGCCGTCAGCCCTTCTGAGCCGACAATCGGGCGCGCAGCCCAGGTATTATAAAGAACATAACGGCCGAAATCATGCAGCTCATCTGCAATGATCATCGCATCGTAATCACCAAACCCTTGGGTGAAAAGTGGAATTTCTTGCGACGCAGTACGGCGCATGTCTGCACCCGCGTCCCATTGCTTTTCATCCGACAGTTTCAGGCCGAATTTTTTCAGCGACCCTCGCATCGCGTCAGCATAGGCCTTGTCTTCGGGAAAGCTGCCCGCGATCATCACAAGGTCCGTCCAGCGTTTTTGCACCAAGATCTGCGCCAAAGCATCTGTTCGCATCGCAAGCGACGGCAGGCTATGCAGCATATTAGCGCGGCACTCTGTGTCACGCAATGCTACGTCACCCGCAGAGATGTTGAACAGCAACGCACCTTCCGCTTCCGGCAGATCGGCGATGGCAAGCAATACTTCGGCAGGCGCATCAATGATCAGGTAGGGCGAGGCCGCCAGCATGGTCTTTGCGGCCTCCAACGGATCATCACCCAGCTCTGCAATTTCAGCGGTCAATTCATAGGTCTGGCTCAGAAACTTGCCGGTGGTCTGATCATCCCGCAGTCCCAGTTCTGCCCCGGCCAGACCATTGTTTTCAGGCAGAGGGTCGAGATTGGACAGTGTTGGTGGCCGTTCGACTGCAACTTGCAGATACCCGGCCTGAAGCTGGACCTGCGCAAGAGCAGGCTGGCAGAAGAGGTAAATGGCCATCAGCCAAATCATGCGTTTCATGATCATCCGTCACGTTAACAAGCGCCAATATGCGCGTCGAATGAGACTTTGGTCGGAAACCGTAGCGACCACAACCAAAGTCCAATATCCTTGATATGTGGAGCTAGACTAAAAGAGGCTAACTGCAGCCCCAAGGAGGACGCACATGGAACGTACATCAATCAAGGCCATTCTTGCCGGCGGGATCATTCTGGCATCCACAACTATGATCCTTGCGCATGGAGACGTGGCACCACAGCCTGTTGATACCGCTGGTCTTCCTGAAACGGGTGAGGAGTGGCTGATCGAAAACCCTTATCGCGCTGACAAGGTTGGTGATGAGGTATGGACAAAAGCGATTGAGATCGGCGCATCGGGTTACAACCAGAACTGTGCGCGCTGTCACGGGCTGGAGGTCGTCTCTGGCGGGTTGGCGCCTGATCTGCGTTTCCTTGAGGCCGAAGAATACGGCGATGAATGGTATGCAGAACGTTACCGGACGGGGTATACTCAGAACGGCATAACAAAGATGCCCGCGTTTGAGGAATTGCTTGGTCAGGATGCGGCATGGGCCATTCGCACATATATCGAGACCCGCCCAGATGGCGATGCCATGGAAGAAGTGGCTGATGAATTGAAGGGGCTAAGGGATCAAATGGCGGGCTTTGCCACAGATGCATCTGGCGCCGATCCCGATGCACTCAAGGCGCGGCTAAGTGAAATTGCGGGCGGCATTGAAACCCTATCCGGGGCTCCGGTTGCAGATTCGGTTGCGTTCCGCGCGGCCAAACTGGTGGATGGCACGCCCGCGGGCTATAAGTCGGCTGCTGAGACCCTGACCATCGGGTTGTCCGCAACCCAATAGCGCTGAGATATAGGATCAGAAAACTGACCAATATAAGAATTTTGTTGGCTATTGCCTTGGGCCTGTTGTGGATCACGCAGGCTCAGGCAGCTGATCCTTGCGCCGATCACATCCCACAACCCAAACCGCAAAACGTCGGACGCGACATTGTCGGCCAAGACATGGATACCATTCAGGACCAAGGGCACATGCTGTTCGCGGTTTATGAAAACTATCCTCCTTATAGCTGGCAAGAGGCTGGCAAGCCGCGCGGAGTTGATGTCGAGATTGCCCAGATCATCGCGGAGGACTTGGGCGTAGAGGCGCGGTTTAACTTTGTCGCTGCGGGCGAAAACCTTGAGGCGGATTTGCGCAACAATATCTGGAAAGGGGCGCTGATTGGCGGCCGCATCGCTAATGTGATGATGCGGGTACCCTATGACAGCGGGTTCAAATGCCGGGTGGAACAGGTTGTCTTTACTGGGCAATACAGCGCCGAATCCATTGCCATTGCCTATGACAAGGCCAGCTATCCAGATGAAAAGCCGGTTCCGGCCTATTTTCGTTTTGATGCAGTTGCGGTTGAAAACGATTCTATTTCGGACTTCTACCTGTCGTCGTTTGCTGGCGGGCAGTTGGCAGGCAAGATGCAACGCTACCCCGATATGAGCCAGGCTATGGCCGCCTTGAATGCTGGTGAGACCAAGGCAGCAATGGGGCCACTTGGCCAATTGGAATACGGGCTGGATGAGGGCTCCGATGTCCACCAGCCGCTGCTTGCGGGCTTTGCTGTGAGCAATTGGACCTTAGGTGTCGCTGTGAATTTTAGCTACAGACCCTTGTCCTATGCGGTTGATGACGCTGTGAATTATGCACTTCAGGACGGGCGCATCGCTGCGATCTTTGAAGATTACGGGCTGAGCTTTCAGCCGCCCGAGCGTTGACCCTAGACTTTGGTCGTACACACTAAGTCCAATGGAAGGCGGCCCATCCTCTGCTTAGGCTTGTTTGAAACAGGAGGAGGCAGTTCAGTGAAATTAAGTGATAGCCGCACGATCAATGCAGACGCAGCAACGGTTTGGGCAGGATTGCTTGACCCGGAGGTTCTTAAGGCCTGCGTGCCGGGCTGTACCGAAATGAGCGGCTCTGCCAGCGACGGTTTTGAAGCGACAGTTGTGCAGAAGGTCGGCCCCGTCAAAGCGACATTCAAAGGTGCCGTGCAACTGAGCGAGATGAACGAGCCGACCAGCTTGACGATCTCGGGGGAAGGCAAAGGCGGCGCTGCGGGCTTTGCCAAGGGTGGCGCCGATGTGCGCCTTGAGCCGCAGGGCGACACCACAATTTTGCACTATGACGTCGAAGCCAAGGTGGGCGGCAAGTTGGCGCAGTTGGGCAGCCGTATCATTGATGGTTTTGCCAAAAAAATGGCCGATCAGTTTTTCGAGAATTTCTCGAATGCGGTGGGCGAAGCTGCCCCGGATGAGGCCACCGAAGAAACAACCAAGAAAAAGGGTTGGTTCAAAAAGCTCGTGAGCTAGGAACCACGCCCCACAAAAAGACGATCCAAAGGGAGGATTATGATGACGAAAGTGACAATGACCATCAACGGGAAATCCGTTGCGGGTGATGTGGGGGGCAACACGCTGTTGTCCTCTTTTCTACGTGATGACCTGCGGCTGACTGGCACACACATCGGCTGTGATACCAGCCAATGCGGTGCCTGTGTGGTGCATGTGAACGGGCGCCCGGTGAAATCCTGCACGATGTTCGCAGCCGAGGCTGATGGGGCCGAGGTTTCCACCATCGAAGGGCAGGCCAACGCGGACGGCTCGCTTAACGTGATCCAGCAAGCGTTTCAGGATCATCATGGCCTTCAGTGCGGTTTCTGCACGCCGGGCATGGTGATGACTGCGGCCGCCTTGTTGAAAGAAAATCCCAAGCCGACTGTGACGGAGGTCCGTGAGCACCTCGAAGGCAACATCTGCCGTTGCACAGGCTATCACAACATCGTCAAAGCGATCATGGCCGCGTCTGGACAAGATGTTTCCGCCATCGCAGCCGAGTAACAAAAATTAAGGGAGGATAACCATGCCCAAAGATGATGGAATTGGCGCCGCAACAGTGCGCCGCGAAGACGTTCGGTT
>JBAUHN010000402.1:0-23757 GCA_049680295.1 Sulfitobacter sp.
CCCAAAGACAGCGAAGATCGCGTAAAAATGGACATCGAACGTGTTCAGTACTGGTTGGGCCATGGCGCGCAGCCAACCGACCGGATCGCCCGCATGCTGGAAGCCGCTGGTGTCAAAGAAAAGACCGAGCGTAACAACCCGAAAAAAGGCACACCCGGCAAGAAAGCCACCGACCGCGTGGAAGAAAAAGCAGCCAAGGCCGCCGCAGCAGCAGAAGCCGCGGCAGCCCCGGCACCAGAACCAGCGGCTGAACCCGCCGCAGAAGAAGCAGCCGCCGAATAAAGCGGACCAATTCCCGTACGGCAATTAGGTCGCTTCGATCACTTGCCGCACTGGACAAATCCCGCGCTGCGCCTTCACAATGGGCGCAGCGTTTTTGTTTTTGCATCTCGGGGCCTTGCCAATGTTCAGATTAATCCGGACCGTTGTTGTCCTGAGCCTTGGGTTTTTTGCCGGTGTGAAATATGAACAGGCCAACACCCGTGCCGAATGCAAAGCGGGCGAAGGCGAATGGACCGGAACCATCTGTATTGGATCGGAATTGCTGCAATGACAGATAAGATTTGCGTAGGCGCCATCGCCGGTTCTTATGGTGTGCGCGGCGAAGTCCGGATCAAAAGCTTTTGCGCCACACCGGAGGATATTGAAACCTACTGCCCGCTGACAAACGAAGACGGCACACGCGATTTGACCCTGGCCATCATTCGGCCCATGAAAAACGGCTTTGTCGCGCGCGTCGTTGGTATCGACGACAAAGACGCCGCCGACGCGCTCAAGGGCATGCAACTGTTTGCCACCCGTGATCAGCTGCCATCCCTGCCCGACGATGAATACTACCACGCGGATCTGGTAGGGCTTGAAGTGCTGGATACTGGCGGCACGCTGATCGGTCGGGTCAAATCCGTGCAAAACCACGGTGCGGCGGACCTGTTAGAGGTGCAACAACCCGGTAGTTCCGCGACGGTTTTGCTGCCGTTTACCCTGGTCGCGGTGCCAACGGTTGATCTGGCCAAAGGGCGCATTATTGCCGACCCGCCAGACGGGGTTCTTTAACCCGCGATGGCCGACGCCCCCAAATCCCACGGACGCAAAACCCTGCGCCCGACGCTTCAGCCCCGGTCCCTGATGGACGCGGATGAAACGCTGGCCGGGGTATGGCAAGCGCGGATGATCACCCTGTTCCCGGACGTCTTTCCCGGCGTTCTGGGCGCCAGCCTGACAGGCAAGGCACTGACGGACGGGTTATGGCAGCTCCACACTCACAATCTGCGCGATTTTGGCGTTGGCAAACACCGCAATGTAGATGACACACCGACCGGTGGCGGGGCGGGCATGGTCCTGCGCGCCGATGTCGTCGGCCCGGCAATCGAAGCCGCCCAAGCCCACGCGCATGGGCGTTGGCCGATCTTGTACATGTCGCCGCGCGGTCGCCGGTTTGATCAGGCAATGGCCCGCGATCTGGCCCGCTGCGATGGCGTGACGATGCTCTGCGGACGGTTTGAGGGGGTCGATGAACGAGTGCTTGATCATTACAATGTGCAAGAGATCTCGCTGGGTGATTTCGTGATGACGGGCGGCGAAATCGCAGCCCAGGCGATGATCGACGCCACCGTGCGTTTGTTACCCGGCGTGTTGGGAAATGCCCAAAGTGCTGTCGAGGAAAGCCATTCAAACGGAATGCTGGAGCATCCGCAGTTCACCAAGCCCGCCACATGGCAGGGCCGCGATGTACCCGACGTGTTGATGTCTGGCGACCATGGAAAAATCGCCAAATGGCGCCATGAGAGGTCGCAAGAACTGACCCGCGAAAGACGCCCTGATCTATGGGCGCAGTTGGCTGACAAGCCTTAGCAACCAAAGCCCTCGGCCATTCTTTGCAATGTCATTTCTTGTTTCGTTTCTGGATCGTGCGCACCATCTTGCCAAACGATTTATCTTTGGATCGTCGCTCGGCCAGAGTGGCCGAATTAAACGCCTCTTCCGCCACCAGCTTTTGCCAGCGTCGCATGCGCGCATCATCGACGTCCCCTGATTCAACGGCCTTTAGAACGGCGCATCCGGGTTCTGTCAGGTGCCGGCAATCGTTGAATTTGCACTGCCCCGCCAAATCATGCAGATCGGCAAAAAGATCACCAATCCCGGACGCTGCATCTGTCATCTGCAACTCACGCATGCCGGGCGTATCCAGCACAACACATCCGCTGGGCACGACATGCAACTGCCGCCGCGTCGTCGTGTGACGTCCCTTGGCATCATCTGTGCGCATCGCTTGCGTTTCGATGGATTGCGAGCCGGCCAATGCATTGGTCAATGTCGACTTTCCGACACCGGATGACCCTAAAAAGGCGACCGTCTTGCCCCGCTTGCACCAGTGCGACAGCTTCGACGCAGGCTCATCCGCGCGGGCATCCATGGCAACGACGTCAACTAATTCGGATATCGCACGGGCCTGATCGACATAGGCCTGGACACTGTCGCTCAGGTCCGTCTTGGTCAGGACAATCACCGGGGTAATGTCAGCCTCAAACGCCAGGGCGATGTAGCGTTCCAAACGGGCGACGTTGAAATCCTGATTGCACGATGTGACAATAAAACCAGTGTCGATATTGGCCGCGATCAATTGCACCTGACGGTCCGTACCCGGTGCGCGCCGTTTCACCAGGCTTTTACGCTCAAGCACCCGACTGAGTGACGGCTGAGCCGCATCGTACATCACCCAATCGCCAACCGTTGCGTCCGCATTGGGCGGCAACAGCGCATCGACGTCATTACCTACGATATGCAGACCATTCCGGTGGACTTCGACCACACGGGCCGGCGGATGTTGCTCGATCTCATCGACGCTGGTTTGCTGCGCGAAATAAGGCTGCCAGCCCAGCGATTCGATTGTCGAAACTGGACGCGACTGCGGTACCGCAGACTGGTTGGGCAGAAGGAATTTGGAATAGTTCCGTGTCATTGGATCAATACTTTCATGTCCGAGGTGCAAGGTAAACTCGGGCCCGCTGTTACGCAGGCCATAGCCCCCTTGATCCGTCCCTTAATCCCGCCTATACCGCGCTGGTTCGGAATCGCTTTTGTGATGCTGGACCTGTCTGTGTTTGCAGGCAATGAAATACCTAAGGAATGATGTTGATACCTCCCGGCGGGCGCTGCGGCGAACCCGACCCACCAACCGGAAGCTCTGGAACGCGCAAATCGTCGCACGGGGGATACCCCCGGCACAACACCTTCGTGGATCAACCACGAGCATCAAAGGAGACGCGTCAGATGAACCTGATCGCACAAATCGAAGCGGAGCAAATCGCCGCTTTGGGGAAAGACATCCCCGACTTCCGCGCCGGAGACACCATCCGCGTCGGCTTTAAAGTCACCGAAGGCACCCGCACCCGCGTACAGAACTACGAAGGTGTGTGTATTGCCCGCAACAATGGCCATGGCATCGCCGGGTCGTTCACCGTTCGCAAAATCTCGTTTGGCGAAGGTGTGGAACGTGTGTTCCCGCTGCATTCGACCAACATTGACAGTATCACCGTGGTCCGCCGTGGCCGTGTACGGCGCGCGAAACTGTACTACCTGCGCAGCCGCCGTGGTAAATCTGCACGGATTGTCGAAAACTCTCATTATAAGCCCAAGTCGGGCGCACAGGCGTAAGGAGCGGGACTATGAAAACCGATACACATCCCGAATATCACACGATCAACGTCAAAATGACCGACGGCACGATCCTGGAAATGAAATCGACCTGGGGCAAAGAAGGCGATCAACTGTCGCTGGACATCGACCCCTCTGTTCACCCTGCCTGGACCGGCGGCACGTCGCGCCTGATGGACACTGGCGGTCGCGTGTCCAAGTTCAAAAACAAATACGCAGGTCTTGGCTTTTAGGACGGACCTACATTGCTATTCAGATTGCAGGCGTGGGCAGCGGTCCGCGCCTGTTTTCGTCTGTGACAACATTCAACTACAGGGTGTGGCGTCTTCGAAACCGCGAACAGGGGCCAAAATCGCGAAAAACTGCTACCTGTGACACTTCCCAATTGCTCTGCCCCAACATATAGTGGCACTCAGAAGAAAATCGCGAAGAATCGGCGATAAAATGGGGACGGATTATGGCGCACATCATCGTCGTTGGAAATGAAAAGGGTGGTGCCGGAAAATCCACCGTTTCAATGCATGTTGCAACTGCTTTGGTGCGCATGGGGCACAAGGTTAGCGCGCTTGATCTGGATCTGCGCCAACGGACGTTTGGTCGCTATGTTGAGAACCGCAAATCATTCCTGCAAAAAGCGCAAATCACTCTGCCCACCCCTGATGTACATGAATTGCCTGAAATCGCCGCCGAAAGCCTGAAGCCGGGCGAGAATATCTATGACCACAGGTTGTCGGCTGCCGTCGCCACGCTGGAACCGGACAGCGACTTTATTCTGATTGATTGCCCCGGTTCGCACACGCGTCTTAGTCAGGTGGCGCATTCGCTTGCCGACACGCTGATCACGCCGCTGAACGACAGTTTCATCGACTTTGACTTGTTGGCCCGCATTGATGAGACCGGCGATATTATTCTGGGGCCATCGGTCTATTCTGAAATGGTCTGGAACGCACGCCAACTGCGTGCCCAAGCCGGTCTTGCCCCGATTGACTGGATCGTCGTGCGCAACCGAATGGGCGCGCAACGCATGGTCAACAAAGAAAAGATGGAACGCGCCATCAACAACCTGTCCAAGCGAATTGGATTTCGAATTGCGCCGGGTTTCAGTGAACGCGTGGTATTCCGCGAACTTTTCCCGCGCGGCCTGACGTTGCTGGATCTCAAGGATATTGGCGTCAAACAACTGAACATATCAAACGTCGCCGCCAGACAGGAATTGCGCGATTTGATTAAGTCGCTGAACCTACCTGGTGTGACGGCTGACTTCTGATTTTCCTCAACGCGAACGATCCGTTTCCAAAGAATTGCCAGCCTTCGTCTGACGGCATCCGGAAAGCGAAGAATCAGACGACAAGTGTGCAGATTTTACCGGCGTTTTCCTGTGGTGATGGCGACGACACAGCCGATCAGAAAAATTTCCAAAAAAAACGAAATCGCGAAAAAGCTGTTTTGTGATCCGCAATCGATCTTCCGGCGTTATAATTACGGGGGATGAAGTCGCCACTTCAACAAAGCGACCCCTTGGCATCCGACAGCGCATACCGTCATTTCCGACATTTTTACGTACTGCAATGACGCTGCCGGAACAGAGGTATCCCAGTGCACAAGAAGCACTATTTCGCACAGGTAGTCTTCACCATTTCAGAACAACTGAACCGATCCGCTGTATTGGCTGAAATTCCCGAAGAATAATTGGCGAAGCGATAACATCTGCGGGTGTTCACGCCACCCCGGGGTTGACGTGGCCCGCTTCAATCGCTGACAATCAGGCGTTCCCTCTAGAACGGGACTAACAAACGCAGAGCAACTGCATCACCAAGTCGGACAATTGTTCGACACTATGTGCGAACGGGGCAATCCAACATTCGTACCAACAGAGAGGAAGATCATGACATTTTTCACACGTACGGGCAAACCTTTGCCCAAGTCCGTGGTGGATTCAGCTGCCAAAGTTGGCAACGATCCTGTGAACCGTCGCGAGTTTCTGGCCATTGCCAGTGCTTTCGGCGCCACGACCGCAACCGCTTATGCCATGCTGGGAATGCCAGCACCGGCCCACGCTGATGGCCACAAAGAAGGCGGCACCGTGCGCTGCCAACAAGAAGTGCGTGCCCTGAAAGATCCACGCACATATGATTGGTCACAGATCGCCAACTTCTCGCGCGGCTGGCTGGAGTATATGGCAATCTGGGAGAATGACGGTACTTTCACCCCTGCCCTGCTGGAAAGCTGGGAAATCAATGACGACGCAACCGAATACACATTGAACGTCCGCAAAGGCGTCAAGTGGAACAACGGCGATGACTTTACCGCCGATGACATCGCCAACAACATCACCCGCTGGTGCGACAAAGGTCTCGAAGGTAACTCGATGGCCGGACGTTTCGCCACGTTGATTGATGATGCCACGGGTCAGGCGATCGAAGGGTCAATCACCGTTGTGGACAGCCACACAGTGAAACTGGCACTGCCACGTCCCGACATTACATTGATCCCGGGTATGGCAGATTATCCTGCCGCTGTCGTTCACAGCTCTTTCGACGCAGACACGATGCTGGAAAACCCAATCGGCACTGGCGCTTACCTGCCAGAATCGCTGGAAGTGGGCGTCAAGGCCGTTTTGGTCAAGAACCCAGACCATACATGGTGGGGCACCGAAGTTTATGGCGGGCCATACATCGACCGTCTGGAGTATATCGACTACGGCACCGATCCGTCGGCGTTCATTGCGGCGGCTGAGGCCGAAGAAATCGACATGACCTACTCGATCGAGGGCGAATTTATTGACCTCTTCGGGACACTCGATGGCTGGGTTGAAAACAGCATCGCAACTGGTGCGACAATCGTGATCCGCCCCAACCAGTTGGCCGAAGTGGATGGCAAACGCCCCTACGAAGACAAACGCGTGCGTCAGGCCCTTGCAATGGCCGTCGACAACAACGTTCTGTTGGAACTGGGCTATGCAGGTCGCGGCCTGCCTGCCGAAAACCACCATGTTGGCCCAATGCACCCCGAATACGCAGAACTGCCCCCACGTACGGTAGATCCTGCCGGTGCCAAGGCTTTGATGGAAGAAGCCGGGATGGCCGATTTTGAGCATGAATTGTTCTCAATCGACGATGCGTGGCGCAAAGACACCACCGACGCCGTTGCCGCGCAATTGCGCGACGCTGGTATCAATGTCAAACGGACTATTCTGCCGGGTTCCACGTTCTGGAATGACTGGGTGAAATACTCTTTCTCGTCAACCAACTGGAACTCGCGTCCGCTGGGCGTACAGATCTGGGCACTGGCTTACCGGTCAGGTGAAGCATGGAATGAATTTGGCTGGGCCAATGCTGATTTCGATGCGCTGCTGGAAAAGGCATTGGCAACTGCCGATGTCGAAAAGCGCCGCGCGATCATGAAAGAGGGTCAGGCGATGATCCAGGACGAGGGAGTGACGATCCAACCTTACTGGCGTTCGCTGTACAACCACACCCGCGAGGGTCTGGTCGGTGCCGGACACCATATTGGTTTCGAATACCACCCGGCACGGATGGCCTGGACATAAAAAAACCGTTTCAGAAATCTAAGAAAAGGCCGCGCATTGCGTGGCCTTTTTTTGTTGCCGCCCCGGTGGAATCGTCTGCGCTCGACCGATCACCTCAATCGCACCGGGCTACGCATCACCGCGTAGTTTAAAACGCTGAATTTTGCCCGTCGCAGTTTTTGGCAAATCGTCGACGATTTCGATCCAACGCGGGTACTTCCAATTGCCAATCTTTTCCTTGACGTAAGCTTTCAGCGTTTCGTCCAATCCCTTTGGCGCGTCCCCCTGGCAGACAATAAACGCTTTCGGCTTTTCCAATCCGTGTGCGTCGCGCCCTGCGACAACGGCCGCCTCCAATACTGCGGGGTGGCTGGCAAGCGCCTGCTCAACTTCAAAAGGCGACACCCAAATGCCAGAAACTTTGAACATATCATCGGTGCGCCCACAGTAGACAAAGCGGCCATCGCCACGCTTTTCGTATTTGTCACCCGTGCGCGTCCACACTCCTTCGAATGTTGCGCGGCTTTTGCTGCGCTGGTTCCAATAGCCCTGGGCCGCAGATGCCCCGTTCACCAGCAATTCGCCAATTTCGCCGGTCCCGACCTCGGCCCCTTCTTCGTCGAGCAAACGCAAGTCATAGCCCGGAACAGCAAGGCCGGACGTGCCATAAACAACATCGCCGGGACGGTTGGACAAAAAGATATGCAGCATTTCGGTTGATCCGACACCATCCAGAATTTCGACATTCGTATGAGCCTGCCATCTGGTGCCGACGTCTTCGGGCAATGCCTCGCCCGCAGAGATACAGACCCGCAGCGGTGCGTCGGGCGCGCCCGTGCTGTCCATTTCCGCAACCATCGCCGCATATAGCGTCGGCACGCCGCAAAAAATACTGGGCTGATGCGTGTTCATCGCGCCTATCATGTCAGTTGGCGTTGGCCTGCCCGAAAACAGGATCGTGGTCGCCCCAACAGCCATGGGGAACGTCATCGCATTGCCCAACCCATAGGCAAAGAACAGTTTGGCCGCGGACAGAACCCTGTCGCTTTCCTTGATCCCAAGCACCCGCGCGCCATAGCTATCCGATGTCGCCTTGAGGCTGGAATGTACGTGGTGCACACCCTTTGGCTGCCCGGTGGAGCCGGACGAATAAAGCCAGAACGCAACTGCATCAGCCGGGGCGGCCTGGGTCGTTTGGGGTTGCGCGCTTTGCATAAACGCGTCGAATGTTTTCGCGCCAGCCACAGCCTCATCCGCGATAATGACCACTTGGCGCAGATAGGGATTGTCCTGGATCACCGGCGCGACCACGTCCCATAATGGCTGTGACACAAACAGGATCGACGCGCGGCAATCGCGCAGGATGACATCATAGACATCAGCCGTCAGCAACGTGTTGAGCGGTACCGGCAGGACACCGCATTTCAACGCGCCCCAGAAAATTTGCGGGAATTCGATCCGGTCAAGAATCAGCATCGCCGCCCGCTCTTCAGCCCGAATATCCGCTGCAACAAAGGCGCCCGCGACAAGGTCAGACCTTTCGGCCAATTGCGCATAACTCAGCGTGCGGCCGGTCCCTGCCTCGACATATGCCAGTTTTTCGCCCCGCCCTTCGGCTAGGTGGCGATCAACAAAATAGCTGGCGGCGTTGGTTGCAATGCTGGTCATCTGTCCCCCCCGGATCAATACTAAACCCTGCCCCGATACTGCGGTGTACAGCGCAGCCGCGCAAGCGGCAGTCGCGCACGACGCAGAGGGTTAACTGGCGCTATCCCGGCAACAAAAACAACGTGATCGCCGGGAACATGACCAAAATGACGACGCGCACAATGTCAGAACCCACAAAAAACATCACCGCCTTATATGTCTCAGTGATCGGGGTTTCGCGGTCCATTGCATTGATGATGAACAGGTTCATGCCCACCGGAGGTGTGATCAAGCCAACCTCGACCACGATCAGGACCAGAATGCCAAACCAGATCGCCACATGTTCGGGCGTGAGGCCAAAATCCATCGCAGAAATCACCGGAAAGAAGATCGGCACCGTCAGCAGGATCATCGACAGGCTGTCCATCAGGCACCCGAACACCAGATAGAACACCAATATGATCGACAGCACAAACCACGGGCTAAAGCCCTGTGTCAGCACCCAATCTGCCATAAACTGCGGCACCCCCGACAGCGCCAGAAAGCTGTTGTAGAACCCGGCACCCAAAACAATGAAAAAGATCATCGCCGTTGTCTTGGCTGTGCCCAGCAGGCTTTCGCGGATACCTGACCAGTTCAAGCTACCCGACAGCAGCGCCGCAATGCCGGTGCCAGCAGCACCAATGGCCGATCCTTCGGTCGGGGTGAACCATCCCAGATAAATACCGCCCACAACCACACCAAAGATCAATAGCACCGGCCATGTCGCACCCAAAGCGACCCAGCGTTCCGCCATCGGAACAGGTGCGCGCGTGCCCGCGGATTTTGGGTATAGCCGGACATAGATCGAGATCGTGATCATATAGCCAATGGCAGCCAGAATGCCCGGAATGAAGGCTGCAAGGAACAGTTTCGCGATATTTTGCTCGGTGATGATCGCGTAGATCACCAAAATAACCGACGGCGGGATCAAAATGCCCAGGGTGCCACCGGCAGCCAGTGTCGCCGTCGAAAAACCGCCCGAATAGCCAAAGCGCCGCAACTCGGGCAGTGCAACTTTCGACATCGTCGCCGCCGTCGCCAGTGACGATCCGCATATCGCGCCAAACCCGGCGCAGGCCCCTACTGCAGCCATCGCAACCCCGCCCCTGCGGTGGCCCAGAAAGCTTTCGGCGGCTTTGAACAGCGCCGATGACATGCCCGAAAGTGTCGCAAATTGCCCCATCAGCAGGAACATCGGAATGATCGACAGAGAATAGCTGGAAAAGGTTGTGTAGGTTTCCGATTTTAGCTTGGCCAGCAGCACATTGGGGTTGCCACCCATCGCAAAATACCAGCCGCCAAAGCCGCACAGCAGCATGGCCAACCCAATCGGCGCGCGCAACAGCACCATAATCAGAAGGATCGGAAATGACCAAAAGCCGAGTTCTAGATTGCTCACACGCTCAGGTCCTTATGACGCAAAAAGGCGTTTTTGTCCGGTGACGCTTTCGCCGACGCGCATCACCGCGCAATAGACCGCCACAATGCAGGTCACCACCGACGCGGCAAAGCTGGCTGCATAAGCCCACCACACCGGGAATTGCAGAAACAATGTCGTCTCACCATTGCCGATATATCTTTGCATACCTTCGAACAGCCGCCAACTGATCAAAATCAGCGCAGCCGCCAGCACGACCTCCCAGAATGCAGCGATAGCCCGGTTGGCGCGCGCTGACAAAAACGAGGTGAACACATCCACGGTGGCGTGCGCGCCAGCCAGTTGGCAAATCGGAAAAAATGAGAATATCGCGAAAGCGACGCCTGCCTCCAGCAATTCGTAGTTGCCGTTTATTTCGCCAACACCAAGATCGAGAATCTTTTGCGCAATGCCGCCCAAAAGGGATTCTGCCGTGTCCGAATGCATCATTTTGTTCAGCGTGCGACCAATAATCGAAAGTGTGGTCAGCAGTATTATCAAAAGCAGGATCAGACCGCCGATTAACGCTGTTATACGTGCCAGCCAGTTCATCAGGCGATGCATGACATACTCCGATTGTGTCGAGGGGGGGTAAACCTGCGGCTTCCGAAACTGGCAACCGCAGGTTCATAGCACCGGAATTAGTCGGTGTATTTTTCGATCAGCATACGGGCTTCGTCGATCAGTGCCTGACCGTCGATGCCTTTGGCGTCCATCTCGGCAACCCATTCCGCATAAATCGGTTCTGACACAGCTTTCCATTCGGCTGTTTCTTCTTCGGTGAGCGTCACAATGTTGTTGCCGCGATCTGCAGCGAGTTTGCGTGCAGGGATATCTGAATCTTCCTGCGTACCACCCGCAAAGACAGAAAACTCAAGGCCCGAGTTATCATCAACAACTTTCTTAAGATCATCAGGCAGGGCGTCATAACGGTCTTTGTTCATCGCCAGAACGAAGGTCAGAACATAAAGCGCGTTGCCCGAAAACTCAGTGTGGTTGCTGACCAGTTCCGGCACTTTCAACGCGGCGGTCACTTCCCATGGGATTGTGGTGCCGTCGATGACCCCTTTGGACAATCCTTCTGGTACAGCTGGCACCGGCATGCCGACCGGCGTGGCGCCCACTTTTTCCAGCAAGGCATTTGCCAATCGCGATCCGCCGCGAATTTTCAGACCTTCCATATCAGATGGTTTGCGCACCTCTTTGTTGGCGTGGATCAGGCCCGGCCCGTGGACCCAAGTTCCAAGAATGTGAACATCCTTAAACTCGCTGTCTTTCATGTGTTTTTCAAACATTTCCCAATAGGCACGGCTGGCCGCGCGGGCGTTCGTCATCATAAAGGGCAATTCGAACACTTCGGTCGATGGGTAACGCCCGGGCGTGTAGCCCACGACAGTCCAGACAATGTCTGCCACGCCATCAATCGCCTGATCCATCAATTCAGGTGGACGGCCCCCCAGCTGCATCGACGGATACCGCTCAATCTTGATGCGACCTTCGCTGGCCGCTTCGATCTTGTCGGCCCAAACGTCCAGCACCAGCTTTGGCACGTTGGCCTGCGCAGGCAGGAACTGGTGCAGACGCAAAGTGACCTCCTGGGCGGCAGCTGGCGACACACCAAAGCCCATCGCAAGTGCCGCCGCACCCGCCATATTCAAAAATATCTTGCGTGATATGATCATGTGTTTTCTCCCTGATGACCCGCCGATCTGCACAACGTGCAGACTAAGACTTGTTCGTTCATGTTAAATTGCTAGTTCAGATACACCCCCTTGTCACCCACGTTTGTAACTATCGGTTGGTCATTTCCGACGGGATCCGAACGGTCAGCAATGGTTCAATTGCCGCCACAACCAACCGACCCACGACACAAGATGCAAACGCCGCTTGAAAACGACCCCACTCATAAAAGGGAAAGATGGTGGCGTGAGGTGGACTTGAACCACCGACCTAACGATTATGAGTCGTTCGCTCTAACCGACTGAGCTACCACGCCATCGGCGATCCGACTATGCCAGAGGGCTGGTGGCGTCAAGGGACAAAAGTTGCCTCAGGCGCCTCGGACCGTATCAATCATCAATTGCACGTTTTCGGGATCCGCATCGGGCGTGATCCCGTGGCCCAGATTAAAGATATGCGGACCATCCGAAAAAGCGCGTTTAATCGCGCGGGTTTCATCCACCAAATCCTGTCCGCCCGTCACCATATGTCGGGACGCCAGATTGCCCTGCACGCAGCCGTCGGTCTGCACATTCGCAGCCGCCCAGTCAGGGCTGACAGAATTGTCCAGCGCCACGCAATCCACCCCGGTTGCCTTGGCAAAACCGATGTATTTCTCCCCCGCCTCACGCGGGAAACCGATCACCGGTATCTGCGGGTGCCGCTCTTTCAGAGCCGTCGTGATCTGTCTTGCAGGCAGCAACGCGTATTTTTCAAAGTCATCGCCTTTCAGCGATCCGGCCCAGCTGTCAAATAGTTTGACAACTTCGGCACCTGCCTCGATCTGCGCAGAAAGATATTCGACGGTGCCTGCTGTAATCCGCGCCAGAAGCGCTTCAAACAGGGCTGTATTTTCTTGTCTCAGCGCATGGGCTGGCCCCTGATCGGGCGTGCCACGACCCGCGATCATATAGGTGGCAACGGTCCAGGGCGCGCCGGCGAAGCCGATCAATGTTGTCTCGGCGGGCAAGGCGCGCGTCAATATGCGCACTGTCTCGTAAATCGGGTTCAGCGTTTCGTGAATGTCGCTGACCGGGCCCAATTTATCGAAATCGGCTTGGGTAGTGACAGTGCTCAGCCGCGGGCCTTCGCCTGTTACAAACCAAAGATCCGCGCCCAGCGCCTGTGGCAACAACAAAATATCCGCAAACAGAATGGCGGCGTCAAACCCGTAGCGCCGGATCGGCTGCAACGTCACTTCGGCGGCCAGGTCGGGATTATAGCACAGCGACAAAAAGTCGCCTGCCTTGGCCCGTGTCGCACGGTATTCCGGCAGATAGCGCCCGGCCTGTCGCATCATCCAGATGGGTGGCGTTTCCAGGGTCTCGCCAGCCAATGCGCGCAAAATGGTTTTTGTCGAAGCCATGATCTTCCTCACTTTGGTTGCAGTTAGGTCTCTGGCTGCGCGCAGCTTGTCAAGGCGAACCAGCTTGTCAGGCCAATTTGACGCGCATAAGAAGAGCATCATGACATTGACCTTTCCCTCACCGACATCGCCATTGAAAATCGGCACCCGTGGATCACCTTTGGCTTTGGCACAGGCGGTCGAGACCCGCAGCCGTCTGGCCGCTGCCTTTGATCTGCCGCACGATGCGTTTGAGATCATCGTCATTGCAGTGACAGGCGACAAAATACAGGATCGCGCCCTAAAGGATATTGGCGGCAAGGGTCTGTTCACCCGCGAAATAGAAGACGAGCTGCTGGCAGGCAAAATTGATATCGCCGTGCATTCAATGAAAGACATGCCAACCCTGCAGCCAGGTGGTCTATTGCTGGACACCTACCTGCCCCGCGAAGACGTGCGCGATGCATTTGTGTCGCCCACCTTGGCGTCAATCACTGAATTGGCCAAAGGAGCGGTGGTCGGGACATCCAGCTTGCGGCGCAAAGCTCAGCTACTTTACAGGCGTCCCGATTTACAGGTCGTAGAATTTCGCGGCAACGTGCAGACCCGGCTGAAAAAACTGGCAGGCGGCGTTGCGGAATGCACATTCCTCGCGGCAGCGGGATTGAATCGCCTTGAAATACCCGACGTGCCCGCCACGCCCATTGATCCTGCCGACATGCTGCCCGCCGTAGCCCAAGGCGCAATCGGGGTCGAACGGCGTGCGGATGATCGCAACACCGCTGAGATGCTGGCGGCAATTCACGACAAAGACACCGGCGCACGGCTTATCGCCGAGCGCGCGTTTCTGTTGCACCTGGACGGGTCCTGCCAGACGCCGATTGCAGGTCTAGCCGAACTGGATGGCGATACGTTGAATTTGCGCGGAGAAGTGTTACGCCCCGACGGATCAGAGGCCATTGCAGGCAAGCGGTCCGGCCCTGTCAGCGACGGGTCACGGATGGGCACGGAACTGGCCCAGGAACTATTGGAACGCGCCGGATCAGGCTTTTTCGACTGGCATTAATGCAAAACGCTTCAGACCCATTTCGCCATGGGTGGCAAGCTCATCAAAACCGCATTGGCATCATGCCCGGTTTCCAGACCGAATTTCGTTCCGCGATCATAGACCAGATTATATTCCGCATAGAGCCCGCGATGCACCAATTGCGCATCCTTGTCCGCCTCTGACCAATCCTGGGGCCGGCGCTTTTCGACGAGCGGTACAAATGCCGGTAGAAAGGCGCGACCCAGATCCTGTGTCAGCGCAAAATCAGCCTCCCAATCGCCAGTGCAATGGTCATCCATGAAAACACCGCCAACTCCGCGTGCGCGATTGCGATGCGGGATGTAGAAATATTCATCCGCCCAATCTTTGAGACGCGGATAAATGTCGTCCCCATGCGGATTAAGATGCTGTTTCTGGACCTCGTGAAAATGCGCGGTGTCATCTGCATATTCGATACAAGGGTTCAGGTCCGACCCGCCACCAAACCACCATGCATGCGGCGTCCAGAACATCCGCGTGTTCATATGAACCGCAGGCACATGCGGGTTTTGCATATGCGCCACCAGCGAAATGCCGGACGCCCAGAACCGCGGGTCATCCGCCATACCGGGGATGCCCTTGCGGGATGCCATCGCCATCTGCGCCCGTTCGCCCAATGTGCCGTAAACTGTAGAAATGTTGACGCCCACTTTTTCAAACACACGGCCGCCGCGCATCACGCTCATCAATCCACCGCCCGCATCTGATCCATCATCGCTGCTGCGTTTGGTTTCCGATACGTCGAATGTTCCGGCTGCATCCTGCGATTTGGGGCCGGTGTCATGCCCGGATTCCAACGTTTCGAATGCGGCGACAATCTGGTTGCGTAAATCGCGGAACCATGCGGCGGCGCGGTTTTTTTCGGCTTCAAAGTCTGGGGACATTCTGTGACCTTCGTTAATTTAGTTGTGGGTTTCCCGGGTTGCTGAGGCGCAAAAGTCAGTGGGCCGGGATCGTCACTGCATCCAAAAGGCTGCGACCACCATCAATGGTCACAATCTCACCCGTCATGAACCCAGAGCTTTCCGCGGCAAGGAACTGAACCGCATCCGCCAGCTCGGATGGCGGCGCAATCCGGCCCAAAGGCGTCTGTTCCAGAATATCGTCGCGCCATTCGACATGTTCGCTCATCGACGATTGCAATGACGCGCTCATCACGGATCCAAAGGCTACTGCATTCACCCTGATCCGGTGTGGTGCCAAAGATACGGCCAGCGAACGGGTCATTTGATCGAGCGCCGCCATTGCGACCGAATAGCCCAAAAGCTCAGGCCGTGTCTGGCGCGCTGCGATCGAGCTTAAGTTTACAATAGACCCCAATGAACCTTCCTCAATTCCTTCGCCCTGTTTTATCATGCGGCGGGCCACCTGTTGCGACAGGTGCAAAGCTGTCATTACATTTTGCTGAAGCAAGACCTCAACTGATGTATCCTCGACGTTCAGCGCCTCTGTCGTCATCACCTGACGCGATGCGTTTACCAAAATATCAACACGGTCAAACGCGTCGATGGTTGCAGATACCAAATTGGCGATGGTCAGTCTTTGACGTAGATCACCGGCAAAGAAACGCACGTTGCCTTCGTCCAGCTGCGCGCCCAATTCTTCGATCAGCTTTTTCTCGTCCATATCGGCAAACATGACATTTGCCCCTTTATCCGCAAACTGTCGCGCAATCGCGAGGCCAATACCATTGGCGGCCCCCGTGACAATGGCGGTCTTACCGGTGATCGAAAATGACATGCAGGATCCTTGTGAATTTGGCCCAGTTTAATCGGCTTTACCGACGTTTGCGAGTGGGTCGCGTTGCATGCAGCAGCTTAAAGCGGCCATTGCCGCCCAATTCCGTCACTTTGGCAAAGCTGGCGGCAAGCGTGGCTTCGTAGGGCAAGTGCCGGTTTGCAACCATGTAAAGCTGGCCTTGCGGCGCAAGGTTACGGGCTGCGGACGCAACGAATGCCTGACCCAGTGATGGATCTGCGGCGCGACCGGTGTGAAAAGGCGGGTTCATCACCACTGTGTCTATCTGCCCTGGCGCTTTCCAGTTGGTTGCATCAGCCCAGTGAAACTGCGCGCGTGGATCGGTGACATTGTGGCGCGCGCACTCCAGCGCCATGTGTTCTGCTTCTACCAAATGCACAGCTTCAACACCATCACGGGTCAGGATATGCGCCGACAAATATCCCCATCCGGCACCCAGGTCCGCCACGCTGCGACCCAGCTTACGCGGCAACGCCTGCGCCAGCATCTCGGACGCCGGGTCAATGCCGTCGGCTGAAAACACACCCGGTGCCGTCCAAAACCCGCCCGACGTCAGTTCCGGGCCCCGTTGCCAATCAGCGAATGCATCACTTGGCGCAGATAGCCAAAACAACTTGCCATGCGCTTTGGAGATCTGCCCCATCACATCCGCCCGTTTGCGCATGTCGCGTAGCAGGCTGTCAACGCCATCGGTTTTTTGCCCGTCAATGACCACAATACCGTCTGTCACTTTCAGCATCTGCGCGATCATAGCGCGCGCCTGGGCCTTGGCCCGCGGCAAAGATATCAAGGTTGCGGCATACCGCCCATCAGGGGCCACAGCGCAATCAATCCCGCGCGCAACAAAGGCGTCGTGATCCGGTTTGAATCCTTGAATAACCTGCACCCGGTCGCGCGGCACACCGTCCAAAGCCGCATCCGGTTTCGGTTCAACTATCGCGATCCGACCTTTGCCAGGCCACGCCAAACCACCCTCATCAAGGGCCAGAGACAAGCGCGCATCCGTCACGGATCTATTCTTCTTTTTCCATAGTGCATTGCAGCGGGTGCTGATGGCGCCTTGCAAAGTCCATCACCTGCGCCACCTTGGTCTCGGCGATCTCATGACTAAAGACCCCGACCACGGCCAGTCCTTTTTTATGCACCGTCAACATAATCTCGAACGCCTGTGCATGGTTCAGACCAAAGAACCGCTCCAGCACATGCACGACAAATTCCATCGGCGTGAAATCATCATTCAGCAACATCACTTTATAAAGCGGCGGCCGCTTGGTTTTCGGTTTGACGTCGGTCAGGATGGACGTGTCGCCATCATCGCCAAAATCGTCCGACATCATGTAAGGGTCAATGCGCATTGCTGTTCCGCAGTTAATGAGAGACTGAGTCTTTGAAAGCCTTATATAACTTGTCTGACTGTTTAGAAAAGAGGGGGGCCTTCAAACATGTGTCCTAAGCTGACATGTATAGGGTTTGATGCCGATGACACGCTTTGGCACAATGAACGGGTTTTTCAACTGACCCAATCACGATTTGCCGAGCTTTTGGCGGACTACACCGACAGCGATACCCTGATGGCCCGACTGCTAGAGTCCGAACGCCGCAACCTTGGACATTACGGATTTGGCGTCAAAGGCTTCGTTTTGTCGATGATCGAAACTGCCGTTGAAGTGACAAACGGTCAGGTTCCCGCCTCGGTGATCAGTCAATTGCTGGACGCAGGCCGTGACATGCTGCGCCACCCGGTCGACTTACTGCCACATGCAGGTGACGCCGTTGAGGCGGCACGTGGCGACCACACGGTCATATTGGTCACCAAGGGCGATCTGTTGGATCAGGAACGCAAATTGGCGCAATCGGATTTGGGCGAATTGTTTCACGGGGTTGAGATTGTGTCGGACAAGACCACTGCGCAATACACCGATATTTTCAGCCGCCATGGCGACGGCGCGGCATTTGGAATGATGGTCGGGAACTCAATCCGCTCGGACGTGGTGCCAATGATCAATGCCGGGGGCTGGGGCGTTTTGGTGCCACATGCGCTGAACTGGGCCGTCGAACATGCCGACGCACCTTTGGATCATCCGCGATTTGCCGAGTTGGCAGATCTGGGGGCATTGGCCAACTTGATCGACACGTTTAACCAATAGTGCGATCCGTGATGAACCTCCTCGGATTCGACTTGCCCCATTTTCGCCACAATCGCCCTTTTAGCGGTCGCCGCTGACGCAGCCGCTAGATGTAGTTGGAACACCTTAACAAATACATGCAAAACCCTGCAAGCAATGGGTTTATCCAACATTCAACCTGTGCTAGCATCGCCTTAATAATTTGGTCAGTCGAAAAAATCGGCGGCTCTGAGGCAGTAAAAGGCAGTTTATCATGAAGGTGCGGCGCGTGCAGCCGGCCCGCTTGGGTCTATTTCTATTCACAGCTTTTTGGTTGTTGGTCATCGTTCCGATCAGCGCAATGGCAGCCCCCTATGCCGCATTCGTGATGGATGCCCGCACTGGCGAGGTCTTGCATTCACGCAACGCCGACACCCGATTGCATCCCGCGTCACTGACCAAAATGATGACGCTCTACATCGCATTTGAGGCAATCGAGAGAGGCGAAATCTCGCTCGATACCAAAGTGCGTATCAGCAAAAACGCCGCCGCCGAGCCGCCCTCAAAACTTGGCCTTAAAGCGGGTCAGCTGATTTCATTTCGATATCTGATCCGTGCCGCATCGGTAAAATCAGCCAATGACGCTGCTACCGCAATCGGCGAAGCGCTTTCCGGCAGCGAAGCCAAATTTGCCCGACGCATGAACCGCACGGCCAAGGCGCTGGGTATGACCCGAACGACATTCAAAAACGCCCATGGGCTAACTGAAACCGGCCATATGTCCACCGCACGGGACATGTCGACGCTGGGGCGGCACGTTCTTTACGACTACCCGCAATATTACAATCTCTTTTCGCGCAGATCGACAGACGCAGGCGTGCGGCAGGTTGCCAACACCAACCGTCGCCTTCTAGGGGCCTACAAAGGTGCCGATGGCATCAAAACCGGCTACACCCGCGCTGCCGGTTTCAACCTTGTGGCCTCGGCGGAACGCGGCAATGAACGGGTGATTGCAACCGTCTTTGGTGGCACATCCTCATCATCACGTAACGCGCGTGTGGCCGAACTGCTCGACATGGGCTTTCGCCGCTCGCCCAGTTCTGTACGGGTGAATAAGCCCAGCACACCGGTCTATTCCGTCAATGCGGGCAGCACAGCAGGTGGTGCAGGCAAAACCATCCGTCTGGTGACGGCCGTGAAATCCAGCAAACGCCCCGTTGTCCGACCGCAACCCGGCGAAGTTGTCATCATGACGGCGCTGGAAACCACAACCAGCAAATTGCAGGCCGATATCAATTCGGCTGTGTTGGAAGCACAAAAAACACCTGTGACCGATACGGTTGCCGAAGCTGTGGCTTTGGCAGCAGCTAAACAGGTTATGGAACCCGCAGCCACAGTGGTACCCGTCGCCGCCAGCACCCTCGCAAAAATCCGGCCCACATCGCGGCCAAAGGATATTGTTCTGGCCAGCGCCCCTGCCAAAGCAACCCAAGAGCCTGAGGTCGTGACACGCGTCTCCACATCGGGGGGGCGCCATTGGGGTGTAAACGTCGGGCGTTATCCCAGCCGCTACAAGGCCGAACGCGTCTTACTGACAACAGCATTGACCGAAATGTCCAGTCTGGACGGGTCGTTGCGAAAAGTGGTGAAAAGACCAACCGGGTATGATGCCAATTTCCTTGGCATGACCCGAGAGACGGCCAATCTGGCGTGCCGTCGTCTGCAGTCGCGCAATATCAATTGCTATACGGTTGGCCCGTCCTGATCCAAACCCGATCGTTTTCGCGGCCTATATGACACGGATCAAAGTCGCGCCTTTCGCGTCGACATAGGGTAATGGCACACCTTATGTCGAAAGGAGCCGCGAAATGGCCTATAAATCAGTATTCACAGTGCTTTATGACCCCGAAATCGCGGGCACGGTATTGGCACAAGCCGCAGATCTAGCGCAGGCGATGGACGCACACCTTGAAGTGATGTGCATCGGGTTGGAACGCAGCCCGACCAGCTACTACGAGGTCGGCATCAATGCAGCAATCGTGCAGGCGACAATTGAACAGGCGCAGGCCAAGGCGGAAGCACTGGAAAACGACGCAAGACAACTTTTGGCAAAGCGCGATCTGCGCTGGAATATTACTAAATCAGCGGCGGTGCAGCCCGATGTGGGTCGCCCCGTGGGCAGGTTCGGGCGATTCTCGGATCTTGCAATTCTACCGCTTCCTTATGGCAAAAAAGCCAATCCGGACGCGCCCATTGTGGTCGAGGCGGCCTTGTTTGACGCAGGCTGCCCGGTTCTGGTGGTCCCTGATGATGTGAAAACGATGGGCCAGCCCAAGCGCGTAGTCATCGGTTGGAACGAAAGCGCCGAAGCGCTTCATGCGATCCGGGCAGCATTACCCTTGTTGATGGGTGCAGAATCGGTCCATATCGCGGTGATTGATCCGCCAACGCACGGCCCTGAACGCTCAGACCCCGGTGGGCCATTGGCCATCATGCTGGCCCGACACGGAGTGGATTGCGAAATTGCGGTTCTCGCCAAAACCGGCGGCCCAATCAGCGCAATCCTGTCTCGCCATGTCAAAGATACCGGCGCGGATATGTTGGTCATGGGCGCCTATGGTCACTCGCGTTTTCGCGAGGCCATCCTTGGCGGGGCAACGCGAAACCTGCTTGAACATGCGAAAGTGCCTGTTTTCATGGCGCACTAAGGCGTTTCGCGTCTAGTGATCGCTATAGTCGCCAGCTTCGGCCACCAAACGCGCCATATCCGGGACGGTCACCTGCCGGTTGCTTTCCACAAGGATAACGCCATCACGTTTTAACGCAGAAACCTGGCGGCTGACCGTTTCCAACGTCAGCCCCAGGTAGTTTGACATCGCTTCCCGCGTCAGCGGCAAGGTAAACACTTGCGACCCAAACGGCGCTTTGCCACCTGCATTCAAATCTCGACGTGCAAAAGTGATAAGCAGGCTGGATATTTTTTCGCGCGCGGTCTTGCGCCCCAGTACCAACATCCATTCGCGTGCTGCGTCCAGTTCATCCAACGTCATTTCCAGCAAACGGTTCGCCACATGAGGTGTGTCCCGCAGCATCGCCTCAAACGGTTTGCGGCGAAAACAACACATCTTGATTTCGGTGGCCGCAGCCACGGTATAGGGGGCAGCATCGCGCCCCGGACGCCCGACAAAATCGGACGGCAACAACAATCCGACCATCTGCGTGCGCCCGTCCTCCATGTTTTGGGTCAATGTCGCAACACCGGTCACAATGGAGGCCACAAATTCCATTTGGTCACCCGCCCACATGATGGTCTGGCCCGCTGAAAAACTACGGTAGTATTTGATATCATCTAAGACCGCCAGTTCATCGGCATCGCAATTCGAACAGACGGCGCGATGCCGGATCGGACAACCGATACAATCCTTTGGCTGGACCTGTGGAGAAACATTCATATTCAAAACCTGTGCTGGGGAATGCAAATTATCCATAGCGTTTCGCCCGCAGTATGCACGTGAACCGCCCCTTGGACAAATCGGAAAACCGATTACGTCGTCGCCTGCAACAATGTCTTGGTGTAAGCATGTTGTGGATTGTCGAACAAGTCACCTGTGTCGCCGTATTCGACAACATCTCCCTGTTTCATCACCACCACTTTATGCGACATAGCACGTACCACTTTCAGATCATGGCTGATGAACAGATAGGCCAACCCGTATTTGGCCTGAAGATTACGCAACAATTCCACGATTTGCACCTGCACAGTCATATCCAGCGCGCTGGTGGGTTCATCCAGAACCAACAATCGCGGTCGAAGTACCATAGCGCGGGCAATTGCGATCCGCTGTCGTTGGCCACCGGAAAATTCATGCGGATAGCGATCCATGGTCTCCGGATCAAGACCAACCTCGATCATCACCTCATACACCAGATCACGTTGGTCACGGTCGGGATCAACATTGTGGACCGTCAAGCCTTCCGCAATGATCTGCGCACAAGTCATGCGCGGGCTAAGACTGCCAAAAGGGTCCTGAAAAACGATCTGCATGTCTTTTCGCAGACGGCGCAGTTCGCGGGTCGACCAACTGCGCACGTCTTGCCCAAGATAGGTGATCCCCCCCTCAGAGCTGATCAACCGCATGATCGCCAAAGCCATCGTGGTTTTGCCCGATCCACTTTCTCCTACGATACCAATGGTTTCGCCCGCCCGCACCGACAGTGTCGCGTCGTTCACCGCCTTGACGTACCCGACGGTGCGTCGCAACAAACCGGCTTGTATCGGGAACCAAATCTTCAGGTGATCCGTGCTGGCCACCACTTCGGCATTCTCGGCGACGGGTTCCGGCGCGCCTGCAGGTTCGGCGTTAAGCAGTTTGATCGTGTAGGGATGCTGCGGCGCATCAAAAATCGCTTTGGTCGGCCCCTGCTCAACAATCTCGCCGTTTTGCATGACGCAAACATGATCCGCGATCCGGCGCACGATGCCTAAATCATGGGTAATGAACAACAGCCCCATACCCTCAGCGTCCTTCAAATCCTTCAACAAATCCAGGATTTGCGCCTGGATGGTAACGTCCAGCGCCGTTGTCGGCTCATCCGCGATCAACACGTCGGGTTTGTTGGCCAGTGCCATGGCGATCATCACCCGTTGACGCTGCCCGCCCGACAACTGATGCGGATAGCTGTTCAGGCGGCTTTCAGCGTCGCGGATGCCGACCTTGTCCATCAGCTCAAGTATCCGCGCACGCGCCGCTTGACCGGCGACACCCTGATGCAACGCCAGACTTTCGCCCAGTTGCTTTTCGATCGTGTGCAGCGGGTTCAGCGACGTCATCGGTTCTTGAAAAATAAAGCTGATGTCATTGCCACGCACTTTGCGCAGCAAGGCGTCATCCGCGCCAATCATCTGCTGGCCGTCATAGGTAACTGACCCCGACACCTCGGCGCTGTCGCCCAGCAAAGACACGGTGCTGAGCGCGGACACCGATTTGCCCGACCCGCTTTCACCAACCAGCGCCACCGTCTGACCACGTTCAACCGTAAAGCTGACCTTTTTCACGGCATCGGTCACGGCACCATCCTGCCGGAATGACACGCTTAGGTTACGGACCTCCAGCAGGCTCATGAGAACGTCTTTCTGGGGTCAAATGCGTCGCGGATGCCTTCGAATATGAACACCAGCAGCGACAGCATGATGGCGAATGTGAAAAACGCGGTGAACGCCAGCCACGGGGCTTGCAGGTTTTGCTTGGCCTGCAATGTCAATTCGCCCAGCGACGGGGCCGAGGACGGCAGACCGAAGCCCAGAAAATCCAAAATCGCGAGGGTCGATATGGTGCCGGTAATGATAAACGGCAGCATTGTCAGCATCGCGACCATCGCGTTGGGCAGCATATGGCGGAACATGATCGTCATGTTGCTGACCCCCAAAGCCCTCGCCGCCCGCACGTATTCCAG
>JBAUHN010000403.1:0-1957 GCA_049680295.1 Sulfitobacter sp.
TCGGATAGCTGCGCGATGCGCCCAACACATAGGCCGTCGCCACGGTCATCACATGATCTGCCGCTTTCTCGCGGTCACGCTCTTCGTTTGCGGTCTGTGCGGCCGCCTCAGAGGACCAGAGCATGCCGCCTGCACCCGCGACCATTGCGGCCGTAAACGCACCCGTTGCGCTGAGTTTCAGGAAATTGCGACGCGTCGCTGAGGCGCGATGTTGTGTTTCGTTATCCATTGAATGTCCTCCCGGTGGAACGTTAGCCGCCGTCGCTGTCTCTGCGGTCGGCTTCTTTTTGCAAAATTGCGATGACGAAGAGAATCGACGCCGCGAAGAGAACCAGCATTTCACCTACATCCCCCAAAAAGGCGCTTCCCGCGAATGCACCAAGGGCAACATTTGCGAAATATATGGCAAATACGGCGACTGATGCGGCGAGAAACATGGGCTGGGCTCCTGGTGAATCGGCTCTTGCCTCAGTGTAAGCGCTTACATCCGCAATGCAAGCGCTTACAATTGCTATTTTTCAACCGCTTAAGATATGGTACTGCTACAGGTGCACCGAGCAGCGGGAGTTGAGATGTCAAATCACGGCGCAGCGCCCACATTGGATGATGTTGCCAAGAAAGCCGGTGTGTCCACGGCGACGGTATCGCGCTGTCTGAACACACCCGACCGCGTGGTGGAGGCGACGCGCAAACGGGTCATGCAGGCGGTGGAAACACTGGGGTACACTCCGAACTTCGCCGCCCGTGTGATGGCGGCCAAACGGACATTCACCATCGGTGCGATCATTCCCACGATGGAAAACGCGATTTTTGCACGGGGGTTGCAGGCCTTTCAGGAAGAACTGCACAGCTGCGGTTATACCCTGCTTGTGGCGAGTTCTGCGTATAAGCCTGAGGTTGAAGAGGAACAGATCAAGGCGCTTGTCGCACGTGGCGCAGATGGGCTGCTGCTGATCGGGCATGACCGGGGTGCGCCGATCTATGACTATCTGGAGCGCCAGAAGGTTCCGGCGCTGTCGGCATGGTCATTCATTGCGGATGGTCTGATTCCCTCTATCGGTTTTGACAATTGCAAGGCGATGCATGCGCTGAGCGATGAGGTAATCAAACTGGGCCACACCAAGGTTGCAATGATCTCTGGTATGATTAAGGGCAATGATCGTGCCCGGCTCAGGTTGGCGGGGCTCAGGAAATCCCTGAGCGCGCATGGCCTTGATGGTGACGGCCTTGCCGTCATCGAGACGTCTTATGAAGTTGAAAACGGGGCAAAGGCGTTCACTGAACTGATGTCTGCCAGAGCGCGTCCAAGCGTTGTGATGTGCGGCAATGACGTTCTTGCCGTTGGCGCGCTGCTTGGGGCGCGGCGCATGGGGCTGAGCGTCCCGAAAGATGTGTCGATCACTGGGTTTGACGACATCGAACTGGCGAGTATTGTCAGCCCGGCATTGACAACAGTCCATGTCCCGCATCGCGAAATGGGCCGCAAAGCTGCCCGCCAGCTTGTCGAAATGGTTGAGCAGAAAAGCGACGGTGTATCGGTGAACCTTGAAACCAGCATCGTGATGCGAGAGTCGCTTGCCGCTGTGAATAGCTGAGGTTTGGATGTTGCCATCGCGGCAAGCTCGGGTTGTTAACGCCGTTTTGGGCGCTGCCCAGACAGGGCACCGGGCGATAGGGATAAAGAGTCACCCGGAGTCTTGCCAAGGCACAGGGCGAGATCTTTGGCAAAGCCGCATGAACAGACAATCTGGGGCAATGCTGTGTTGACCTTGGAAATTCGATCCACTAATCCTCTCCAAGAGCGCGGGCGTTGTGTAATGGTAAGACCTCAGCCTTCCAAGCTGATGACGCGGGTTCGATTCCCGCCGCCCGCTCCATAAATCCCTCGTTACAGCAGTGCATGAAAAAAGCCGCCCAAGGCGCTGAAAATGAATCGATATTTGGCTCTGCCAAAGGG
>JBAUHN010000404.1:0-11727 GCA_049680295.1 Sulfitobacter sp.
TGGGTGGTTCCAAGCGTAAATACGCATCCGTCGGCGACATTATTGTCGTGTCGGTCAAGGAAGCCATCCCTCGCGGTCGTGTGAAAAAGGGCGATGTCCGTAAGGCCGTCGTTGTTCGCACCGCCAAAGAAGTCCGTCGCGATGATGGCACAGCGATCCGTTTTGATCGCAACGCAGCCGTCATTCTTAACAACAGCAACGAACCCGTGGGTACACGAATCTTTGGGCCAGTTGTACGTGAGCTGCGCGGCAAGAACTTCATGAAAATCATCTCGCTCGCTCCGGAGGTGCTGTAATCATGGCTGCAAAACTGAAAAAAGGTGACAAGGTCATCGTGCTTGCGGGCAAGGACAAGGGCAAAACCGGCGCCATCACGTCGATTGACCCAAAGGCCAACAAAGCAGTGGTAGACGGGCTGAACATCGCCATTCGTGCCACACGCCAAAGCCAGACAGATCAGGGCGGCCGCATCCCCAAAGCGATGCCGATTGACCTGAGCAATCTGGCCTATGTTGATGCCAAAGGCAAAGCCACACGGGTTGGCTTTAAAATGGACGGCGACAAAAAAGTACGCTTTGCCAAAACCACGGGGGACGTGATTGATGCTTGATACTGCAACCTACACACCCCGCCTGAAAGCGGCCTATTCGGATACAATCCGGGCCGCCATGAAGGAAGAATTTGGCTATAAAAACGGCATGATGATCCCGCGTTTGGACAAGATCGTTCTGAACATTGGCTGCGGTGCCGCTGCTGTGCGTGACAGCAAGAAAGCCAAATCAGCCCAAAGCGATCTGACGCTGATCGCGGGTCAAAAGGCGCTGACCACCATCGCCAAGAAATCCATCGCGGGCTTCCGTGTGCGTGAAGATATGCCAATGGGGGCCAAAGTGACCCTGCGCGGCGATCGCATGTACGAATTTCTCGACCGTCTGATCACGATTGCCATGCCACGTATCCGCGACTTTCGCGGCGTGTCCGGCAAAAGCTTTGATGGCCGTGGCAACTATGCCATGGGCCTGAAAGAGCACCTCGTGTTCCCTGAAATCAATTTCGACGACATTGATGAAAACTGGGGAATGGATATCGTGATCGCGACAACCGCGAAAACCGACGATGAAGGCAAGGCGCTGTTGAAGCATTTCAACATGCCCTTCAATTCATAAGCGCGGGAAGGATTAGACATGGCTAAGAAATCAATGATCGCACGCGAGAAAAAGCGCGAAGCACTGGTAAAGAAATTTGCCGCCAAACGTGCCGAGCTGAAAGCGATTGTGAGTGACCAAAGCAAGCCGATGGAAGAGCGCTTTCGCGCTTCCCTGAAGTTGGCGAAACTGCCCCGCAACTCATCTGCTGTGCGTCTGCACAACCGGTGCCAGTTGACCGGCCGCCCACACGCCTATTATCGCAAACTGAAAATTTCGCGGATCGCACTGCGGGATCTTGGCTCTGCCGGCCAAATCCCCGGTATGGTCAAGTCGAGCTGGTAAGGAGCGCCTGATATGAACGATCCTATCGCAGATATGCTCACCCGGATCCGCAACTCTTCGTTGCGCGGGAAATCAACCGTTGTAACCCCTGCGTCAAAACTGCGCGCCTGGGTTCTGGATGTGCTGGCCGACGAAGGCTACATCCGCGGCTATGAGAAAATGACTGGTGCGGACGGCCACCCGGCCATCGAAATCAGTCTTAAGTACTACGAAGGCGAACCTGTCATTCGCGAATTGAAGCGGGTCTCAAAACCCGGCCGTCGCGTCTACATGGGCGTTAATGACATCCCCGTTGTCCGTCAGGGCCTGGGTGTGTCGATTGTCTCCACCCCTAAGGGTGTGATGTCGGATGCATCCGCACGCAGCGCCAATGTTGGCGGTGAAGTGCTTTGCACAGTCTTCTAAGGGGGATCTGATGTCTCGTATTGGTAAAAAACCGGTCGACCTGCCCAGCGGTGTTACCGCGTCGGTCAGCGGCCAAACCATCGAAGTCAAAGGCCCCAAAGGCACACGTGCTTTTAAGGCGACGGATGATGTAACATTAAGTGTGGAAGACAATGTTGTCTCGATCACGCCACGCGGTAAATCAAAGCGCGCGCGCCAGCAGTGGGGCATGAGCCGCACAATGGTTGCAAACCTTGTGACCGGCGTCACCGATGGTTTCAAGAAAGAGCTTGAAATTCAGGGCGTTGGTTATCGTGCTGCAATGACAGGCAACACGTTGAAACTGAACCTCGGGCTTAGCCACGATGTCGATTACACTCCGCCTGCAGGCGTGACCGTAACCGCACCAAAGCAGACCGAAATCATTGTGGAAGGCATTGACGAACAGCTTGTTGGTCAGGTTGCCGCGAACATCCGTGCGTGGCGCAAGCCCGAGCCTTACAAAGGCAAGGGCATCCGCTACAAGGGCGAGTTCATCTTCCGCAAAGAAGGCAAGAAGAAGTAGGGACCAAGGAACATGGCAAACACCAAAAGACAACTGTTCCTCAAACGCCGCATGCGCGTTCGGAACAAACTTCGCCGGGTAAACGCAGGCCGTATGCGCCTGTCGGTTCATCGGTCAAACAAAAACATCAGCGTCCAGCTGATCGACGATGTGAATGGCGTAACACTCGCCGCGGCATCATCGCTTGAAAAAGCTTTGGGCGTTGTGGGTAAAAACAACATTGAGGCGGCCACCAAGGTCGGGGCGGAAATCGCGAAACGTGCAAAAAAAGCCGGCGTTGAAGAGGCCTATTTTGACCGTGGCGGTTTTCTGTTCCACGGCAAGGTCAAAGCCTTGGCTGACGCCGCCCGCGAAGGTGGTTTGAAGATCTAAGCAAAGCGCAGGCGGCCCTGTTTTGGGGCCGCCTCGATGATCCGGGACTGTGACTTTGGTCGCTCTCACCAGGATTGAGACATCAGGGCCTGTGCCCGCATTCAAAGGAGGCCAGCATGGCCAGAGATGACAACCGCGGCGGCAATCGCCGTAACAACCGCGACGAGACACCGGAATTCTCAGACCGCTTGGTTGCGATCAACCGTGTATCCAAAACTGTAAAGGGTGGTAAGCGCTTTGGTTTTGCAGCCCTTGTTGTTGTGGGCGACCAAAAGGGCCGTGTCGGGTTCGGCAAAGGTAAAGCGAAAGAGGTTCCCGAGGCCATTCGCAAAGCCACCGAGCAAGCCAAATGCCAGATGATCCGCGTGCAACTGCGCGAAGGCCGGACGTTGCACCACGATATGGAAGGCCGTCATGGCGCTGGTAAAGTGGTCATGCGGACAGCCCCAGAAGGTACCGGGATCATCGCCGGTGGTCCAATGCGCGCCGTGTTCGAAATGCTGGGCGTTAAGGACGTTGTGTCGAAATCCATCGGGTCGCAAAACCCTTACAACATGATCCGCGCCACCATGGACGGTCTCAGGAAAGAAGCATCCCCACGTTCCGTCGCACAGCGTCGTGGCAAAAAGGTTGCAGACATTCTGCCCAAGCGTGAAAACGCCTCTGACACGTCCACTCAAGTCGCCGAGGAGGCCTAGACCATGGCTAAGACAATTGTCGTAAAACAGCTCGGGTCCCCGATCCGTCGCCCCGCAGATCAAAAAGCAACGCTGGTTGGTCTGGGTCTGAACAAAATGCACCGTACCCGCGAATTGGAAGACACCCCTTCCGTGCGCGGTATGGTACGCAAGATCTCGCATATGGTTGAGATCATCGAAGAAAAAGGCTGATGCGTTTCTGAGCAATCGCTCGGACCTACGCCCATCTATTGAACGCCTCGCAGAAAGCTGCGGGGCGTTTTTTGCGTTTTCCGACCTATTGCAATCTGCACGTGAAATTAGGCGCTCCAGGATTTGATTTGAAGGGCTTTTGCTGCATATTGAGTTTTCTACGTGATGTCAGCCTACTAACCTTTGCAAGATTTTTAGAGACGAGAATATTCTTTATGCGGATCGGTTTTCTGTGTGTCGCCATATATTTGGCCGGAGTGCAATTGGCCGTTGCGCAAAATGATGAGGCCTCACTGTCCGATCAATGCGCCGCCCTTGCGGGCAGCAAATGGGAACCTTCAAATCCAGAAAGTGTTCCGTTTTCGGTGATTGACCCGTCCATTGCTTTGCCTGTTTGTCAGGCCGCACTTGAGCAGGACGCAACGCCCGTCGCAAAGTTCCGGGTTGCGCGCATTTTGATGGTGGCCAATCGTGATGATGAAGCTTTCAAGCTGATAACCGACCTTCAAGACAGTGACCTATTGCTTGCCCGCGACGCATTGGCATTCATGTTGTTCACCGGGCGCGGCACGCCTAGCAACGTCGACAAGGCAGTGGAAATCTCGCGCGAGTTGGTGAGTGAGGGGTTTGGCCCGGGATATTCGCGGCTTGGTGCGGCTTATCTGAACGGCCTTGGCGTTTCGCGTGATCCGGTTGCTGCCGCAAAGTTGTTCAAGCAGGGCGCGGACGTCGGTGAAGAATACTCAATCTATGTGCTGGGCTGGATGTTGGAAACCGGGACAGCGACAAAAGCGGACCCTGTCGCTGCAGCAGCCTACTATAAACATGCCGCGGACATGAAATATCCGGCCGCCAAGAAAGCGCTTGCCGATCTTTATTCCAAGGGGGTTGGCGTCGAAAAGTCCGAAACGACTGCATTTCGACTGATGAAAGAAGCGGCAGAACTAGGCGATGCCAGCGCCCAGGAACGGCTGGGATATTATTTTCAAACCGGGTTCGGCGTCAAAAAGGATGTGGCAAAAGCGATTGATTGGTATGACAGGGCGTTGAAAAAGGGCAACGGGTTTGCGGCCTTTAATCTTGGTGTTCTGCACGAATTTGGTCAAGGCGTGCCAAAATCACCTGAAACGGCGGTTGGTTTTTTTGAACAGGCCATTGAACTGGGCAATGATGCCGCGCTTGGCCGTTTGGGGTTGATGGCATACCAAGGGCGAGGCATGGACGTCGACCGTGATCGGGCCGGGGCGCTTTTGTCAAAGGCCAATCTGACGGGTAATGGTCAGGCGCAGTCGGCCTTGGCGGATATGCTGTATTTCGGAACGGGCTTGCCACAGGATCAGGACAAGGCACTGACAGTCTTGCGGGCGTCTGCCACCGAGGGTTACGCGCCTGCGGCCCATCTTGTTGCACAGATTCTGTTGGAGAAAAACGGCGATTTGGCTGAGGTCGAAACCATGCTGAAGCAAGCCGCCCAAAGCGACAACCTGCCACAAGCAAGTCTGGATTATGCCGAATTCCTGACCGCCAAGCTGCCAAAAGGGTCCAAACGCAAGGTGTCGGACGCAGACAGGCGCAGTGCTTTTCCGCATTATAAAAAAGCATCAGATGCAGAATTGCCAAAAGCGATGTTGGGTCTGGGTTGGGCCTATTATGGCGGTTATGGAACGAAAAAGGATGTGGCGCAGGCAGAAAGCCTGGCAAAACGCGCCAAAGCAAACGGCGTCGAGGATGCGGATAATCTGCTAAAATTGATAAATTTTTCTCGTCAACTTGATGCAGAAATAGAACGACTTGACGCTGAACTGGCAGCCAACTTGGTGGAAATTTGCGAGACGGAGATAAAATTGTGTGGTCGTGGCTGCGATGAATTGAGCGACGGGCGCCAGATATACAACACGCGTGATGGCAAACACTGGTTTCATCGAAACGGCAGATTGGTCACCGGCGACGACGTGCCAGATTATTCCTGTGAGGTAAAATGAGCCTGTTTTCTCTGTTCCGAATTGTTTTCTCAGTATGCTTGGTAGGGTTCGCCAGCGCGGCGGCGGCTGAATCGCGGATGAAAATATGCAATCGCGGCAAAGAAACCATTCAGTTGGCCGTTCTCGAAGAAGTCCCAGCTGGGTTTCTTGCTACTAAATGGGAGGCATCGGGCTGGTTTAAAGTATCCGCCGGGTCTTGCAGTAAATCCAGTAGCAGGCCGGGCCATCAGATGGTGTTTCTGTCTGTGCTTGGGTTGGGCCGTGATAAACCCCGTATCTTGGACTACGGCGTTGACCGGTTGCCCAGCAGATTGGGGAAATCAAAATCCTATGGGGTTGAACGGTTCTATTGTGTCAAAAGTGGAAGTTTCAGGCGCACGCTGAAGGACATCAAGATGCACGGCGGCAGATGTCCAAATGGCTACTACAAACAACTGTTCAACAATTTCGTTTGGGTCGCGCAGAATACCAACTTTACGCTGAGCATCAAATAGCCGCGTCAGTTCAAGGTTGTTCAAAGGCTACGGTGGAACAAGCGATCAAAAAACGCGCATTGCAATTTGTTCTGCACCCTCAAATCACAATGCCGTTTTCTACATTTGGCCCGGATTCCCAATTGCCGCGATACCGATCGCAAATGCAGGGTACGTCACGGCAACACTGGACCAATTTTAATCACAACCAAACTCACACTTTGAATTAGACCACTCTTCACATGGACATATTTTGCCGAATTGGGGCTGGAGTAAATTGGCGTGATTGCCTACGTAAATCTACCTACAGCGTTCCGCAGATTATTTGCTACATCACTTATCGCGTAACGCGGCATGCCTTATTTTCAAAGACGCCTGCCTACGTCCTGACCTTAGGAAAACAGTTTCGATCTGTTTGCGACGTCAACGAGTTCGGCGACCGACTGCACGCGCATTTTCTCAAGTATGCGCGCGCGGTGATGATCAACAGTGCGCGGGCTAATACCCAAGTGGCGCGCAATGTCTTTGCTTGTGCTGCTCGACGGATGCGTGACAAGCAATTTCGCGACCTCTTTTTCCCGCTCGGTCAGGTTGCCAAATAGTGCTAAAGCACTGTCCGTTTTGTCGCGTATGCGGCGGGCGCTCGCGTCCATTTGAAAGGCAGATTCGATCTGTTTGACCAGTGTTTCTTGCTGGAATGGTTTTTCAAGAAAGTCGATGGCGCCGAGTTTCATTGCTCGAACCGATTCCGATATGCCGCCATGGCCGGTGATAAAGATGATCGGAATGCTGATTTTGCGCGCGACCAGATGTTCTTGCAACTCCAGACCGGACATATCGGGCATGCCATAATCCAGTATCAGGCAGCCAGTTTGTTCGGGCACATAACCGTCCAGGAACGCCTGAGCTGATGGAAACGCAACCACGGCGTAGCCGCGTGTCCGCAGCGCGCGGGCCAGGGAAACGCGAATGGCTTCGTCGTCATCGACGATATAGACCACAGGTTCAGCGATTGGTTGCATAATGTTCTTCATTTGCATGTTTTGGGGAAAGTGCTGGCAGGGTAAAGCAAAACTGGGATTGTCCGGAAGTGGTGGTTTGATACCAAATCTTTCCGCCATGTGCGTCGACAATAGTGCGACAAATCGACAGCCCCAGACCCATACCATCGCTTTTTGTTGTCTTGAACTGCACGAAAGGGTCGAATTTGTCGGTAAACCCGGGGCCGGAATCGGTGATGGAGACGTGTAATCCGGCCTCAGTGGTGTCGGCCGAAAGTTCCACCAATCGCTGCCCTTCTTCCTGACTGGCAATGGATTCGATTGCATTGCGCAACAGGTTCACAAGCACTTGCGCAATCTGTACCCGCGAACCAAAAGCGCGCCCTTTAACCTGGGTCACAGTTCTCAGAGAAACTTTCTGCTCCTTGGCCTCGGGCCTTACCAAATTCAAGGTCTGTTCCAACAACGCGTTGAAATCGAACTGAGTTTTCCCGACGCCTTCCTTTTTGACAAAGCCGCGCAGCGCTTTGATAATGTCGCCTGCCCGGTGGGCGTGGCCGTCGGTTTCGCGCAAAATCGTTTCCAGCTGACCCAGGTTTTTTGCAGGGTCGCGCAGTACGAATTGCGCCGCGTCCATGTTTTGCGTGATCGCAAGCAATGGTTGATTAAGTTCATGTGCCAGACTTGTAGCCATTTGGCCCATCATATTCACGCGCGACGAATGCAACAGATCCAGGTTCAGTTTTTGAATTTCAAGTTCCGCTGCCTTGCGCGCGGTGATGTCATCAAATGTCACGACCGCATGCATGGGGGTGCCATCTTCGTTTAAAATTTCGATGACGTTTTCGCTGACCCAAAGTGTTGTGCCATCTTTGCGCAGATAGCGTTTCTCATGGACGTAGTCAGACCCGGAATTTTGGCTGTCTGCCACGAACAGGGGCGCCACTGGATCGTCGGGATGCGACAGATCCTGAATGGTCTGATCCAACAATTCAGCCGCATCATAGCCCAGCAAAGCCGCGAGCTTTGCATTCACGCGGGTAATACGTCCGGTTTTTGCCTGAATTTGCGCCATCCCTCGCGATGCCAGATCGAAGGTTCGTCCAAATTCAGCTTCTGATTTCTTGCGCTCCGCAATGGCTTGCACCAACGTCTGGTTGGCACGTTCTAGTTCCCGGTAGGTGTTTGGCATCGGCTCGGCAGCTGAGACTTCACCTTGTGAGATCAGCGATGATCTCACCGCGAAAGCGCGTACCGGTTTGTTGATGTAATTCGCCAGCACGAGCCCCAGCAGTCCAGTCGCTGCAGCGATTCCGACAGCGATCCAAACATTCTGGGACCGGTTTTTCTTGATCTCGCCGGTGAAATCGGCCTCGGGTGCATAAACTGCAATTGTCCAAGGCAACTGCTCACTGATCGACGGCATCACCACCGAAACGTAGGTCGACCCATTGTGCTTAAACCGCGATGATATTTCGTGATCAACGGACACTTCGTTGTTGGTGGCCAGATTTCCGAAGGCTTCTTGTGCGACCGGATCATCAATTTCACTGATGCTGGCGAACCTATAGGTGCCATCACTGTTTTCTGCCCGGATTAGTCCTTGATCCGGGTGGGCAATAACATCGCCATTTCGGTTCAAGATCAGCGCATTGCCGCTTTTGCCAATGTTCAGGCGGGACAGGAAATCTGAAATCGCCTCAATTCCGATGTCAACGCCGATGACACCTTGCAAAATGCCGTTCGCATTCACGACGGGCGATGCAACGGTGATGCCGGGCATTTGCGAGGTAAAGAAAATATAGGGGTCGGTCCAAATATTGGCCATTTTGTCTTTGGCAGTCTGATACCAAAGCCTTGCGCGCGGATCATAAACATCATCCGGGTCAGGTGCTTGCTTAACAACTGTGTATGTGCTGTCGCGCCACATAAGTTGCGTTTCACGGGTGGTCCCGTCTCTGGATACGATCTTGGTGCGGTAGGGGCCTGGGCCTTTTTCGCTGCGCATCACATAGACAAAGCGCCCCTGTTCATCGCCATAATATACGCCTGAAAACTGGTCAGAAATCTGTAGTTGCTGAAAGAGCAGCTTTTCCAACTGTTCGAAATCTTCACTGGCAACGACACGGCTTTCTGCCAGCCGCGTCGCCAGTTCGGCAGCACTTTCGGCGGGTTTCAAGAACCCTCTGGAATGTTCAATTGTGTTTTTACCTGCGTCCCGCAACAAATCGCGTGCGTGATCCAGCAACACCCTTTCGGAGGTTAGAAAAGAAGAGAAGACAACGATCGAAACCGCAAAAAGTTGCAGACCGGCCAGACAAAGCGCCAGAACCACCCCTAACGAAAACTTCATCGTGAATGCGTCTTTCTAGACAAACTACCAGAACCCTCGATCCCCGTGCCTCACAAACAACGGCTTGGATTGGGTTAGTGTTATCTTCGAAAACGCATATTTGCCATTGCAATCTGTGTCGTCGGCAGTTTTCCGTACAGCGTCAGCTTTGAAAATCGACCAGTCGTGTAATCCGGTTCAGTGCGGGGTTAAGCACAAACAGGCCCGAAAGACGGTTTTGAAACTGCCCCAATCCACAATCATCGCGCAAAAGCCCTGCCGGGATTGATGTGGCTTTCGCAATCGCCGAACCAAGCGATTGCCCCGATTGATTGACCAAAACCGAGATTGCTTTGCTCAATTCCAAATCAGCCCCGGCCAAGGTACCGTCGCCCAGTGTCAGGCGACCATCCTGACGGTGGATGCCGCGACCATTCAAAGTGAATTGTGTGATAGCGGACCCTGCCGTCGCCATTGCGTCGGATACCAAAAACACTCTGTCCGCGCCGACCTTTGCATCAAGGGCCGCGCGAATGGTTGCGGGATGCACGTGGATCGCATCCGCAATAAGTCCGGCATGGACGTCGCCATGCGACAGGGCAGCGCCAACCAAGCCGGGTTCGCGATTGCCCAATTGGCTCATCGCGTTGAACAGATGCGTGACGCAGCGCGCGCCTGCGTCAAATGCTGCCATGCAGGTGTTATAGCAGGCGTCAGAGTGGCCCAGCGACACAATGATACCTGCGTCTGACAAGGCCGCGATCTGTGCGTTTGTGCAATTCTCCGGGGCGACGGTGATCATGACGTTCGGCAACCGGTCTGCCGCCTTTAGCAGCACCTGCAAATCACTGTCCGTCATCGACCGGATCAACGTAGGATCGTGGGCGCCTTTGCGGGCAACGGACAGATGCGGCCCCTCCAGATGAATGCCAACAATCCCGTCCACACCTTCTGACATCGCTTGTTCGACCGCATCAATGGCAGCTTGCGTGCGATCAGGTCGGTCGGTGATCAATGTCGGCAAAAGTGCCGCTGTGCCGATGCTGGCGTGTGCCGCTGCCATGGTTTGCAACGTCGCGATGGATTGATCGTCATTAAACATCACCCCGCCGCCGCCATTGACCTGCAGATCGACAAACCCCGGCAGAATGGTTGCGCCGTTTAGGTCAGCGGTTTGGACGCCTTCGGGCAGCGCACCGGGACCTGCGATTTCAGCGCGCCCATCCGCAAAGGCCAGCAGCACCTTGTCGTCGTGCAGTTGTTTGCCGTCGTGAATGGCGCCGCCGACATAGGCTTTTGCAGGCTGGCTCATACCGTCTCGGTCACTTTTTTAAGATGCCTGGGCGCGTCAGGGTTGATCCCCCTTGCTGTCGCTACACGTTCAACCATCGCATAAAAGCTGGCAATCAGCGCGATAGGGTCTGTCAGCGGATGATCCGTGCGCACGGTCGGCAGGCTGTGGGCCGAAGTGACCGCTTTAGTGGTGGCAAAGACTGTCGCACCTTTGGCCGCGATATTGTCTGCAACTTCCGCCAGCGCATTTTCAGCCGCATCACCGGCAGCCAGTGCGATGACCGGAAACCCCGCATCCACAATCGACACCGGCCCATGCAGCACCTCGGCTGAGGAATAGGATTCCGCGTGGATCTGGCAGGTTTCCTTGAATTTCAACGCCGCCTCGTTTGAGATGGCATAGGCCGGGCCGCGCCCTAAACAAAAGATTGAATTCCGGTCGCCCATTGCCGCCCGTGCTTCGGGCCAGTCGTGTCTAACGGCCTCATCCAACTGCTTTGGCAACGCATGGATGGCGCGGCGCAGATCGTTGTCCCTTGCCCATTCAGCCAGCAACCAAATGCCGGCAACTGCCGAATTCACAAAGGTTTTGGTGGCCGCCACACTCAGTTCTGGCCCGGCGTCCAAGAACAATGTGTGGTCGCTGACCTGCGCCAGTGGCGATTGCGGATCATTGGTCATCGCGATTGACAACGCCCCGCCGGATTGTGCCATCCGCGCCATTTCGACGATGTCGGGGCTTTTGCCCGATTGAGAGACAGACAGACAGGCGCTGCCCGCCAGATTAAGTCTGCGTTTGTAAACGGACGCAATGGACGGCCCCACTGACGCAATCGGCGTGCCGGTCAAAAGTTCGCAAGCGTATTTTAAATAGGTCGCGACATGGTCAGATGATCCGCGCGCAACGCTGACCAGAAAAGCCGGATCGCGTGCACGGAGCGCTTC
>JBAUHN010000405.1:0-42500 GCA_049680295.1 Sulfitobacter sp.
CCGTGGGTGTAGGATACTTGAGAGGAGTTGCCCCTAGTACGAGAGGACCGGGGTGAACGATCCACTGGTGGACCAGTTGTTATGCCAATAGCAGTGCTGGGTAGCTATGATCGGACAGGATAACCGCTGAAGGCATCTAAGCGGGAAGCCCCCCTCAAAACAAGGTATCCCTGAGAGCCGAGGTAGACCACCTCGTCGATAGGCCAGAGATGTAAGTGCAGTAATGCATTCAGTTGACTGGTACTAATTGCTCGATAGGCTTGATTTGATCCAGTAAAAGCAAGACTTTTACTAGAGATATCAAAAGCATACACATCATTTAGATGTAATTGACTTGGACATTCGTTGTTATCAGCCCAGTGTAAACCGGGCGGTAATAGCACCCGGGCAGGAACGCGCACTAAGCAGTGCGCTGCCTCCTGCCCGTCGCTCTTTGCAAAGCAAAAAGCGACGTAGAGGTTTTTCATGGTTTGGTGGTCATAGCGCGAGCAAAACACCCGATCCCATCCCGAACTCGGCAGTTAAGTGCCGCCGCGCCGATGGTACTGCGTCTTAAGGCGTGGGAGAGTAGGTCACCGCCAAACCTAGTAAAACCTCTACGATTTGTATCTCTCTTCGGTGACACCATTCCTTACAAACAACTCCTAACGACGGCATGACGCAATGCTTGCACGTCAACCGCATGTGCAGCAGTCCTTGTCGTCGATCACATTGAAATCGCTTGGGCGCAGCGCCAAATTTAAGCGGTCAATTCGTCCAGCACACGGGCAAGCATCGTGTCACAGGCATGAAGCTGTTCAAGTGTCACGTATTCATCGGCCTTATGGCCTTGTCCCTCCATTGAGCCGGGTCCGCAAACAACGGTCGGGATATTCAGGGCATCAAAAAAACCAGCCTCGGTGCCATAGGCGACTTTGATCACGCCATTGGTCTGTGACAAACGTTTGGCCAAGACCGAAACCATCGCCGTCTCGTCGACGTTCAGTCCGGGATAGGTATTGTATTGATCAATTTCGATCTTTGCTTGCGGATAATGCCGCTGATGATCCGTCTCAACACGTGCGGCTGCCCGGATGATTTCGTCAAAAATCTCACTGGGACTATCTTCGGCCAAATGCCGATACTCAAACGTCATTTCTGCGTAATCAGGTACGATGTTCAACGCGGTGCCGCCAGAAAGTTTGCCAACGTGCAAAGTTGTATATGGAACGTCATAGGCAGCATCGCGCGCGCCATTTTGTGCGAAATCTTCCTGCAGCCTACGTAGTTCCGATGTGAAATCTACCGCGAGATGCAGCGCGTTCACAAATTTTGGCGCCAACGAAGAATGGCCCGCTACCCCATGGAACTGCGCCACAAGCGCGGCCTTACCTTTGTGTCCGATCGCCACCTGCATTTCGGTCGGTTCACCGATCAGGCAGGCACGGGGCAGGCCAATTGTTCGCTGCAAACATCCGATCATATTTTGGATGCCAAGGCAGCCGATTTCTTCGTCATAGGACAGAGCAATTTTCAACGGTTCAGACAACTTCGCCCGTGAGGCACGATCCGCCATCGCCAATACACTGGCGACATAGCCTTTCATGTCAGTGGTTCCACGACCGTAAGCACGGCCATCTTTTTGTGTCAGCTGAAACGGGTCACTTGACCATTTTTGCCCGTCAACCGGTACGACATCGATGTGGCCGGACAGCAGTATTCCACCGGGCCCGGCAGGACCCAGAACGGCGAATAAACCTGCCTTTTGACCGGTCTTATCCGGCACGCGGTGCACGTCAAACCCACGCGTGGCCAGAAAGCCCTGGGCAAAGTCGATCAGGGCCAGATTGGATTTGGAACTTACGGTGTCAAATCCGACCAGACGTTCCAATATATCCAAGGTTTGAGTCAATTTGTCAGCCGATCTTTTGAGTCACCTTGATAAGGTCATGCAGCTTGGCTTTTGAAAACCCAAAATCGCCGACTGCTTCGCAAAAGATGACATGCAGGGCGACAAAGAAATCTCGGTCGCGCATTCCTTGGCGACCGGATCGGCATTAGAGCCCTCCGCCTTAAACATGAATCACTTGTTCGCTGCCTTCGCCTGCGGCTCAACGCGAAAAGTGATGCTTAATGGATCAGATTAAAGGCGGGACGCCTTGAGCGAGATTAAATGACGCGGTCGCGGGGTGTGCGACCCTGAAAGAAGTCTGACAGGTTGTCGAGCACGCGAAATCCCATCGCCTCGCGTGTTTCGGATGTGGCGCTGCCCAGATGGGGCAGCATCACCAATTTGTCGGATTGCATCAGACCCGGGCTTATCCGTGGCTCTGCGTCAAAGACATCCAAACCGGCCCCGCCGATGGTATCAAAGGCCAAGGCCTGAATAAGATCGTGTTCGTTAATCACCTCACCCCGAGAAGTGTTGATCAGGAACGCACCGGGGCGCATCAGATCAAGACGGCGGCTGTTGATCAAATGACGGTTGGCTGCGCCACCCGGACAGTGCAGTGACACAAAATCGCAACGCGGCAGTAGTGCGTCAAGATCGGTAACCTGTTCAGCGCCATATTCAGTCAGGATTTTCGGATCAACCGGGCTTCGGTTTTGGACCAGCACTTTCATGCCAAACCCGAAATGCGCCCTGCGGGCCATTTCCCGTCCGATCCGGCCAAAACCAACAATGCCGATTGTTTTACCACTGACTTTCGTGCCGATCAGATGGGTTGGACGCCATCCTTGCCAGTGGCCTGCGCGTAACTCCCGTTCGCCTTCACCGGCGCGTCGCGCCACCATCAGCAGCAATGTCATGGCGATGTCCGCCGTGCATTCGCTTAGTACATCGGGCGAATTGGTGACCGTGAGATTCAAGTTTCGCGCCGAGGCGGCGCAGATGTGGGAATAACCGACACCGTAGTTTCCAAGGATTTTGGTTTGCGGCTTTTTCACGTCCAGCGCGTGGGCGCTGATATTGTCCGTCACAGTCGGCAAAACTGCGTCATACTTTGTGAAAACATCGCGCATTTCAGCAGGTGTCAAAGGGACGTCCGCCGTGTTGAGCGTGACATCATAATGTTGCATCAACTGGCCTTCTACAGCAGATGGCCAGCGTCTGGTGACGAATACGGACGGGCGGGCCATCAGGCTGCCGCCATAACGCGGGCAATTGTATCACCGATGACGGCGGGATTTTCCGCGACGGTCACGCCTGCTGCCTCTAGTATCTCGACTTTTTCGCTGGCGCTTTCGCCAAATGCCGAAATGATCGCGCCCGCGTGTCCCATGGTGCGCCCCTTTGGTGCGGTTAATCCCGCAACATAGGCAACGACCGGTTTTGTGACGTGATCACGTACGTATTCTGCGGCCTCGGCCTCTTGCGGGCCACCGATCTCGCCGATCATGCAGATGATTTTAGTGCTTTCATCCTTTTCAAACTGTTCAAGAACGTCCCGAAAGGACGATCCGTTGATCGGATCACCGCCGATGCCCACCGAGGTTGAGATGCCAATGCCACGCTCTTTCAATTGGGCCGCAGCCTCGTACCCCAATGTGCCAGAGCGGCTGACGATACCAACGTCGCCCTGCAAATAGATATGTCCAGGCATGATCCCCAACAGTGCTTTGCCGGGGCTGATGGTGCCCGCGCAATTGGGCCCTGTCAGCACCATGCGGCGTTCTTTGGGATAGCGGTACATATAGCGTTTCACGCGGATCATGTCCTGCGCGGGGATGCCGTCAGTGATGCAGACGCAATATTTGATACTGGCATCTGACGCTTCCATTATGCTGTCGGCCGCAAAGGGCGGAGGTACAAAGACCAAAGAGGTTTCGGCACCCGTGGCGGCAACTGCTTGTTTTACGGTGTCAAAAACCGGCACACCTTCGACAGTGGTTCCCCCTTTGCCGGGCACGACGCCTGCGACGATATTGGTGCCATATTCCAACATATCCTTGGTGTGAAACTGGGCCATTTTGCCGGTGATACCCTGCACGATGACTTTGGTGTCGCGGTCCAGATAGATGCTCATTTGATGATCCTCATGTTTGTCCCTTGTGTCAGATCATTTTGCCACGCTCCGACCGCGCGTTCGGCGGCTTCCATCAGGGTGTTTGCGCGAATGATTGGCAAGCCCGACTTGGCGAGGATTTTTTGACCTTCTTCGACATTGGTTCCGGCAAGGCGGACAACCACAGGGACGTCGACCTGGACCTCTTTGAGGGCCGCAACAACACCTTCGGCCACCCAGTCACATCGGTTGATACCTGCAAAAATATTGACCAGAACGGCCTGTACGCTGGCGTCCGACATCACCAGTCGAAACGCTTTGGCAACCCTTTCGGGTGTGGCACCACCACCGATATCAAGGAAATTTGCAGGCTCGCCACCGGCCAGTTTGATAGTATCCATCGTCGCCATGGCAAGGCCGGCACCATTGACGATGCAGCCAATATTTCCGTCCAGCCCGACATAAGATAATCCGCGATCCGCCGCTCTGCTTTCGCGCGGATCTTCCTGACTTTTGTCGCGCAGCTCTGACACTTGGGGATGGCGAAACAGCGCGTTGTCGTCAAAGGTCATCTTCGCGTCGAGCGCAAGAATACGTTGGTCTGTGGTGACGACAAGCGGGTTAATCTCAACCATTGTGGCGTCAAGCTCGGTGAATGCGCGGTAGCATCCTTGCAACGTGCGCACCATATGGGCTGTCAAAGCCGGGTCCAGATTTAGGGCAAAGGCGATCTCACGGGCTTGGAAAGCCTGCAACCCGACTGCGGGTTCGACGATGGCCCGCACGATGCTGTCAGGTTGGTTGGCGGAAATATCCTCGATCTCCATTCCGCCCTGACCCGATGCCACGATCATTACCCGTTGGCTTGTCCGATCAAGAACAAGGCCGAGGTAAATCTCACGCTCGATCTGCACACCGCTTTCGACATAGACGCGGTAAATTCCTTTGCCTTCCGGGCCGGTTTGATGGGTCACCAATTTGCGACCGAACATGTCGTCACAGGCAGACTGGATTTCATTTTCGGACCGGCATACTTTGACACCACCAGCTTTGCCACGCCCGCCTGCGTGCACCTGTGCTTTGACAACCCAGGTGTCGCCGCCCAGTTCGCGGGCGCGGTAGGCGGCCTGTTCGGGGCTATAGGCCAGCGCGCCGGGGGGGACCATGATGCCAAAGCCCGCAAGCAATTCCTTGGCTTGATATTCGTGAATGTCCATGGGTGATGTTCCTATTCAGCTGCGATTGATGTGCCATAGCTGGACACCAGAATTTCATCTATTTTGCTTTGATCTACGGTTCCGCCCAAGGCCCGGATGGCATCGGCAAACAACAAAACAATTTTGCGGATTGCGTCGATTTCAAGTTGGTTAAGAATACCGATCCGCACCTGAACCGGGGCAGAAAGGGTAGGCCAAATTCCAAACCCCGCGGCACGGCAGTTTTGCACCAACTCCATCTCGCGGCCAGCCAGATTGCCGGGCAGATTAAGAACAACAAGGCTGGACATATCCGAGGTCACCTCGCATCCCATGGCCTGAACGCAAGCGCGCAAGACGGCTTCGTGATGGCGGTAATTCTTGGCGCGTGCGGTTAGCGTTTCTTGCAGCGTCAGGCGCAGTGCTTCGTGAAATGCAGCGACGGCATAGCCTGAATGGGTCCGGTGATATGTGCCCTTTTCAACATCCTGCCCATCCACAATGCCCCAATGGCGGGCCTCGAAAATCGGGTGCTGCGCGTAGGTATAGGCGCCGTTTTCACGCAGGGTTTTGATGTAGGCGTCGGTAAAGCTGACGGGTGCATATGTCAGCGGCAGGCAACATATGCCCTTTTGCGGGCATGAGGCCCAGCCGACAACGCCGGGGTAGGCGTCGATTGAAAAATCGTCGACACCCAGCGATGACACCGCATCGACCAACCCCATAACACCGTGGCGCGCACAGGCATCCGAGAACCCTTGCAGATCATTGACGCGGCCTGATCCGGTTTCCCAATGCGCCATAAAGGCCCATTTGGGTTTGTGTTCGGCAAGCGCCGCGTCAATGGTATCGGCGTCGACGGATGTGCCATGCGGCACGTCGACCACCTTGACCGAAGCGGGCTGTGGGTCCATCGGATTCAGGGCAAGTTCCGCGCGCGTGGATGCTTTGATCCGAAGGGTCAGCGCGTCGATGCCGGAAAATGTTCCGTTTGCAAAGGCGACGACCGTGTCACCGGGCAGGACCGCTGAAAACATCGCGTCCAATGCGCTCCACCCGGTGCCGGCAACGCCGAAGGTGTGGATGTTTTTCGTACCCCAGACGTCGCGCAACATATGTTTGCATTCGACCATCCCGCGCAAAACGTCACCTTGCATGTGGTCCGCAACACCTGCTGCGGCAAATTGTGCCAAAACGCGCGGATCGGTGTTGCCGGGGCCGGGGCCGGCGGCCAGCGTGTCAGGAATGGTAAGGGGTGGGAAAACATGAAAGGTCATTGCGGTCTCCGGTAGTGTCAGAGGGCGATGACCCTGCTGTCTGACCGTCAGAGAACCAGCAGTTGAGAAAATGAACAATATGCGTTAGGTGTGCTTTTAGGTATCTATATAGATGGGGATTCTACCACCCATAAAGGTAAGTATGCGGTTGTATGCAAGAAAAGGCACCATACTTTCGGGTAGTTTTTGGAAATTTGGTAAGGACATCAGATGGTTCACGATAACGCGCGTCCGATTGATGTGATGCTGGCAGACTCCAATCCTTTGGTCTTGTCGGCGATGTCCGAAATTTTTGAGCGTGAGCCGCGATTTTCGCTGGTTGCAACCTCTGCGACGGCAGAAGGGTTTTTGGGAACCGTGATGCGGGTGCCGGTGCAAATCGGGATTATTGACTGGAACCTGCCTGTGCTCGGTGGGGCCAAGCTGATCGAGGTGTTGCGCGCCTATGAAAGCGCGCCCCGATTGATTGTCTACGGCGAAGACAGGGCAGATCTGCCGCGGCTTGCCATGAACGCGGGTGCGGCGGGTTTTGCGTCTCGGTCCGGGGATGTTGATGATCTGCTGGCGGTTTGTATGGACGTTGCGGCGGGTAAAATGGTGTTCCCGTTTGTTGACATCCGAGAGCTGCAAGCCGACCCGATCCACAGCTTAAGCAACAAGGAACGGATCATGCTTGAAGCGCTGTCAAAGGGCCTGACAAACCGAGAGCTTTCCAGCGAACTTGGCATCTCGATTAACACGGTGAAATTTCACCTGTCGAACCTGTTCGATAAGCTGTCGGTCAAGAACCGTGCGCAGGCGATTGCTTTCTATTATTCTTCACGGTTGCCCGGGGCAGCCACGAAACCGGAATAATGTTTCAATTGCATGCCACTGTACGCAATAAAATGTCTTGACTTATCAAAAAATCCGCTCCTTTTCTGTGCGCCATGGTTTTAGACCCAACAAAAAGGAATGGTTTAACATGAGCTTCCACCCCATTGACCAAGCAACTGCACGGCTGAATCGCAGCGAACTTGCCGTTCCAGGCAGCCAGCCGCAAATGTTTGAAAAGGCTGCACAATCTGATGTAGATGTGATCTTTCTCGATCTCGAAGATGCGGTGGCGCCTGATGAAAAGGAACAGGCGCGCAAGAACATTATCAAGGGCCTGAATGAGGTGGATTGGGGCACCAAGTCGATGTCGGTCCGGATCAACGGTTTGGACACGCATTACATGTACCGCGATGTTGTTGACGTTGTTGAACAGGCGGGTGAACGTCTTGATCTGATCATGATCCCCAAGGTTGGAACGGCGGCGGATGTCTATGCTGTCGACATGATGGTGACGCAGATTGAGGACGCAAAAGGGTATAAAAAACGCATCGGGTTTGAACATATAATCGAGACCGCTTTGGGCATGCAGAATGTCAATGAAATCGCCGCTGCATCCAGGCGCAACGAAAGCCTGCATTTCGGGGTTGCGGACTATGCCGCGAGCATGCGGGCGCGCACCACTGTGATCGGTGGTGTAAACGAGCACTACTCGGTTCTGACGGACCCGGCCAAAGACGGGTCACGGCAGGTGCATTGGGGCGACATGTGGCATTCAGCGCTGACCAACATGGTGGTGGCGGCGCGGGCCAACGGCTTGCGGCCCGTCGATGGCCCATTTGGCGATTTCTCGGATCCTGAGGGGTATAAAGCCGCAGCATACCGTGCTGCCGTCTTGGGCTGCGAAGGCAAATGGGCGATCCACCCCAGCCAAATCGCACTTGCCAATGAGGTGATGAGCCCGTCGGAAGCGGAGATCACCAAGGCTAACCGTATCATCGAAGCGATGGCTGAAGCAGAGGCCGCAGGCAAAGGTGCTGTGTCTTTGGATGGGCGACTTATCGACTATGCCTCGATCCGTCAGGCCGAAGTTCTGGTGGAAAAGGCCAAACAGATCGCTGCGGGGTAAATCACGCAATACCAGTCCCTTGACCCGAACGCATTGTTGAAAATGTGTTCGGGTTGTCGATCAGGTACTGCAGCATGCGAGACGGATTAACCCCGGTGTCCACCGGGTGTTTTACAGCATGTGATTTTTCAAGCTCATCAATTGCGAAATGCAGCGCGCCCAAGGGTGGTGCGAACGGGCATTACGCACAGTGATGTTGACCCGGACCGCGATGCGGACGTGATCGCAACCGGCAGATAGGCTGACCCTAAGCAAATGGTTGGCTATCTTGCCCTGTCAGCCCCGCATACGTTGATAATTGGGGTCATATGGGCCGCTTTCGATGACGGTTGCTGTTTGCATCTGTCCCATCATGTCGATGGCTATTTCTGTGCCGGGTTCGGCAAATTCAGGTTTAACAAATGCATATGCGATGTTTATGCCCAAGCGGTGGCCCCAGTCGCCTGACGTCACTGTGCCGATGACTTCTCTGTCTTTCATTACCGACGCACCACCATGTGCCGGGGCGTGATCACAATTGATCTGCATCGAGACAAGTTTCCGTGTGGGGCCGTTTGCGGCGCGTTTTTCGAGTGCGGCTTTGCCGATGAAATCACCCTTTTCCATTTTTGCAAAGCGGTCCAGTCCGGTCTCAAACGGGTCGAATTCCGTCAGAAGATCGGCCTTCCAATGCAAAAAGCCTTTCTCCATCCGCATCGAATCTACGGCGCGGGCGCCAAACAGCTTTAGGCCATGTGCTTCGCCTGCTGCGCGCAATGCGGTGTAGGCGGCAAACAATGACGCATTCGGCACGTGGATTTCATAGGCCAATTCGCCCGAGAAACTGACGCCCAGGATGGTTGCGGGGGCAAAACCGATGAAACATTCCCGCGCAGACAACCATGGAAAGCCCTGTTTTGACCAATCGGCCCGCGAACAGGCAGACAGAACATCGCGGGCCTTGGGGCCTGCAAGCACCAGAATGGTCTGGTCGTTTGTCAGGCTTTTGATCTGAACGTCCTCGGCGGGGTCCAGATGGGCGCGCAGCCAGTCCATGTCATGGTATTCTGCCGCCGCAGCGGATCCAAACCAGACCCGGTCCGGCCCCCGGTCAGACGCGGGTAAGTTCGCAATGGTCGCCTCGCCTTTGACCATGCCATGGTGGTTCAGCAGATAACCCAAACCAACGCGCCCCGGTTTCTTGGTCACAGCGCCGCAAAACATCCGGTCAAGGAATTGATGCGCGTCCGTGCCTGTAATCTCGAACCGGTTAAAGCCATTGACCTCGCACAGGCCGACATTTTCAGCGACGTTTCGAACCTCGGCCCCAATGACGTCAAAGGCTTCGTCAAAGGTGAAGCCAAGTGTTGGATGGAAATCCGCTGTGGGCTTGATGTAGTCGACCCTTTCCCAGCCGTTCACAACCGTAAATTCTGCGCCCTCGGCGGCCAGAATGGGGGTCAGTGGGGTGGTCTTGGCACCGCGCCCGGCGGGTCGGTGTTCGTGTGGGAAATGGAAGCGGAATTCGTTTTGATAATCCTCGATGGCTTTCAATGCGGTCAGTTCAACATTGGTATGTCCGGTAAAGCGGCGCGGGTCGATGCACCATGTGTCATAACACGCCTCGCCGTGGACGATTTGTTGGGCGAGCATCCAGCCATGACCACCACCTTCGCCTAAACCTGCACGCAGACCGATGATGCAAAAGGCATTCCGTTTGCCGGGGATCGGTCCAACCAGGGGGGCGCCGTCGATGGTATAGGTGATCGGGCCGTTGACGACATTCTTGATGCCAACCTCGGCAAGGGCTGGCATACGCTCAAATGCGCCTTCCAGAACGTCAGTGATCCGGTCCAGATCGTCGGGGCAAAGCGCGTTGACAAAATGCGGGTCGATGCCGTCCATACCCCAGGTTTTGCAGCCCTGTTCGTAAAAGCCGATCAGCAGGCCGCTTTTTTCCTGACGGCAATAATAATCGCTGATCGGGCAGCGCAGCAGGGGCATGCGGTGGCCTGCGTCAACAATGCCGGGGATATCGTCAGTGACGAAATACTGATGCTCCATGGAGGCGACGGGGTGGTGTACCCCCATCATCGCGCCGACCTCATTCACCCGGTATCCGCCCGCGTTGACAACGACATCGCAGTCAATGTCGCCGTGTTCGGTATGCACCGTCCAGGCGTCATCTTTGTGCTGTGTCAGCGCGGTGACGGGGGTGTTGCGGTAGACTTCGGCACCGGCTTTGCGCGCACGTCGGGCCAGCGCCTGACACAAGGATGCAGGATCAATGTCGCCGTCATTGGCATCCCACAGACCGCCCACAAGGTTGTCGGTTGCGATCAGCGGATGACGCCGCGCACATTCGGCCGCATCAATGACTTCAAATTCGACATCCATGCCACGCGCCATTGAGGCGAAATGCCGATACCCATCCATTTGCGCCTGTGTATTGGCCAGCCGAATACCCCCATCGCCGTGGCGGTAGCTGACAGGATAATCCGCATCATCGCGCAGTTCTTTGTACAGGTTGATGGAATGGGTTTTCAGGCCGACCATCGTCTGGTTCATACCAAAATTCGTGACCTGCGCTGCCGAATGCCAGGTGGTCCCTGACGTCAGCTCATTGCGTTCGACCAGCACAACATCGGTCCAACCTTCCTGGGTCAGATGGTATAGTGTTGAGCAGCCTGCAATGCCGCCCCCGATAACAACGGCCTTGGTGCGCGATTTCATTGTGGTCTCCGGGTAAGAAATGCTTTTCGCACCGTGGCGCCAAAACAAGCGGGCATGTCAACAGGCCATTCAGTGTTTTGATTATTTCGAATATTAGTATTGATATAATGCGCGTTGCTGCGTGACGTCGTGCAGTCACGCAGCATAGGCGTTCATGGTCAAAAGTCGGTATTCCGCGACAATATCGCCCTTTTGGTTGGTCAGGGAAACGTGCCAGCGCACTTCGCCGTATTCGTCGTTTCTGGGGGTCTTTTTCTGAACCGTCAACCGGACCTTGATGGCATCACCTGCCTGAACGGGTTTCATGAACCGCAGTTCGTCCAGCCCGGTGTTGGCCAAAACCGGGCCTTCGTTCGGTTCCACAAAAAGCCCGGCGGCAAAGGACAGCAAGAGATAGCCGTGGGCCACGCGTCCGGGGAAGAATGGATTACGCTTTGCGGCATCTTCATCCATGTGCGCATAAAACGTGTCACCGGTGAAATTGGCAAAATGTTCGATATCTTCGTCCAGAATGGTGCGTGGGTCGGTATGGATGGTTTCGCCGATTTCCAGCGCGTGAAAGCCGCGGCTGAACGGATGGGCGGGGGCTGTTTTTTCTTTGGCACCGGGTACCCAAGTATTTCCGATCGCGGACAGGATATCAGGGCTGCCTTGAACTGCGGTGCGTTGCATATAATGCATCACACCCCGGACACCGCCCAATTCTTCGCCGCCGCCTGCGCGCCCCGGACCTCCATGAACCATATGTGGTAAAGGTGATCCGTGACCCGTGCTTTCACCCATACTGTCGCGGTTGTTGAAATAGAGCCTGCCGTGGAAGGCACCGGCCATCATGGCCATTTGTCGCGCCGCATCACCGTCGCGCGTGATGACCGAAGCGACAAGACTGCCACCGCCTCGGTTCAGCAGTTGGCCGGCATGATCAAGGTCGCGGTATCCCATGATTGTGGACACAGGCCCAAAGGCTTCGGTGTCGTGAACACGTGTGGCAGCGTCCGGGTCGGCGCAATGAAACAGCATCGGTGGCAGAAACGCGCCTTTGGCTGCATCCGCGCCCTGCACGTCGAAATCGTCCGGGTCGCCATAGACCCTTTCGGCTTCCGCTCCGATGATCTGAACCTGTTTGAGAACATCGCGTTTCTGGGCGTTTGACACCAATGCGCCCATGGTGGTCATTTCTGATCTTGGGTCGCCGATGATGGTTTGTGACAGGCGCGCGGTCAGGGCTTTTATCACGGCAGGAACGGTGTTTTGCGGCGCAAGAATGCGGCGGATAGCGGTGCATTTCTGTCCCGCCTTTGTGGTCATCTCACGCTGGACCTCTTTGACAAACAGATCAAACTCTGGTGTGCCGGGAATGGCGTCGGGGCCAAGGACCGATGCATTCAGACTGTCCTGTTCGGCGACAAAACGGATCGAGTTTTTCAGGATATGCGGGGCTGAGCGCAGTTTGAACGCGGTATCTGCTGAGCCGGTGAAACTGACCACATCCTGACACTCCAGACGGTCCAGCATGTCGCCCAGACCGCCTGTCACCAGTTGCACGGCGCCCACTGGCAAGACGCCGCTGTCGATCATGATACGCACGGCAAGTTCGGTCACATAGCAGGTTGCCGTGGCCGGTTTCACGATCGCCGGAACACCGGCCAACAACGTCGGGGCGAGTTTTTCCAACATGCCCCAAACCGGAAAATTGAAAGCGTTGATATGGACCGCAACCCCTTGTAATGGCGTGCATATATGTTGACCCAGAAATGTGCCGTCCCTTGAAAGCTGTTCAACATCACCGTCCAGATAGATCTGCCCGTCAGGCAATTCGCGCCGCCCCTTTGAGGCAAAGACAAACATGGTCCCGATGCCGCCATCAATGTCGATCAAGTGATCGCGCTGGGTCGCCCCGGTTGCGAAGGAAATATCATACAGTTCTTGTTTGCGTGCGCCCATGTGTTGCGCCAGCGCCTTGAGCATTCTTGCACGGTCATGAAATGTCATTGCCCGTAGTGCTTTACCGCCTTTGTCACGGGCAAAATCCAGCATGGACTGCACATCAAGATCGCTGTTGCCCGCCCGCGCCATAACCGCACCGGTCACCGCATTTTCGATGTCGCGGGCCCCGTCAGCAGGGGCAATCCATTCACCGGCAGCAAAGCTGTTGACCTCAATCAGGGGCATCGACGTCTCCTTGGGGTATTGGGCTGCTTTGACAAGAAATGCTAAAGCGTCATTGTTTTTGTTCAGGGACGGTTAGCTGCAAGTCCGCCAAAGCTGCGGTGGCTTGGGTGGTCCAGCGGCTGCGCAATTCTGCGTTGGTCAGTTTTCGCAGCCCCATAGCTTGCAAGGTGCCAAAACGATTGGATGTGTCGCTGCCAAAACTGGATGCGACCCGCGGCCACCAATAGGCGATGCTTTTCTCAATCTCGTCTGTGCTGAGGGCCGCAAGCAGCTTTATGCCTTTCATCGCCAGTTCGGTATGGTGGGCTTCGCGCGGGCGGATCTGGCGGATGATGTCAGCGAAGGGCTGGTACGAGATCGTGGAATATTCTGCCAGCTGCACGTCAACGGCTTTGCCCATCAGCAGGTTCATCACAACGGCGTCGGTCCAGCCGGCCAATGGATAATTAAAAACGGCAAGCCGCATGTCGCGATTGTGCCGTTCTGCACCGACGGGTGCGTCGCGGTCCAATCTTTCTGTCCATGGGTGGTCGGTCACATATTTTTGCGTATTGGTGCCAAACTCGCCCATCAGGCTTAGGGCCTGATCGGCATGATCGGTTTTTTCCATCACGATGCGGGCGGCGGCGATGCGTTCCTTGACGCCGGGGCCTTGGTTGATGACGTCGGCAAAACCTGCGGCACCTGCCAATTCGCTATCCACAAAGCTGGCCATCATACGCAGCAACTCGGCCCGGTAGCGCGGCGGCGCATTGCCCGGAGAGGTCAGAACACCGCCCTTGGCCAGATAGTCTGCAATTTTCATTTCTTCGGACATCTGGGTTCCCCGCTATTGATCGTAGTCAAAGACAACAGTGTCGCTAAGCGGATAGCACTGGCATGTCAGCACATAGCCCCGCTCGACTTCGTAGTCCTCAAGCGCGTGGTTTGCGACCATTTCCACATCGCCCTCAAGAACTTTGGCGCGGCATGTTGAACAGACACCGGCCTTGCAGGCAAAGGGCGCATCCACGTTGTTTTGGATCGCGGCCGTCAGCAAAGTGACGTCCTTGGGCATTGCGAAGCTGCGGGTTTCGCCATCCAACGTCACTTTGGCAGCGGTCTGGGATGCTGACTGAGATGCCGCCGTTGAGGTTGGTTTGCGTTTTGCCCGACCGGGCTGCGCGCTGGCGAAGAGTTCAAATTTGATCTGATCGTCCGATAGCCCGTGGTCTTTCAATGACCCGGCAATAGCAAGCATCATGGGTTCTGGCCCGCAGATAAAGGCTAGGTCCACGTCTTGCGGATTGACCCAGTTCTTAAATAGTTGCCTGCATTTTTCGGCATCGACGCGGCCGGTAAACAGGTCAATGTCCTGGGCATCCTGTTCCAGGACATGGATGATGCTGAGCCGACCCAAAAACATGTTTTTCAGGTCTTCGATCTCTTCGCGGAACATTATCGTGCTCACCGCTTTGTTGGCGTAGACCAATGTAAACTGCGATCCGGGTTCGCGGCTGAGAACGGTGCGCAGGATCGACAATACGGGCGTGATGCCCGACCCACCGGCAAAGCCCAGATAGTGTTTGGCGCTGTTTGGATCAATCGCGTTATGGAACGACCCCATGGGCGGCATCGCCTGCAAGGTATCCCCGACTTTAAGGTCTTCGTTTGCCCAGGTTGAAAAGGTACCACCATCGACCTTTTTGATCCCGACCTGAAGCACGCCATCGTCCTTGCCTGCGCAGATCGAATAGGAACGGCGCAGTTCTTCGCCGTCAAATCTGTGACGAAAGGTCAGGTATTGCCCTTGGATAAAGTCGAATGCGTCCGGGTCATCGGGTCGCAAGGTGACAACAACCGCGTCGCGGATTGTTTTGGTGATGTTGGTGACTGTCAGGGAATGAAAACGCGCCACTCCGATCTCCTTAGATACACTTGAAATAGTCGAAAGGTTCAAGGCAATCGGTGCAACGCCACTGTGCTTTGCAGGGCGTGGAGCCGAACTGGCTGATTTTTTCGACGTTTCTTGATTTGCAGCGTGGGCATTGCTGTGGCCCGCCTGACGGTTGTGGTGGCGCGATGCCGTATGTTTCCAGCTTTTCCCGGCCTTTTGCTGACAGCCAATCGGTTGTCCACGCCGGGGAAATCTGCGTCTTTATGCGGACCGATTGGACGCCGTGGTCGTGCAGCGCGGTTTCAATATCCAGTGCTATGACAGCGGTGGCGGGACAGCCTGAATAGGTTGGCGTGACGGCGACCTCCAGTGTATCGCCGTCCCAGACAACGCCGCGCACGATGCCCAGATCGACCACCGAAATGACCGGGATTTCGGGGTCGGGAACGTCATCAAGCCAGTCCCATATCTGTTCAATTGTCGGGGTGGCCATGCGATCTGTCCCTTACCAGCTGGCGTCGGGGTAGGCGCGCGGCAGGAATTGCATTGTCGCCAACATATGCCCCAGATGTTCTGTGTGGCGGGTGCCGTTTTTGCCGCCTTTATGGGCGAAATCACCCTCGGGGGCTGTCAGCATTCCTTCGGCCAGGGCGGATTTAACCGTCACGTCCCACGGCACGCGCAATTGGCTTGGGTCAGGCGCCATTTCGTCTGCACCCATTGCCGCGTCAACATCATCGCAGATGAACATCTCGCCGACATAGGGCCACAGCAAATCCAGCGCCGCCTGCATTCTGTCATGGCTTTCGGGTGTGCCATCCCCCAGTGCGATCACCGTGTCGCGGGACCGATCCAGATGATAGGTCGCCTCTTTCAGCGACTTGGTGGCGATTTCGGCGATCCGGGGATGTTTCGAGGTTTGAAGATGGCGCAGGTTTTCAACCTGAAACGCGTCGAACAGAAACTGCCGCATCAGGGTTTGTCCAAAGTCGCCGTTGGGTTGTTCGAGCAATAGCAGACAGCGGAAATCCCAGACGTCACGGTGATAGGCAAGGGTATCTGCGGTGCGCCCTTTCCCCTCAACCTCGCCGGCCAGACCCAGCCACAGTTGCGTCTGACCAATCAGATCAAGTGCCGTGTTCGCCAGGGCGATATCTTCTTCCAGCACCGGAGCAATACCGCACCATTCAGAGATTCGATGACCCAGAACAAGCGTGTTGTCGCCCTGTCGCAATAGGAATTCAAACAGCGGGTCGGTCACTACATTGCCCCTACATCGTCAGGAATGTCGAAAAAGGTCGGGTGCCGGTAGATCTTTGAGGATGATGGATCGTAAAGTGGCCCCTTTTCCGACGGGCTGGATGCCGAGATGTGGCGCGCTTCGACCACCCAGATCGACACGCCCTCGTTGCGGCGGGTGTAGACATCGCGGGCATTTTTTATTGCGGCCTCTTCATCTGCCGCGTGTAAGCTGCCGACGTGGCGGTGGCTCATGCCGTGTTGACCGCGGATAAACACCTCCCACAGGGGCCATTCGGGGCGCTTTGCGGATGTGTCGTTTGTGTCTGGATATGCGTCCCCGACCGAGCTCATTGTGCTGCCACCTGTTTTGCTTTGCGTTTGGCGGCGTGGGCCATCATGCCATCGCGTACCCAACGGCCATCATCCCAGGCTTTGTTGCGTGCCGCCAGACGTTCGGCGTTGCACGGGCCGTTGCCTTTGATCACGTCAAAGAATTCGGACCAGTCCGGTTCAGAGAAATCATAGCCGCCTTTGTCGTCGTTCCATTTGACGTGCTTATCGGGAATGGTCAGGCCAAGGTATTCCGCCTGTGGCACGGTTTGATCGACAAATTTCTGGCGCAACTCGTCGTTGGTGTTCATCTTGATCCGCCACGCCATCGACTGCTCAGAGTGGACTGAATCTTTATCCGATGGCCCAAACATCATCAGCGACGGATACCAAAACCGGTTCAACGCATCCTGCGCCATTCTTTTCTGCGCGTCGGTGCCCGCGGCCATCTTCATCATGATGTCGTAGCCCTGGCGCTGGTGAAAGCTCTCTTCCTTGCAGACGCGGATCATTGCGCGGCTATAGGGACCAAAGCTGGTGCGTTGCAGCGGCACCTGATTCATAATCGCGGCTCCATCGACCAGCCAGCCAACAGCGCCCATATCCGCCCAGGTCAGCGTCGGATAATTGAAAATGGACGAATATTTCATGCGCCCGTCCAACAGCATCTCGGTCAATTCATCCCGGCTGACACCCAGCGTTTCTGCGGCGCAATAAAGGTAAAGGCCGTGACCGGCTTCGTCCTGGACCTTGGCAAGCAGGATCGCCTTGCGTTCCAGACTGGGCGCGCGGGTGATCCAGTTGCCCTCGGGCAGCTGACCCACAATTTCCGAGTGTGCATGCTGGCCGATTTGCCGGATCAGGGTCTTTCGGTAACCTTCGGGCATCCAGTCTTTCGGCTCAATCTTTTCGCCCGCGTCAATCCGGGCCTGAAACGCCTTTTCCTGCGCTGTCAGTTCGCCCTTATTGCCTTCGGATGTGACCATTTGTGCATACATGTGCAGTCCTCCTTAAACGCGTTCGATGATGATAGCAGTGCCTTGGCCAACGCCAACACACATTGTGCATAGCGCGTATCGACCACCGGTTCTGCGCAGTTGATAGGCCGCCGTCATTACCAGTCTGGCGCCCGACATGCCCAAAGGATGGCCAAGGGCGATTGCACCGCCGTTTGGATTCACATGGGCGGCGTCATCAGGCAGCCCCAGTTCGCGCAACGTAGCAAGGCCCTGTGCCGCAAAAGCTTCGTTCAATTCGATGACGTCCATCTGTTCGATGGACAAGCCTGCCAGTTTCAAGACCTTGCGTGTGGCAGGAACCGGACCGATGCCCATGATGCGCGGTGGCACACCTGCGGCGGCCATGGCCACAACCCGTGCAATCGGTTGATGTGATTTTGCCATCTCATCGTTTCCCAACAGCAGTGCGGCTGCCCCATCGTTCACACCAGATGCGTTTCCGGCTGTCACTGAGCAATCTGCGCCGTTCACACCTTGCAGTTGCGACAGTTTTTCGGTGGTCACGCCGGGGCGCGGATGTTCGTCGGTATCAAAAACGATTGGATCGCCTTTGCGTTGCGGAACATTGACCTGGATCACTTCGTCGTCAAAAAATCCGGCTTTGTGCGCGGTTTCCCATCTGTCCTGGCTTCTGGCGGCAAAGGCATCTTGATCCGCACGCGAAATACCGAATTCGGCTGCGACGTTGTCAGCGGTTTGCGGCATTGAATCGATGCCATAGGCCGCTTTCATCTTTGGGTTCACAAATCGCCACCCGATTGTGGTGTCATAGACCGCATTGGACCTTGCGAATGCGCTGGTGGCTTTGGGCATGACAAAGGGTGCCCTGCTCATGCTTTCGACGCCGCCCGCGATGGCCAACTGGTAGTCGCCTGCTTTGATACCACGTGCCGCCATCCCGACGCTGTCCATGCCTGATGCGCACAGACGGTTCACCGTGGTGCCGGGAACATCTGTTGAAAGTCCCGCAAGAAGGGCCGCCATACGCGCCACGTTGCGGTTGTCTTCGCCTGCTTGATTTGCCGAACCGAGGATCACGTCATCCACCTTTGTCCAGTCGACATCGGGGTTGCGCGTTTTTAGGGCAGCAATCGGCAGCGCCGCCAGATCATCCGTGCGCACTGTGGACAGCGCACCGCCGTAGCGACCAATCGGGGTACGCACGGCATCTATGATATAGGCGTTCATACCGTACGTTCTTTGGAAAGGATCATTGTTCATTTACCTATTGGTTAGAGGGCCATACCTACCGCATAGGGATTGGTCAAAAGGGTCATTGCGCAAAGTCTAAGCGTTTCAGGGGCCAAGTCGAGGTTTAACACCTGTGGGTGATCCGGCGGCGGCGCTTTTTACCGGCTTAACGTGAAAGCAACAAACCTTAGGAAACTGTCCGGGGTTTCAAGAGGTCTAATTGCCAGCGCCGGGATCAAGAAGCGCCAGTAAATCGAGCAGTTGTTCATAGTTCTCCAAACCCAAGGTATTTTGCAAAGCGGCAACAATCTGGGCGGATTGTACCGCATGATCATCAATGATTTTCTGACCGGTCTGGGTGATCGCAATCACCTGACGGCGGCGGTCTGCGTCGTCGCGTGTCTGGGTGATCAGGCCCTTGTCGCGCATCGAGGTTGCAATGCGGGTCAGGCTTGGAAACAGCAGGCTTGCCCGATTGGCAAGGGTTGACGCATCAAGGGGGCCATATTCTGACAACACCCGCAACACCCGCCATTGTTGTTCGGTAATCCCGGTTTCTGCCAGCATCTCGCGGATCGGCGCCATCACCCCTTCGCGTGCGCGGATCAGGGCGATCGGTAATGAGCGCGAAGTTGACGGAAGTGTGTTAGTCATTTTGCCACTCAGTTGTTGCGATGTTATATATTCTGCTGCCAAGTCAGGTTTGACATTGCAAACCCTGTTTACTTAACTTCGCAACTGTTGTCATTGTAGGATCATTGGTACCCCATTTTCAAACTGAATCCTCGGGCGATCTGCGGGTTTGTTGACGAAATGAACCACAAACGGATCAAGGCCACGCACATGGATTGGGATGAATACGCCGATTGGGGCAAGAAAATTTCAGATTGGGGTGCGTCCTATCACAAGACGCTGCGGGATCGTCCGGTGCGTGCGCAAACTGCGGCGGGTGACATTGCCGCACAATTGCCTGTCGCTCCGCCCGATAAGGCCGAGTCGATGGACACGATCATGTCTGATTTTGAATCTATTGTGATGCCGGGCATGACCCATTGGCAGCACCCGCGTTTCTTTGCCTATTTCCCGGCTAATGCAGCGCCGCCGTCGATGTTGGCGGAAATGCTGGTCACTACTGTCGCGGCCCAATGCATGCTTTGGCAGACGTCGCCCGCTGCGACGGAAATCGAATACTTGATGGTCGATTGGCTGCGCCAGGCCTTGGGGCTGCGGGATGGCTACACCGGCGTCATTCAGGACAGCGCGTCTTCGGCGACGTTATCCGCCGTTCTGACAATGCGCGAACGCGCAACCGGATACAGAGGCAACAGTGACGGTCTGAACGGCAAAGGCAATTTGCGCATTTATTGCAGTGATCAGGCGCATTCGTCGATTGATCGTGCCTGCTGGGTGGCGGGTATCGGGCAGGCCAATCTGGTGAAAATCCCCGCAACCGGTGCGCGGTTTGGCATGGATGCCAAAACTTTGCAGGCGGCGATAAGGGCCGACCGTGCGGCGGGCCATACACCCGCTGGTATTATCGCGATAACGGGGGGAACCGGGATAGGTGCTTGCGATACGCTTGGGCCAATTCTGGACGTTGCCAAAGCCGAGGATCTTTACACGCATCTGGATGCGGCATGGGCGGGATCGGCCATGATCTGCCCTGAATTCAGGCGCGATTTCTGGGAGGGTGTGGATGGCTTTGATAGCATCGTGTTTAATCCGCACAAATGGCTTGGGGCGCAGTTTGACTGTTCAGTTCAGTTTCTAAAAGATCCGCAACCGCAGTTGAACACGCTCAAGATTGAGCCGGAGTATTTGAAAACATCAGGTGACGACGTGGTCAACTATTCTGAGTGGACGATACCGCTGGGGCGTCGTTTCCGGGCCTTGAAAATCTGGTTTCTCATGCGTTCATATGGTCTGGAAGGGCTGCGCAGCCGCATTCGAAACCATGTGTTATGGGCTGGCGAGCTATGCGAGATGTTGCGGGGGCTGGATGGGTTCGAAATCGTGACTGAGCCGATTTTAAGCCTGTTTTCCTTTCGGTGTCCGGGCGATGACGCCAAGCAACAACAGCTTGTTGATGCGATCAATGACGATGGTCGGATTTATCTGACGCAGGGCGCGTTTCAGGGCCGCAAAATCATTCGGTTACAGGTCGGGCAGTTTGATACAACCCGAAAAGACGTCATCACGGCTTTTGATGTCATTCGGGAGGTTTGGCAAAAAAACTCACAGAATATCCAGTGACACTTTGACCCGATCCATGACGATTGACGACGTGAACTTACTCACATTCGATTCATCAAAGAAATATTCTTGCGTGAACTTTTCGTAGTCGGCGATGTTTTTTACGACGACGACCAGAATGAAATCCGCGTCACCCGTCGCATAGTAACACTGCTGGACCTGCGGCGCTGTGCGCATTCGGCGCTTGAATGCGTCAAGGTGTATGCGGCTTTCACGTTCAAGCATGACCTGCACGATCACTGTCATTTCCCGCCCCAGTTTAGCGGCCGACAGCACGGCAATTTCGGTTTCAATAACCCCGGTTTCGCGCAGTTTCTTGAGGCGTTTTTGAACGGCTGGCGGCGATAGCCCGATCTCATAGCCCAATGCTTCAGCCGTAAGGCGGGCATTACTTTGGACCAGCTTGAGGATCTCTAGATCTTTGTCATCCATAGGTGGATTTAGATCAAGCATTGTACGAATGGCAATGAACTTAATCACCAAGCTTTCGTTTTTGATGAAAATACGCTGTTTCCTGCGCTACTATCCGGTTTGGAAGTTGGTGGAGAAATTCCGAAAACATCACCAATCCCTTAGTCGGGTGTCTTGTCGGTGATGCAACTGAGAATGGGTTTTGCCACGGTCATCTGAACAGGCTAGCTTCGCAGGAAAACAGGAAGGTCCGAATGTTCACTCAAAGGCTGATACAACTGTGGGAGCGGTTGGTGGAAACGGGAACTGATATTGCGGTGATCACCGATGAGGACAGCATCTATTCCCTCATCGGGTATTACGACTATCCGAAATCCTTGGAAGAAGTGATTGTTTGATATGTTCAAAAAAGGTGAAACCATAACATCTGCGCAATGGGTCCCGGAAATGGATGGCGGCCGCCATCATCGGGCGCAACTGGGGTTCATTCTGATGTCGACCGATCTGGCCAGTGAACAGGATTTTACTGACATGGCCCCGCCCGGTGTTGGTGTCCATATCACCCGGTTAAAAACCCAAGATTACACCACACGTGAGACATTGGCCGAACATATCGCGCATATGGCCGACGCCGCCGGCCGTCTGCAGCCCGACATGCAACCGCAGGTGATCAGCTATAGCTGCACAAGCGGGTCGATTGTGAATGGTGAGGCGCAGGTGTTTGCGGAAATAAGTCGGGGTGCGCCTTGGGCGCGGCCGATGTGTATTGTCACCGGTGTGGTCGATGCTTTGACGGCATTGGGGGTAGAAAAGCTGGTGGTTGGGACACCCTATCTGGATGAAATCAACACAGTCGAAGCCGAATATCTTGTCGATAAAGGATTCAATATCCTCGACATCCAAGGTCTGAACCTGACAACCGGGATCGAGTTTGGTCGCGTCACACCCGCCTATTGGAAGGATTTCGCCACGCAGATTGACCGCCCGGATGCGGATGCGGTGTTTTTGTCGTGCAGTGGAATCCGGGCGCTGGAAGTGGCCGAAGAGATTGAGCAGATCATCGGCAAACCGGTGATCACTTCAAATCAGGCACAGTTCTGGAGTTGCCTGCGGCGGGCCGGTATCACCGATCAGCTGACGGGCTTTGGCCGCTTGTTTCAGCATCCCGGCACGGCGTTGCTGCCAAATTGATCCGCAAAGGGGTCCGCGCCAAGCTGGGTCATCTGCATTGCGCCCCCGCACTCAGGCGGCATCGCGCCCTTGCATGATCATGTCAAAGATCGCAGCATCGGTGACACCTTCGGACCCGATCAACAACACGCGCGATGTCGTATCCAAGCCCAGCTTTTGCGACAGCTGCGAATCATCGCGCGCGGCAATCAACGCGGCCAGCCCCGCAACAGCGCTTTCGCCCGCTTTGATGGCGGGATCATCGCCCATCGGTGTCGCAAGCAGCCGCACGGACGGGGCAACAAGTGTTTCGGGGATTGTCAGGTAATCACTGCCCTCTTCTGCCAGAATTTCCCACGCAATCTGCGACGGCTCGCCACATGACAGACCTGCCATCAGGGTTTCCTGGGCAATTGCAACATTGGTGGCGACGCCGGTTTTGGCACTTTCGAACAGACAAGCGGCGAGTTCCGGTTCGACGATGATCACACGCGGTGACGCATCGCCCCAATATTGGCGCATCGCGGCAATCACGCCGGCTGCCAAACCGCCCACGCCACCTTGCAAAAAGATATGGGTTGGCGCGGGGTCGGTTGCCTCGCAGATTTCGCGCACCATGACGCCGTAACCTGTCATCACATCGCGAGGCGGCAGGCTGTAGCCCGGCCATGACGTGTCGGACACCACGAACCAACCATTCGCTTCCGCCTCATTTTTGGCCAAAGCGACCGAGGCGTCATAATCGCCGGTGATCCGTATCACCTCGGCACCCAGATCGGCCATTGCGGCGGCGCGGCCTTCGCTGACCTCGGCGTGGATGTAAATGCGGCATGGCACGCCAAATCGCTGACAACCCCAGGCCAAAGACCGCCCATGGTTGCCATCCGTGGCCGAAACCAGTGTGATGGCGGCGCAGGCTGCTGCATGTTTTCCGTTGCGGATATCGGCCATAGATACGTCTTTGCCCAGCTGTTTTGAAATCTCGCGTTGCAGCACCCTAAGGGCCGCATAAGACCCGCCAAGTGCCTTGAAACTGCCCAGGCCAAACCGCGGCCCTTCGTCTTTGTAAAGCACTTCTGCCACGCCGATTTCTGCAGCGATTGCCTTTAAGGAAACCAATGGCGTTTCGGCATAGCCATCCCAGGCTGTGATCTCAGCCTGAGCGGTTGCGTAATCCTCGGCCGTCAGGATACGGTGGGCCGCATCACCGTTTTTGCGCGTCGCAACTACGTGCGGTAATGTCACTTTTGGCAGTAGATTGGTCATGTTGCAGTCTTTCTGTTCGGGGGCATCCGGTCTTGTACCAACTGCGTCCAAAAGCGGGCGCCTATGGGCAAAAGAGCGTCGTTGAAATCATAATCTGCAGCGTGCAGCGGTTGGCCATGTGGGCCGGTAATACCATTGCCGAGCAACAAAAAGCAGCCCGGAACCGCCGCGCAAAAATGGGCGAAATCCTCGGAAAAGCTCATCGGGGGGCGGTCGCCGTTGGCATCCAGTCCCGCAGATTGGGCCGCCGCGACAACCGCACGCACCGGATCGGCCGCGTTGATGGTTTCGATGAATTCAGTGTTGAAGGTGACGGTCGCAGTGGCACCATGCGCGGTTGCAGTACCGTCCACGATCTGGCGCATAAAGCGTTCGATGTCCCTGCGATCTTGTGGCAGGCGCGCCCGGACGTCGCCCTTTAGAGTGGCATGGCCGGGCAGGACATTGCGCTGCCCGTCTGTCAAAAATTCGGTGACGGATACAACGGCCCCGGAACCGGGTGCCAGTTTGCGTGACACGATGGTTTGCAAAGCTTGCACAATATCAGACCCGACGGTTATCGCATCCACCCCGACGTGCGGCATCGACGCATGACCGCCCTGACCGCTGATCGTGATCTCGAACAGGCTTTCGCTGGCGCAAATCTGGCCCGCGCGGGTTGATACCTGCCCCAATGGTGCGCCGGGCAGATTGTGGATTGCATAGATTTCGTCCAGCGGAAACTGTTCCAGAAAACCTGTATCAATCATGGCGCGCGCGCCCAGCCCATGTTCTTCGTTGGGCTGAAAGATGAACACGACCGTTCCATCAAAACCGGGGTCTTTGGACAGCGTTTCAGCGGCCCCCAGCAGCATTGCCATATGTCCGTCATGGCCACAGGCGTGCATGACGCCGGGATTGCGCGATACATAATCATGGCTGCTGGCTTCGGTAATTGGCAGGGCATCCATATCGGCGCGCAAACCGATCATCCGGTTGCCGCCGCCAGATCGCAGGACACCGACAACGCCTGCGCCTTCATGCACCTCTAGGCCCAGATCGCGCAAGCGGGCGGCGACCGTGGCCTTGGTGCGCACTTCATCAAAACCAAGTTCGGGGTCGCGATGAAGCGATTGGCGCAAATCTGTGAGTGCTTTGTGGAAACCGTCCATGTCTGATCCTTACCTCACTTGCGTGCAGTTTAATTGTGCTGGTCGAATTTATGTATCAAAAAACCGATCAACGACGATGAAATTCCATCCAGAACTGTACCAGCACGACTGTTGTCGGAAGGCGATCCAATTGGTGCAAGACAACAGGCCAAAATCCCTGCTAGCGTAAGGTGTACGCGTGATTTCAAAAACCTTGACGCGATTGCAAGGCGGGTTTTATCATTCGTGTACAAATGAAATTCGGGAAGGCTGCATTGAATGACGAACGCCTCTACCGCGCCTCAAAAGATCCGCTGTGATGCCTGCCCTGTGATGTGTTACATTGCGGATGGACGGTCCGGGGCATGTGATCGCTACGCTAATGAAAACGGCCAGTTGGTGCGGCTCGATCCGCTAACGATTCTGGAACGACGCCGCGCTGTTGGCGGCGATGCTGTGGTGTTTCTGGGTGATGATGCGGATTGGGACGGCGACGTGATCGGGGCCAGCAACCGTTTTGTCACCGCGGTTGGTGCCGGGACAACCTATCCCGATTACAAGCCTGCGCCGTTCATTGTTGCCAGCGCATATAACGGTGTCGATATGGTGACCGTCGTGACCGAAGGTATCTTTAGCTATTGCGGCGCCAAGATCAAAATTGACACCGATCGCCATCTGGGTCCGGAGCGTAATCTGGTGCGCGCCGATGGCGAACCGGTGGGCCATGTGACCACCGGCGAATATGGGTCGCAAATGTTGTCTCTGGGCGGCGTGCATCACCTGACGGGCGGCGGCAAAAGAGAAGGGCGCGTGACCTGTGCGACGCTTTTGGCCCTGTGCAATGGCGATGCGGTCGATCTGAGTGTGGACGCAGGGTCCGAGATTACGGTTCAGGCTAACAAGGCGCCCATCATCAACGGCGTCACTGAAGAACGTATGCGGGTCGGATGCGGGTCGGCGGCGGTTGGCATGTTCGCGGCGCAATGGAAAGGTCTGGTGGATGAGGTTGTGGTTGTCGATGATCACATCACCGGCGTCATGTCAGAGCATCAGGCCGGTAAAGTTATCGGCTGGGCCGCAACCGGTATCAAGATCAAGGGCCGTCGCTCAACCCCTGGACGGTATTTTCAGGTGGCAGAACCGGGCACCGGTTGGGGCGGTACGAACCTTTCCGACCCACTGGCAATTCTGGGCGATTTCGATGCCAAGAAAGCTGTGGCGGGGCAGTCTTTGTTGATGGTCTCAACAACCGGTGAACATTTCGCTTACTACGAACTTGATGCGGATCTCACACCGGTTGAAATGGATATCCCGGCACGGTTGCGCCCTTCCATCGAACGTATCGAAGAAAACTGCGAACCGGCATTATGTTCGGTGTTGTTCATGGGGGGCGCAGGGGGATCATTGCGCGCCGGTGTGACCGAAAACCCGGTCAAGTTGACGCGCTCGGTTCAGCAGGCTTTGACCCGTGTGACCTGTGGCGGTGCACCGGCGTTTCGCTGGCCCGGCGGCGGCATTACGGTGATGGCGGATGTATCGTGCATGCCGGAAAATGCGTTTGGATACGTTCCGACCCCGGCGTTGGTTGCGCCGATAGAATTCACCCTCACACGGGCCGATTATGAGGCATTGGGCGGGCATATGGATCATGTCATCACGCTGGAGCAGGCGATGAACGGCGTTATCGGCCCACAGAATGACCACAAGCTGACGGGCCAGCGCAATGTTGCTGCAAATGCCCGAAACCCCTGGCCCACGGGGATGAAATGAACCCTTTGCGCGATCAGATTATTCTTGAGATGCTGCCAGACAAGCGCCGTATGCATCTGCGCAACGGCCCGATTGATCTGATTGTCGAGGCAATGGGTGACGCGGCTGAAGTCGCAGCGTCGTACCGGCAGGCTGCGGAAACTTTCGCGCCGATACTCGACGATTTGACGGCGGAACTGGACATTCTGCGCGCCCCGATTTCGGGCGTGCAGGTGCCGCCCAAAGGACCAATAACGCGGGCGATGGCGCAGGCTGCAGATACGCTGTGCGGTGGCGCATTTGCCACGCCGATGATTGCCGTCGCCGGGGCCGTGGCAGACCACGTTTTGCACGCGATGTTACGGGGCCGCTGTCTTGACCGTGCTTACGTTAACAATGGTGGGGATATTTCGCTTTTTCTGGGGCCCGCGCAGCGCTTTGATGTCGGAATATGCGGTGATGTTGTGACTAGTGGTATCGCGTCTGTTGTCAAGATCGCACAGGGTGACAAAATCGGCGGCATTGCGACCAGTGGCTGGCAGGGACGCAGCCATTCGCTGGGGATTGCGGATGCGGTCACCGTGCTGGCCGAAACGGCGGCGCAGGCTGATACTGCTGCGACTGTGATTGCCAATGCGATTGATCTGCCCGGACATCCTGGTATCGCCAGAACACGCGCCGATATCTTGTCGCCCGATAGTGATCTTCGGCACCGTCTTGTTACAACTGGTGTTGGCAGGCTATCTGGTGCCGAGTGTCGCCAGGCGCTGGAGGCGGGACAGCGCGTTGCACGGCGCCTGATCGATCAGGGTTTGATTTCTGCCGCTTATGGATACTTGCAAGGACATTGCTTTGCGACACGGCAACGGCTGAACAGCGCGAATTCTATGCGCCGGGTTTTGCCAACATCACAGGGGTACGCCAATGCCTGACGTCATTGTTCGAAAGAGCTTTGTCTCGATCGAAGAGATTTTTCACGAAGGCGGCCCGGTGGCAAAAACGCCTTTGGTGCGTGGTATCGTTGGATCGGTCATCCAGAACCCGTATGCGGGGCGTTATGTGGATGATATTGTTGATTTTATTGATGATCTGAAGCCGCTTGGAATGAAGATGGCGCAGGATTTGATTGCGGCCCTTGGGGGCGATGCGTCCAAGATCGAAGGCTATGGCAAAGCCTGCATTGTTGGCGAAGCCGGTGAGGTAGAACATGGCGCGCTTTGGCATGCGCCGGGGGGCTATTCGATGCGGGAAAACCTGCCGGCATCGCAGGCGATTGTGCCGTCGACAAAGAAAGTGGGCGGGCCGGGTGCGCGGATTGACGTGCCCGTGACCCATAGCAATGCGTCCTATGTCCGGTCCCATTTTGATGCGATTGAGGTCGGGTTAAACGACAGCCCCAAAGCCGATGAGATGCTGGTGATACTGGTAATGACCACCGGTCCGCGTATTCACAACCGTGCTGGCGGGCTGGCTGCTGCTGATAGTATTGGAAAGGATGGCTTGAGATGAAAATCCGCAAAATCGTGACAACTGTTGAGGAAACGCATCTGGAAATGGGTCAGGCCATCGCGCCGCCCACCAGACGAGCAGCGTCGACGGCAGTGATCGAAAACCCGTTTGCCGGTATATACCAAGAGGACTTGAGCGCGCTGATCGCCATCGGTGAAACCTTAGGCGGCATGCTGGGTCAGAAATGCGTCGCGGCGCTGGGCATCACGCCGGGCGAGGCTGAAAGCTATGGCAAGGCTGCGATGGTGGGCGAAAATGGTGAATTGGAACATGCGGCTGCAATCCTGCATCCCAAGATGGGCGCGCCGCTGCGCAAGGCCGTCGAAAAGGGCGCCGCATTGGTGCCATCGTCGAAAAAAATGGGGTCGATGGGGCAGGCGCTTGACGTGCCTTTGGGCCATAAGGATGCGGCCTATGTCAGGTCTCATTTTGATGGGATGGAGGTGCGGATCAATGACGCGCCACGTGCAAATGAGATTATGGTTTCGATTGTCGTGACCTGTTCCGGGCGCCCTTTGCCGCGCGTCGGCGGGCTGGAAGCGACAGAAGCAAAAGGCGAAGACGGATTGCGTTGATCTGCGCCCCGTCCGGCACGAAACAGAGCGATTGCGATTATTCGGTTGAGTGGATAGCTTTCGCAAACCATTCATCCCAAAAGGAAATGAGGACATGCCCGACGACATCAAGGCTGAAATCGTATTGCCAACGCAAGAACTGCGCGATGACCTGCCTTTTTATACAAAAACGCTAGGGCTGAGGCTGGATAGTATCTTTCCGGCGGATGATCCGGCCGTTGCCAGTTTTTCAGGGCATGGGCTGGCGCTTCGGATCGAAAAAGGGGCCGATGTGCCGCCTGGTTTGATCCGGATTTTGACCGACGATCCTGATGGTTTTGCAGATGGCAGGCGGCAGATGACCGCACCAAATGGGACGCGGATCGAAGTGGTTGCCTTGTCGCCACAAGTTGACCAGCCGAAAACGCAGCATGAATTTGCCGTGCGCCGCCTGCGCGATGAGGCGCCTTGGGTCATTGGCCGCGCCGGTATGCATTACCGCGATCTGATCCCGTCGCGGCTGGGCGGGTCGATCATTGCCAGCCATATCCGTATTCCCGATGGCGGCCCGGTGCCCGACATGGTGCATTATCACACGGTCGGTTTTCAGTTGATCTTTTGCTACAAAGGCTGGGTTGATATCCTTTACGAAGACCAGGGCGACATGATCCGTTTGCACGCAGGCGATTGCGTGACCCAGCCGCCTGAAATCCGTCACCGGGTTGTCCATGCCTCGGCTGAGATTGAGGTGATTGAAATCGGTGTACCTGCCGAACATGTCACAACAATCGACCACGATTTCACGCTGCCCAACGGCGCAGGCGACCCTGCGCGCGAATGGCAGGGCCAGACTTTTGTGCATCATGTCAAGGAAACCGCCACCTGGGCACCGTTCCGCATTCCGGGCTTTCGGGCCCGCGATACCGGGATCACGGCGGGCACCAAAGGCATCGCCGGAATTCAGGTTGTGCGCTATGAGAACGGCACGCCACCTGCCGCGACACATGATGCCGACATTCATTTCACCTTTGTGATGGAGGGTGTGATGACACTGTCTGCTGCTGGTCAGCCCGACCGTGATTTGCAGCCGGGCGATGCATTTGTGATCCCGCCCGGCATGATGGCGCAGTACAAGGATTGCTCGGCCGATCTGGAGCTGCTGGAGGTCGGGTTGCGAGGCGATTTTGCGACGCAAATCGTGGGTTAAGGCGCCCCGCGCACTGCCGGGTGAAGTCAGGCAAATCCTTGGTTTACCTGCTTGGCACGGTAACCAAGTTGGGGTTCTTAATTCCGGTTGAACGGTTTAAAGTCCTTCTGATGTGCTCTGATACAACAGCGATTCCCCGGCGGGATTTGATTGTCTGTCCGCAATGTGATGCGGCCTACAGGTTAAAGCGTCCTGACAAGGGGGAAAGGGCCGTGTGTCGTCGGTGCCACAAGGTGCTGATCACGCCACGACGCAACGCAGGTTTGCAGATTATCGCGGTGTGCTTGGCGATTGTGATCCTGATTATCGCAGCGGCGGTGTTTCCGTTTTTGACCATCAATGCTTCGGGCGCAAAAAATTCCGTCTCGATTCTGGATGCGGCGCTGGCGTTCAGCCAGGGGCCGCTGATCGCGCTGTCGCTGGCAACGGCCGCATTGATCATCTTTGTGCCGCTGTTGCGGGTCTTACTGTCGCTTTATGTTTTGATCCCTGTGGTACTGGACCGGCCACCGGCGCGTCACGCCATTCAGGCGTTTCGTCTGGCAGAGGCGTTGCGCCCGTGGTCGATGGCCGAAATATTTGCAATTGGCTGTGCTGTCGCGTTGATAAAGGTCAGCGATCTGGCGGATATTGCCTTTGGTCCTGCGTTCTGGATGTTTTCAATATTGGTTGTTCTGGTAGTCGTTCAGGACAATTTTATGTGTAGGTGGTCGGTGTGGAATTCTCTGGACAAACAAGCGACATCGTGACGGCGCGGCAAATGGGCGTCATTGCCTGCACGCGGTGCACCCGTGTCTGGCCGAACGGCACGCAGACCTGCGGTCGCTGCGGCAAACGGCTTTTGTCGCGCGATCAACGCAGTTTGCAGCGGGTCTGGGCGTGGTTTTCCATTGGGTTCATGTGCTACATTCCCGCCAATCTATACCCGATGCTGCAAACCCGGACCTTACTGCACGTTCAACAAGATACGATTGTCGGCGGTGCGGTGGAGCTGATGCAACATGGATCCTATGTTGTGGCGCTGATCATTCTGATTGCCAGCGTTGTGATCCCGATGGGTAAGTTTCTGGCCATTGCTTTTCTGGCGATCAGCGTGAAACGCCACTCGGTTGTGTCGCATCACCAGCGCCAGGGTCTTTATGAGATAGTGGAATATATCGGGCGGTGGTCGATGATTGATATTTTTGTGGTTGCGATCCTGTCGTCGCTGGTCCAACTCAAGACACTTGCCGCTATCAACCCCGGCCCGGCGAGCATATTCTTTGCCTTGTCGGTCATTTTCACGATGTTGTCTGCGCAAAGTTTTGATAGCCGGCTGATCTGGGACGCCCAAAGCGACACATCGCCAACAGGAGCGCAACAAACATGAGTGATCCGTCAGGCGATGTGACAATTGTACCTGTGACCAAGTCCTGGCTGGAACGGGCGTCGATTGTGTGGGTCATCCCGTTTCTGGCGCTTGTGATCGCCCTTGGCGTGGCGTGGCAGTCTTATGCCAATCGTGGCCCGCTGATTGCGATTGAATTTGAAAACGGCGCGGGAATTGCGGCGAACGCAACAGAACTGCGTTACCGCGATATTACGGTTGGTGTGGTCGAGGATCTGGAGTTTTCAGACGGGTTGCAGACGGTCGTGGCCTATGTGCGCCTAGATAAATCCGTGGCGCCCTATGTCGATCTGGGATCGACGTTTTGGGTGGTCCGGCCCGAATTGACGGCGCGGGGGGTCACCGGCCTTGATACAGTTCTGACCGGCGTGTTCATCGAAGGGTCATGGGACAGCGAAATCGGTGCGGCGCAGCAGCGGTTCAAGGGACAATCCGACGCGCCCTTGTTCCGGCCCGGCCGCGAAGGTTTGCAGATCGCGTTTCGCACCTCAGCGACCGGGCAGTTGACGGACAACAGCCCGATCCTGTTTCGGGGTATCGAGGTCGGGCGGCTGGGCAGCGCCAAAATCTCACCTCAGGGAAATTTTGCCATCGTCGAGGCGATAATCTACGAACCGCATGGGCGGCTGATCACCCCGTCGACCCGGTTTTGGGACACTTCAGGGTTTAGCGTTTCTATTGGCCCGACCGGCGCCGAGATTGATTTTTCGTCCGTCGCGTCGCTGTTGGGCGGCGGCATCACATTCGATACATTTGTGTCTGGCGGTACGCGGGTGCCCGATGGCACCGTGTTTGAGGTCTTTGTCGATGAGGCCAGCGCGCGCAATTCCGTGTTCAATGCCTCTGAAGTTGAAACGCTGAAATTGAGCGTGGTGTTTGACGACAATATTTCAGGCCTTTCCGTGGGTGCCCCGGTGGAGCTGAGCGGGTTGAAAATCGGTGTCGTCGAGGCAGTGACAGGTATTGTCGATGAAGAAACCTTTGGCGATGCGCGGGTGCGTCTGAATGCGGTGTTGGCGATCCAGCCGGCCGGATTGGGTTTGCAGGATGAGGTCACGCCAGATGCCGCTTTGGCATTTCTGTCGTCACGTGTGACTGACGGAATGCGGGCCAGACTGGCCTCGGCCAGCTTGTTGGTTGGCGGATTGAAGGTTCAGTTTGTCATGCTGGACGACACCCCCGGCGGCAGTATTCGCATCACAGACGATGGTGTGCCTGTCATGCCTGCAACCAAAAGCGAAGTGTCGGATGCGGCGGCGACGGTGGAGGGTGTGTTTACCAGGTTGAACAATCTGCCGATCGAAGAACTGCTGGGCAGTGCGATCGGGTTCCTGAACAGTGCACAGGCGCTTTTGACAGACGAAGACCTGCGTGAAACACCGGGCGAAGTGCGCGGATTGCTGGGTGACGTGCGCGGCATTGTCGCGTCAGACGATATGAAGAATATCCCAGTTGCGCTGAATGCGACATTATTACGGATCGAGGCGTTGGTGGCGCAGCTTGAAACCGAAAAAGTCGTATCGCGTGTGTCCTCTGTGCTGGATGCTGCGGCCAAAGCGGCGGCAGATGTCGGCACATCGGTCGACGGTGTTCCCGCCCTGATCGAACAACTGAACGCGGTTGCTGCCAAGGCCGACAGCTTGCCCCTGAAAGATCTGACAACGGAACTTACCGCCCTTGTCAGTTCGGCCCAGCAAGTTATCGGCACCGACGCAGCCCGGCAATTGCCTGCGGCGCTGAACAGCGCTTTGGATGAATTGAACGCGACCCTGTCTGAATTGCGCGCAGGTGGCGCGGTGCAAAATATCAATGCAACATTGTCGTCGGCACGTGATGCGGCGGATGCAGTGGCGGTATCGACCAAGGACCTGCCAGCCTTGGTTGATAAGATCACCCGCGTTTTTGAACAGGCCAGCGCCACGATTGCAGGCTATAACAAAGGTGATGTGATCAGCCGGGACGCGCAGGCTGCCTTGCGTGACATTCAAAAAGCGGCGGATGCGGTGACGTCTCTAGCGCGGATGCTGGAACGCAATCCCAGTGCATTAATTCGGGGGCGATGAGAATGATGAATTTGAAACTGGCCATATGCGGGGCTTTTTGTACCCTTCTGATTGGCTGTGGCACTGCGGATCGGTATACAGTGCCGCCGCCTGTTGTGACCCAGAAAATTGCCATCGCTTTCAGGTCTGTTGAGGTGCGCGATGTGTCCCTGCCCAGTTATGCGGCGGCGGATGAAATCCACCAGCAGGATGCCACCGGAAAGCTGACCAGTTCGTCGTCCGTGCTATGGGCGGACAGTCCTGAACGCGCCGTCGCGTTAGAGCTTAGCCGCAATCTGGCGCGGCTTACTTCGGCGCGGGTGGCATCAGAGCCCTGGCCGTTTGAGGCCTTTCCCGATGCCCGTCTTGAAGTCCGGTTTGAGAATATGGTTGCCGGTGCGGACGGGATATTCCGTATCTCGGGCCAGTACTTTGTTGGCGTCGAAGGTGGCCGCCGCGAAAGGTCTGGCCTGTTTGAACTCGACGTGCCGCTGGGCCCCGCCGGCGGACCACAGGCCATCGCCGCCGCGCGCGGTCAGATCATCCTGAACCTCGCGGAATTTATCGCGCAGGACGGATTGCGATAGAGGGCTGAATGGGTCGGGGCAGCACGGTTGCCGCGGTGTGTTTGGGTTTCACGCTAGTTAATTCGCCTTGCTTTCCTTCTACCCACCAACGCCCGGAATAATCGCGCCCTGCGCATTCAGTGTTGCAACATCGAACCCGGCCAGCTTTTTGTATTTCCGGGCGTGTGCCGCCAGATCGCTGTGTGGAATGATGTCCTCAATATCGTCGAACACGCCGCCGCAGCGGTCTTCTACCATTTGCATAACGGCGTCGGGGCCGCTGCTTCGGTTGGCAAGGGTCACAGCGTTGGTGCGTGGGCGGATTGCGGTTTCGTAAGCTAAAAGTGCGGCGGGGGTCTGGCCATGCTTGCGTACCGCAGCGCCAATCATCCGCGCGTCAATGACGGCCTGGCTGGCGCCATTTGATCCCACCGGGTAGGTCGGATGGGCCGCGTCACCCATTAGTGTCACGCGGCCCTGCGTCCAACGATCAACCGGATCGCGGTCGACCATCGGGTATTCATAGACCGTGTCTGCGGCCCTGATCATTTTTGGCACGTCCAGCCAGTCAAATCGCCAGTCTTCAAAGGCGGGCAGAAAATCATTGAGGTCGGCGGGACGGTTCCAGTCTTCCTTGCGCCAGCCCTGAGCAGGATCGACACGCCGCTCGGCGATCCAGTTGAGCGTGACCAGCCCGGTTTCAGGATCGGGGGCGGTGATCGGATAGGTGACAATGCGCTGGGTGTCGTGGCCCGCAAGCGCCATGGCGCGACCGCCCAGAAAAGGGGCGCTGCGCGTGGTGCCGCGCCAGAGAATCGCGCCGCCCCAGATGGGTGCACCTTCGTCCGGATAGATTTGCGCGCGCAGGGCGGAATGGATGCCGTCGGCTGCGATGACGAGATTGCCATCCGCATGGGTTGCGCCAGCGCGGGTTTTCAGATGCAAACGCGCGCTCGTCTGGGTTTGCTCAAACCCGGTTGCACGGTGTTGGGTTACGATGCAGTCAGGCCCTGCCCGGTCAATGAGTGTCTGGTAAAGCAACATTTGTAACGCACCGCGATGTACAGAGTATTGCGGCCAGTTGTATCCGGCATCAGTGCCGCGGGGTTCCGACCAAATCTCAAGCCCGGTTTTGGTGTAAAACCCATAGCTTTGGGTGCGCAGGCCAATGTGGTCCAGCGGTGCCTTGAGCCCCAAATCAAAAAATTCGCGCACCGCGTTGGGTTGCAGATTGATGCCAACGCCAAGGGGTTTCAGTTTCGGCACCGCCTCGTAGATGCGAAAAGGGACGTCGATTTGATGCAAGGTCAAACCCAGCGTCAGACCGGCGATGCCTGCGCCTGCGATGACGATTGTCATGTTTTGAAGTCCTTTCAGGTCAATACGGCGGCTTTGCGCAAGGCTAAGATACGCGCGTCTGAATAGCCGAGTTCGGTCAGGATCTGGTGGCTATCGGCCCCGGCCGCCTTTGGCGGAGAAACTGCGCCTGATGAGCGGTCAAATCGGGGGGCCGGGTTTGCCTGAAGGATGCCATTTGGGGCTGCAAAGACCGCACGCGCGGCGTTATGCGGGTGTAAAGCGGCCTCGGAGAAATCCAGCACAGGCGAGACGCAGGCGTCAGAGCCTGCAAACAATTCGGCCCACGCGTCGCGGGTTCTTGTTTTGAAAAGTGCCGTGTAGCGGGTGGCTTTTTCGGCCCATGTTGCGGGGTCGTTTTGACTGTCGGCATCGGACATTGGCAGTTCTGCGATCTTTAGAAACGCAGCAAAAAACTGTGGTTCAAGCGCGCCTAAAGCGATGAACTTACCATCGCTGCAGGTATAGCAGCGGTAGAATGGAGCGGCCCCATCAAGCCAGTTTGCGTCGCGCGATATTGACCATTGACCTTTTGCCAGCATCGTGTGGATCAGTCCCATCATCGCAGGCACGCCATCAATCATGGCGGCGTCTATGACCTGACCTTTGCCTGAAACGGCGCGTTCGATGACTGCAGACAAGACGCCAAACACCAAAAACATCGCGCCGCCGCCGTAATCTGCCACAAGGTTGAGAGGCGGGCAGGGTGGCCTGTCTGACGGGCCCATTGCGTGCAGCGCACCTGTCACAGCGAGGTAGTTTATATCGTGCCCTGCGGTTTGCGCGTCCGGGCCGGTTTGGCCCCAGCCTGTCATCCGCCCATAAATCAAGTGGTCAGGGCAATCTGCGGGGCCGAGGTTCAATCGTTCCATCACACCGGGGCGAAAGCCTTCGATCAGGATGTCGGTGGCGTTGATAAGATTGGTTGCGATCTGATGGCCGTCGGTTGATTTCAGGTCCAGTGCGATGGAGCGTTTATTGCGGCGATTGATGTCGGTGGGGTCAGGTATGCCAGACACGCGGTCGATGATGGTCACGCACGCACCCAAATCTCCCAGCAATTGACCGGCCAGTGGAACCGGGCCGAGGCCCGCAAACTCAACCACCGTGAGCGAGGTCAGAGGGCCGGTCATTGGTGTGGTCTGGTGCGGTTGAGGAGCATAGGTTTAGGTCTTTTTTTTGGAATGGGGGCTGTCGGCCCCCAAACCCCCGACGATATTTTTGCCAATTGGAAGCGGGAGGTTAGGTGGCAGCGATGGCTTGGTCGATGCTGAGCGACAATTTGTCGACGAGTTCGTCAATTTGGGTGTCTTTAATGATGAAAGGCGGGGCCAGCAGCACATGGTCGCCGGATTGGCCGTCGATTGTGCCGCTCATCGGGTAGCAGATCAGACCGTTGGCAAAGGCGTGTTTTTTTAGGCGGGCTGCGAGGTTGTGTTTGCTGTCAAAGGGGGTTTTGTCATCCCGGTTAGCGACAAATTCTATCCCCTGGAAAAGGCCCCGGCCGCGGATGTCGCCGATATGGGGGTGTTGGCCGAGCCGGGTGTTGAGCGCCTGCATCAGTTTTTCACCTTGGGTTTTGGCGCTGGTAACAAGGTCGCGGTTGAGCAGGGCGGAGACAACCGCATGGCCACATGCCGCCGCTGTCGGGTGACCCATGTAGGTATGGCCGTGCTGGAAAAACCCGGAGCCGTTGGCGATTGTGTCATAGATGGCACTTGTACACATCATCGCACCAATCGGTTGATATCCTGCGCCAAGACCTTTGGCGATGGCGGTGATATCGGGCACGACGTCGTCTTGTTCACAGGCAAAGAGCGAGCCGGTGCGCCCCATGCCGCACATCACCTCATCAAGGATCAGCAAAATCCCGTGGGCATCACAAATCTCGCGGATGCGTTTGAAATATCCCGGCGCTGCGGCAAGGGCGCCTGCTGTGGCGCCGACGACGGGTTCTGCGACAAAGGCCATAACGGTTTCCGGCCCGACGCGCTGGATTTCTGCCTCAAGCAGGTTGGCGGCGCGGATGCCGTAGTCCTCTGGGCTTTCGCCGGGGTTGCGCAGGCGGTAGTCATAGCAGGGGTCAATGTGGCTGACATCCATCAGCAGCGGGGCAAACTGGGCGCGCCGCCATGCGTTGCCGCCGGTGGCAAGGGCGCCGAGGGTGTTTCCATGATAGCTTTGCTTGCGGGCGATGATGTGGCCGCGTTTCATATCGCCGCGTTCATAGTGGTACTGGCGGGCGAGTTTCAAGGCCGCCTCCATTGCCTCGGAACCGCCAGAGACAAGATAGACACGTGAGATATCACCGGGCGCATAGTGGACCAGCAGGTCGGCCAGTTCTTCGGCCGGTTTTGAGGTGAAAAACCCGGTGTGGGCAAAGGCGAGATCGTCGAGTTGTGCCTTGATCGCGTCGATGATTTCGCGGTCGCCATGGCCAAGGCAGGATACCGCGGCCCCGCCTGACGCATCGAGGTACTGTTTGCCGCTGGCGTCTGTTAGGTAGCATCCCTGACCCGACATTGCGACCGGGGGCAGGTTTTTCGAATGGCGCGGGAAAATATGTGACATCAGGGACCTTTGGGCTGGTGTTTTGAAACCCGATGCCGACTGGCATGCGTTCCGGCGTAGCTTGCGCCCATCAGGCTGCGGTTGGCGTTTTGTCGCGTCGTTGGAACATCAACAGTACAGACAGGGACGGGGTTGGGATCAGCATATCCTATTTGCATTGGCGGTCTACCGGTTTCACTGCGCGCTTCAGGTCCCACTGCTAATCCCGGCAGGTGTTTGGCGTCACGTTTTTGCTGCTATGACAGCTTGCGCTCATTGTCGGATTACCGGATCATGTGGAAATGTTGACAACAGCCTACAGGTTTGCAGGGCTATGCGGACGGCCAAAACACAGGTTGGTTTTGATCTGGTCGTCTGCCGAACCTAACCAAAAGCGGAGCACCTGATGCCGGATTTTTCGACCCTGACACGATATACGACGTTGACGGCTGTCGCTGTGCTGGCGGGACTTTGCTTTCTTGCTGGATTGATCTTTAGCAGTTGGTTGTTTTTGCCTTGTGCTGTTTTCGCAGCTCTGACTGTGCTTGGGTTGTATGATTTGCGTCAACCGCATCATTCCATTTTGCGCAATTACCCGGTTTTGGGCCATATGCGGTTTTTGTTCGAAGGCATCCGCCCTGAAATTCGCCAATATCTGATTGAAAGCGATCAGGATGAGGAACCCTTTAGTCGGGATGCCCGCAGTTTGGTGTATCAGCGCGCCAAGGGACAAGAGGACAAGCGGCCATTTGGCACAAGATTGCGGGTCTATGATGCAGGCTATGCCTGGGTGACGCATTCGGTACAGCCCATACATATTGAGGACACGGATTTTCGTATTCGAATCGGCGGGGATGCCTGCAAACAGCCCTATTTGGCGTCGATTTATAACATCTCGGCGATGAGCTTTGGATCGTTGTCGGGCAATGCCATTCAGGCCTTGAATACGGGGGCGAAACTGGGCGGGTTTGCCCATGACACCGGCGAGGGCAGCGTTAGTAAATATCACCGCGCGGGCGGGGGTGATCTGATCTATCAGGTGGCGTCGGGGTATTTTGGCTGCCGCGCTGCGGATGGGACTTTTGACGCGGACAAGTTTGCCAAAACCGCTGCCAGCGATCAGATCAAGATGATTGAACTAAAGCTTAGTCAGGGCGCCAAACCGGGGCATGGTGGTATGTTGCCTGCGTCCAAGATCAGCCCGGAAATTTCCGAGGCACGCGGCGTGCCGATGGGGCAGGACTGCATATCGCCTGCTGCGCATTCGGCATTTTCGACGCCGATTGAGATGATGCAGTTTTTGGGGCGTTTACGTGAACTATCGGATGGAAAACCGGTTGGTTTCAAGTTGTGTATCGGCCACCGTCGCGAATTCATGTGTATGGTCAAGGCGATGCTGGAAACCGGGATTGCGCCGGATTTTATTGTGGTTGATGGCACCGAGGGCGGCACCGGGGCCGCACCATTAGAGTTCTCCAATCACGTCGGGATGCCGATGGCTGAGGGTTTGACGTTTGTTCACAACACCCTGCGCGGTGCCGGTATCCGCGATCAGGTCAAGGTTGGGGCGGCGGGCAAAGTTGTCAGCTCATTCGATATTGCACGGGCCTTGGCCATGGGGGCCGACTGGTGCAATTCGGGGCGCGGTTTCATGTTTGCGGTGGGCTGCATTCAGGCGCAGGCCTGCCACACAAACCACTGTCCCGTGGGGGTCGCCACGCAAGATCCGATACGTCAGCGCGCGTTGGATGTCGGGTCCAAAAGCAAGCGCGTCGCGCGGTTTCACAACAACACGTTAAAGGCGCTGGGCGAAATGACCGGGGCTGCGGGCTTGACCGATCCCAGTGGGTTCTTGCCGCATCACCTTATGGTGCGCAGGGGCGATACGACAATGGCAACCGGCAATGACGTCTACCCCTATTTGCCCGAAGGATTTTTACTGACAAAGACGGGAAAAATCGGCGCGGATTACCGTGAGAGGTGGTCAAGAGCCAGCGCCGAGAGCTTTGCGCCCCACGACTAAAGCGCAGGCGGGGGCAGGAATTTGATCCTGCCCCCGCTTGGGTTTTGACGACACCGCGAAAGGCAGAAACCGCCGCGATGTCTTTTTAGAGCGCCCCGCCTTAAACATGTTTCACTTGTTCGCTGCCTTCGCTTGCGGCTCAACGCGAAAAGTGATGCTTAATGGCTCAGGTTAAAGGCGGGACGCTTTAGTGTTTCAAAGCGCTTGTTCAGCGATTGCGTCTGCCAAGGCCGCCTCAAGAATATCGAGACCTTCTTCGATGATTGCGTCTGACGCGGTCAAGGGGACCATGATGCGCAAGGCGTTGCCATGCAGGCCACAAGACAGCAGGATCAGCCCGCGTTTCAGGGCATGGGCGCAGACCCGTTTGGTCAGATCGGCATCGGGTGTGGCGCTGTCGAAATCACTGACGAATTCAACCGCCAGCATGGCACCCAATCCGCGAATGTCCCACATCCGGAACGGGGCGGTGCGTGCGCCGATCTCGGCCAGGCGGGTGCGGAAATGCGCCCCCATTTCGGCAGAACGCGCCAGCAGACCTTCTTCTTCGATCACCTCGATGGCGGCCAAAGCCGCAGCGCAAGCCACCGGGTTGCCACCGTATGTGCCGCCCAATCCGCCGGGGATCATCGCGTCCATGATGTCAGCACGGCCAATGACGCCGGCAATCGGATAACCACCTGCCATGGATTTTGCGACGGTAATCAGGTCTGGCACAACGCCGGAATGTTCAATCGCAAACCACGTGCCGGTACGGCCAAAGCCCGCTTGAATTTCGTCTGCAATCAACAAGATACCGTGCTGGTCACAGATGTCGCGCAGCGCGCGCATCATTTCGAACGGGACCGGTGTATAGCCGCCTTCGCCCAAGACAGGTTCGATGATTATCGCGGCAATGCGGTCTGGTTGCGCGTCGGTCAGAAACAGGTTTTGCAGGCCTGTCAGCGCATCCTCAACGGTGATACCATCGCGCGCTGAGGGGAAAGGCGCACGGAAAATATCGGTCGGGAATGGACCGACGTCCTTTTTGTAGGGAGAGATTTTGCCAGTCATGCCAAGCGTCAGCAAGGTGCGACCATGGTAGCCGCCGGTAAAGGCGATCACACCGGGGCGGCCGGTGGCAGCGCGCGCGATTTTGACCGCGTTTTCGACGGCTTCCGCGCCGGTAGTGACCAGAAGTGATTTTTTGGGCGCATCACCGGGGGCCAGTGCGTTCAGCTTTTCGGCTAAGGCAATGTAGGGTTCGTATTGCACAACCTGAAAGCTGGTGTGCGTGAACTTATCTTCCTGGGCCTTGGCGGCGGCCACGACTTTCGGGTGACGGTGGCCAGTGTTCAGAACCGCAATGCCGCCGACAAAATCAATGTAGCGTTTGCCCTCGACGTCCCAGATTTCCGCGTTCTCGGCATGATCTGCGAAAAACGGCGCTGCCGATGCGACACCGCGTGCAACGGCGGCTTCGCGCCGCGCCAACAGGTCGGCATTGGTCAACGCACCCGGTGTGCCGGTTGCGACGACTGCGATCTTGGTCTTTTTCTTGGCTCTGGTCGCCATATCGGTTTTCCTTTTGTGACATGTGAGAGGATGTTTAAAATCCTCAATATTCTGTTTAATTTAATTGTCAATTGCGATTCTATTTGGTTTGTGACCTGCGCCATATGCTGCCAATCTGGCGATTGCACACGGCATTTGGTGGCTTTAGAAGCGGCTTTATGGGCTGACCATTGTCATCAGGGGTATAACGCTTTGGACATCGGACATAAATTGCGATCCATCCGAAAAAAGCGCGGGCTGTCACAGCGCGAGTTGGCCAATCGTGCGGGGCTGACCAACGGCACGATTTCACTGATTGAACAGAATAAAACCAGCCCTTCAGTTGCGTCATTGAAAAGCCTGCTGGATGCGATCCCGATCAGCATGGCGGAATTCTTTTCGACACTTGAAGACAGCCAAAAGCCTCAGGTGTTCTACACTGCTGCCGAATTTACCGAGATTGCGCCCACGCCGGAAAGCGGATCAATGTTGCTATCGTTGCGCCAATTGGGGAGCGCCGAAGCTCATGCGCTGCAAATCCTGCATGAACGCTATGCGCCGGGCGCGGACACCGGGCCAGAGTTACTGGCGCATGATGGCGAAGAGGCCGGGGTAGTGGTGCGTGGATCGGTTGAGGTGACGGTCGGCGACGAGGTGGCGCGACTGGCCACTGGCGATGGCTATCTTTTTGACAGCCGTCTGCCGCATCGGTTCAGAAATACAGGCACAGAAGTTTGCGAGGTCATCAGTGCCTGCACACCGCCGTCGTTTTAAGGTTGGTCGCGATCTGATACCGTGTTTCGAGGTGCCTTGCGCAATTCGACCTCGGCATTGAACGCGGCCCCAAGTAA
>JBAUHN010000406.1:0-23826 GCA_049680295.1 Sulfitobacter sp.
CAGCCTATGATCTAAACATCGCGACGGTGTCATCCTCGCGGTCGCAAACCGCGCGTTTGGGACAGTCATTGCCCGGCCCGGACGGCCAAATTGTCGCCGGTGCATGGAACCTGCCTTACGATCTGCCGAATTTCCGGGTGCGCGCCTATGCTGTGCCTGAACTGGCCCCAACCAGTTCATGGCGGTCAGTGGGCGCGTCCACGGCCGGATTTTTCGCTGATGGGTTTCTGGACGAACTGATCGTGGCTGCAGGGGCTGATCCGATGGCAGAACGCATGCGCCTGATGAACAACGACGTGGCCCGCCAAGTGCTTGAGGCTGCGGCAGAGATGTCAAACTGGGGCAGCGATTTGGGCCCGGACCGCGGGCGCGGCGTCGCCTTTGTGACGTCCTTTGGCGTTCCGGTGGCCGAGGTGATCGAAGTAACGAACACCCCCGACGGTATCCGCATAGACAAGGTTTTTGTGGCCGCAGATGTCGGGCGCGTGGTCGACCCGGTGAACTTTGACAATCAGGTCAAGGGGGGCGTGATCTGGGGGCTGGGGCATGCGATGAATTCGGAAATCACCTATTCGGGTGGCATGGCCGAGCAGGACAATTATCACATGGCCGAGGCGATGCGCCTGTATCAAACTCCCGTAATAACTGTGCGCGGGCTGGAAAATGGCAGCCACATTCGCGGCATTGGCGAGCCGCCGGTCCCGCCCGCCGCACCGGCGCTTGCCAACGCGATTTTTGCGGCCACCGGAACCCGGTTGCGCGAAATGCCCTTTAACAAACATATTGACTTTGTCTGAGTTGGATCAGGTCATGCGATTTCACGGTTATTTGGCAGCCTTTACTTTGGCCCTTGCCCCCGTTGCGGCGACAGCACAGGACGCCAACGTCAATAAGGCCGACGGGTTGGAAGCATGGTCGCGCATCTATGAGGTCACCTCGCACCCGCGCTGCGCAAATTGCCACGTCGGGGCCAGCAATACGCCAATGTGGTCCGGCCCAAGCTACGGAAAAACCCGCAAGCACGGGATGAATATCGACGCCGGCGACAGCCGAATTGGCGCTGAAACAATACCCTGTCGCACCTGTCATGCCACCAATCAGACCGGTGGAAATGAAATGCCCCATGGCGCGCCGCAAGTCGCCGCTGCCTGGCAACTCCCCCCCATCGAGGCTGATTGGTTTGGCAAATCCAGCGATGACATTTGCGCGCAGCTGCGTGACCCGAATTTAAACGGCGGTCGTGATTATCGCGAAATTGCCGCGCATCTGGATCACGATCTGATACTGCACTGGGCCTGGTCGCCCGGCGGCGGGCGCGAAGCGGCACCCTATTCGCTAACAGAACACATCAACGACGTGCAAATCTGGGGCCGGGCCGGAATGCCCTGTGCTTTTGACTGATTGTACGACGTTACAGTAAAGACCGAAATTCATAATTCCTGATCCGGGTCAGCCGGTCCATGCAGCTCCAATAGACCTGCGGCGCGATGGAACCGCCCTGAAACTGCGCGCGTTCGCCTTCGCAAATGGCGTCGCGATACTTCAGCCAGCCCCGTTGCTCATTCAACAATGATTGCCCCCATCCCGCCGCATCGGCTTGGGGTTTGATGATCCGCCATAAGGCATTCAGTTCGGCATCAACGGCTTCCCAGCCTTCCTTCGCGCAAAAAGTCGCATCAAGCTGCGACAGGGCGTTTGAACAATCTCGATAGTTCTGTGCCGAAACGGAAGCGGCGGCAAACATGCCCAGCAGCGCCGTTACGCCTGCGCAACAGGCATGCAGAATGTTTTTCCAGAAACCCGGTTTCATAAAATTCTCCCCAAGATTTCGCAAAATGGTAACGACGGGTCTTGCACCGTGCAAGCGTTTGGGATGGTACAGAAGTGCCGTATCCGGACCAGATTACCAAAAACAGTACTGAATTTCCCGCGCTAAAGCCCTGCGCGGCTTGACTTCCCCTACGTTGGGCGGTGTATCTGCCCCGATCTGACGTTTTACCCCAAGGGACCGACCTGATGCATGCATACCGTAGCCAAACCTGCGCCGATCTGACCGCCAAGAATGTGGGCGATACCGTGCGCCTGTCCGGTTGGGTGCACCGCGTACGTGATCATGGCGGCGTCCTGTTTATTGATTTGCGCGACCATTATGGCATGACACAGGTGCTGTGTGATCCTGACAGCCCGGTGTTTGCGGATGTTGAAAAAGTCCGCTCAGAATGGTGTATCCGGGTTGATGGCGTGGTCAAGGCGCGTGACGAAAGCCTGATCAACCCCAAGCTTTCCACCGGAGAGATCGAAGTCTATGTGCGCGGTATCGAAGTGCTGGGCGCATCGGCAGAACTGCCACTGATGGTGTTTGGCGATCAGGAATACCCCGAAGAAACCCGCCTGCGGTACCGATACCTCGACTTGCGCCGTGAAAAAATGCAGGCCAATATGATGCTGCGCTCGGATGTTGTGTCCTCCATCAGACGGCGCATGTGGGACAAAGCGTTCCGCGAATATCAAACCCCGATCATCACGGCCTCCAGCCCGGAAGGCGCGCGCGACTTTCTGGTGCCCAGCCGGTTGCATCCGGGCAAATTCTACGCCCTGCCGCAAGCACCGCAGCAATTCAAACAATTGCTGATGGTTTCGGGCTTTGACAAATATTTCCAGATCGCACCCTGTTTCCGTGACGAAGATCCGCGCGCCGACCGCTCGCCCACAGATTTCTATCAGCTTGACCTTGAGATGAGCTTTGTCGAGCAGCAGGATGTCTTTGACACCATCCAACCGGTTCTGACCGGCATTTTTGAAGAATTTGGTGGCGGTAAGGCAGTGGATCAGGACTGGCCGCAGATTTCCTACAAGGACGCTGCCCTTTGGTATGGCTCGGACAAGCCGGATTTGCGCAACCCGATCAAGATGCAGGTTGTCAGCGAACATTTCGCCGGGTCCGGTTTCGCGATTTTTGCCAAGTTGCTGGAGCAAGACGGCACCGAAATTCGCGCCATTCCAGCGCCGAAAGGCGGTTCGCGCAAATTCTGCGACCGGATGAACGCATTTGCGCAAAAAGAAGGCCTGCCTGGCATGGGCTACATCTTTTGGCGCGATCAAGGCGAGGGCATGGAAGCGGCCGGACCTTTAGCCAAAAACATCGGACCAGAACGCACCGAGGCTATTCGCCAGCAACTGGATTTGGGTGTCGGCGATGCAGCCTTCTTTCTGGGCGGCAAACCCAAAGCATTCGAGGCTGTCGCCGGGCGTGCGCGCAACGTCATTGGCGAAGAGCTGAAGCTGACGGATCTCAACCGTTTCGCATTCGCATGGATCGTCGATTTCCCGATCTACGAAAAGGACGAAGAAACCGGCAAGATCGACTTTGATCATAACCCGTTTTCAATGCCCCAAGGCGGGATGGAAGCGTTGCAAGGCGATCCGCTGAAAGTATTGGGATACCAATATGATCTGGCGTGTAATGGGTATGAACTGGTGTCAGGTGCCATTCGAAATCACCGACCCGAAATTATGTTCAAAGCTTTTGAAATCGCGGGCTACGGCAAGGAAGAAGTCGAAAAACGCTTTGGCGGCATGGTCAATGCCTTCCAGTACGGCGCGCCGCCCCATGGCGGTTGTGCCGCCGGTATTGACCGGATCGTGATGCTATTGGCCGAGGAAAGCAACATTCGCGAGGTTATCTTGTTCCCGATGAACCAACGCGCCGAAGATCTGATGATGGCGGCACCAAGTGATCCGGGCAGCGATCAGCTGATGGAGCTAGGGTTGCGGGTTATTCCGCAGGATTGATGCCGGGAAAACGGGCGCGATCACGGATCTATGGTCTCGAATAAGGCCGCTGCCTTCTGAATCGGCGATTTCAGAAACAGCCCTTGGCCCCAACGGCACATGCGCCTAACCTGCCGCTATGAGTACAACCGAAAACCAAGATCGACCGGTCGGGCCGCGCGTAGCTGATTGGGTGCCGCCGCCTGCGCCTCGTCACACAATTTTGTCCGGGCAGCATGTCCATCTCGAACCTTTGGGCGCCGAAAAGCATGCGGCATTGCTTTACCGGGCGATTGAAGGTCATGACGCGCTTTGGGATTATATGCCCTATGGTCCGTTTTCTTCCTCTTCTCAGTATCATCGCTGGGTTCGAGAGACGGTCGCTAATCCGGATCATTTGTTTTTCGCAGTAAAGAACCTTGAAAACGGTGCATGGGAAGGTGTCGCAAGCTATTTGCGTATTGCACCGGCTGCGGGTTCTATCGAAGTAGGCAATATTTGTTTTAGCCCCGCCTTGCAAAGAACCCGTGCCGCAACAGAAGCGATGTTTCTGATGATGGAATGGGCCTTTGAGGCCGGTTATCGCCGTTACGAATGGAAATGCAATGCGCTGAATATGCCGTCACGGCGTGCCGCCCAGCGGCTTGGGCTAAGTTACGAAGGCATCTTTCGTCAGGCGCTGGTCGTGAAAGGGCGCAATCGCGACACCGCGTGGTTCGCGGCCATTGATCGGGAATGGCCTGCTTTGAAAGAAGCGTTCTGTGCCTGGCTTTCGCCCAAAAATTTTGACGACCAGGGCAATCAGATAGAACGTCTGGGCGATCTGACAGGCCTGGTGCGCGCCTGCGGCGATCCGGCGTTGTAGGCCCATGTTAAATCGCCACCTTTCGAACCAGTCTTTGCTGGATCAACCCGGCCAGCGTCGCCGCCTCAGAGGCTGAGGGCTGACCCGCCCCGCGACGCCGCGCCAGCGCGGCTGCTGCATTCTCAAGTCCTTTATCCTGGGCTGACCGCGCCGTGCCTTCCAGAAATTGCGCCACGTAATCCAATGTGCTGTCATTCGGCTGGTCGCCCAGAACGTCGGCGATATGTGCGATGTCGTCTTGATAAGCGATTGGATCGGGGCGGATTTCTTCGTCGCTGAGCACACGCAGGCCTGAGGGCTGCCGATCCATTGGCAGTTTCGACAAAATCAGTTGCTGAAAAACGGCAAGCGAGGTGATCGGTTTGGCCAAAAATCCGTCAGCACCCGCGGCAATTGAAACATCCTCACCAAAACTATCGCCAGAAGTGCCAATCACGATCCCGACGCGTGGACTGGTGTTTACCAGATCCGAAATCAGATCCGCCCCGCTGCCATCCGGAAGACCAAGGTCCACGATCACAACGGATGGGCGGTAAACTTGCAGATGCTTGCGCGCGGATCGCATACAATCGGCCCGTCTGATCCGCGCACCGCTACGAAGACACAACAGGCGCATTGCCTCGCAGGCGTATCGACTGTCCTCGATCACGAGAACAGTCAGGCCCAACAAAGGTCGTGTGGCCGTCGGGGCGGGATTGTATTTGGTGAATGGGTCCGTCTTGTCCATGCAAATGCTCCAAGGGGTGACTCGGGGTGTTTGGCAAAGATGACGCACAGATGGATAACACACGGTTAATGCCGCAAAAGACTTGAGACCCATCGCTTGCCGTTTCGTCCGGCAATCGCCATAACGCAATCCAAACTTGTCGCTTTTGCAAAATGGAATTCTACTATGATAGGTCGCCTGAACCACGTCGCCATCGCTGTGCCTGACCTGAAGGCCGCCGCTGCCCAATATGCCAATGCGCTGGGCGCCAAGGTCGGCGCGCCGCAGGATGAACCGGATCACGGCGTCACGGTTGTTTTCATCGAATTGCCAAACACCAAAATTGAATTGCTGTATCCGCTGGGCGACAACAGCCCGATCACTGCCTTTTTGGAAAAAAACCCATCAGGCGGAATGCACCACGTCTGCTACGAGGTGGAGGATATCATCGCCGCGCGGGATAAATTGCTAAGTTCAGGCGCACGGGTGCTTGGAACCGGTGAGCCAAAGATAGGCGCACATGGCAAACCGGTGCTGTTTTTGCACCCCAAAGACTTTAACGGATGCCTGGTCGAGCTTGAGCAGGTTTGACCAAAGCGTTTCGCGCGCACCCCGGCGGCACCTCGCTGGGTGATCCAAGCCCACGAAAAAACGCCATAGATGATCAGGATTGGAAACTAAGACATGGGAATAACATCGGCGATTGTTCTGTTTGCGGTGATCTGGTTCATGACATTTCTGGTTGTCTTGCCGATCCGCGTGCAAACCCAGGGCGATGCAGGTAAAGTTGTACCCGGCACCCACGCAGGCGCGCCAGAGGTGCACAATCTGCGCAAAAAGGCGATCATCACAACGATTATTGCGGCGCTGATATGGGCCGTGGCAACTGCGGTTATTTTGTCAGGTGTAATCAGCGTGCGTGATCTGGATATCTTTAACCGGATGGGCCCTGAGAATGCAGCCGGTGAAACAAATGGGTAAACGTCGCGGCCCCTAAAACCGGGATTAACAGGTTCACCACAGGGATCGACAGCGGTATCGCCATCAGCACGCCGGCCACCCAGATTTGCCACATGTTTTGGCTGCGCAGGATTTTGGCCTGCCTGCGTCCGATCCGGCGCATGGCGGCCAACATAAAATATTCGCGGCCCAGTAAAAAACCGTTCAGGCACCAGAATATCAACGGCGCTACGGGCGAGAATATGACGTATAGAAACAGCGCCAGTACATTCGCGAAAATCATCACACCGAGAAAATTAACCGTGTCACGTATCGCGTCTGCCATCGGCACGGGCGTTGTTACGGGCAAGTGGGGATAGTGCACATCCTCGACCGCTTGGGCGACCTCATCCAGGAACATCGACGTGATTGCCGAGGCGACCGGCACCATCAAAAAGATCGACAGGAAAGCCATCAGAAACGCTGACCCCCAGCTGACCAGATCGTTTAGCCATTCGACCTCGCCTATGATGGGCAAGAAAACCTGTTCGCCAACCAGCCCATTCAAAAGCCAGACGAAACCCGCCGTGATGCCAATCAGCAAGACGATGGACAAAACGACGCCCAACAGCAAAACACGCCGAAACCGAGGATCACCCAGTTGGCCCAGAGCTGCAAAAAATGAAGATAGTATCATGCGCTGATCCACGTTGTTATGGCTGCAACATCGGGTCTTGGCCGGTCAGTGGGTTGGGTGGTTTCGGTGCCAATATGGATCAGCCCTGCAATCCGTTCATGGGCATCCAGGCCGAATGCATCGGTCATGAAACCACGATCATGGCTTGGCCAGCCGCTAAGCCAATTGGCACCCCATCCCGACGCCAGCGCCGCGTTCAGCAGGGCAAGGCACACGGCCCCGGCCGAATAGGTCTGCTCCAGTGGCGGTATCTTGTCAGACGGTTTTTGTACTTCGATCACGGCGACGGCCAAATGCCCCTGATCAAACTGACTGCGCCCCTTGGCGATTTCATCGGCATCCAGACCCAACGCCTGTCCGCGCGCCGTCACAACATCCGCCAAACGCGCCATCGCGTTCTGTTCAATGACGATAAACCGCCACGGCTCCAACTTGCCATGATCCGGCGTACGTGCTGCTGCCCCAAGCATCACATTCAGTGCCTCGGCATCCGGCACAGGCGCTTTCAGTGTTTTCGCAGGTCGCGACCTGCGTGTGCACAGGAATTCCATCGCCTCTGGGTTGGCTTTTAGCATAGTAATGGTCTTTCAAAGGGAGAGCTGTTGCGCCATGTCGTCAATGGTTTCGATTAAGAACCTGTCAAAGCGTGGGCCAGGTTGGCGTGTTGTCAGCGCCACCAGCATCGGATCGGGCGCCACGATCTGACTGCCCGACAAAGCCTCAATCGCGGCATGGCCGCAAAAAGGCACGTATACTTCGGCATAACCCCCCTCATGCACCAGAACAAGGCGACCCTTGCAGTGGATCTCGGCGGCTTGCTTGATGCGCAGGGTCATCTGGCGAAACGTGTCTGCAGTAGCCAGCATGCGCCCCAACGGATCAACGGCAGAGGCATCTAGCCCGCAGGCAACGATGATCAGATCGGGTTGAAATGCGGCGATCTGCGGCAAAATGATCCGGTCCATGGCGTGCAGATAGGCGGTATGCCCGGACCCGGCAGGCAGCGGCAGGTTGAGGTTGTATCCGGCGCCCGCACCCTTGCCGCGATCTTCCATGGCACCTGTGGTCAGCGGGTAATTACCTTCCTGGTGGATGCTGATCGTCAGCACATCGTCGCGATCATAGTATATGGCCTCGGTGCCATTGCCGTGGTGCACATCCCAGTCCAGAACGACAACGCGTTTTGCCAATCCCTTGGCCTGGGCTGCCTCGATCGCGATGGCGATATTGGCAAACAGGCAAAACCCCATTGGCGTGTCGGGCAGACAATGGTGCCCCGGCGGGCGCGATAAAGCATAGGCGTTTTGCAACTCTCCCGTCATCACCGCATCCACCGCGGCAATCGCCAATCCCGACGACAAGGCGGCCAGTTCATACCCACCTTTGGCAAACGGCGCATGATGCCCCAATTCGCCGCCCTGCGCGTCGGATACATCCTTGAATTTGGTCAAATAATGTTCAGGATGTACGCGCAGCAGGTCTGCCTTGCTGGCAGGATCCGCACTGCGCAAATCCAACTCATTGGTCAGGCCGGTGACATCCATCAGGTTTTTCAACCGCCGCTTTGTCTCGGGGCTTTCGGGCAGGCCGCCACTGGCCAGCGGTTGGATCAACCCCCCCAAAGGCACGGTGAACGCATAGTTACCGCCCGCGTGCCAAAAGCAACGTTCATCCCAGAAAAAGCCGGTTGATTTTGACATCTGTTTCTCCTTGCCGTCTGTGCCGGAAACTGGCGCAAGGACCGGCGAATGTCCACGTCGCAGGTATCAGATGGGTTTCGGCGTGTCCTTGTGCAACCCTTAAGGGGTCGCGACGGCCAATAGCGCTGCAATATCAAGCTTTGTGTTGGTCATTTGCAGACCACCATTCCGGTCGCGCGGCCATTCCGCCGGATCGCGGTCCCGGTAAAGTTCCACGCCGTTTTGATCCGGGTCGCGCAGGTAGACGGCCTCGCTGACGCCATGATCTGCTGCACCATCAAGGGGAATACCTGCATCAAGAACCTTCTTTAAAACGGTCCCCAAAGCACCCCTGTCAGGGTACAGAAACGCCGAGTGGTAGAGGCCGGTGTGACCCTCGGGCGGGGGTGTTCCATCCAGGCTGTCCCAGGTGTTCAGACCGATGTGATGGTGGTATCCGCCAGCGCCCAGAAATGCCGCCTTGTCGGTGCGTTGTGTCACATCGAAGCCGAGGATGTCGCGGTAGAAACGGATAGCGCGATCAAGGTCAGCCACTTTCAGGTGAACATGGCCAACCATTGGCTGGGGTGAATTGACGGTCATTTTGCGGTCCTTACGGCTGTTGTTTCTTCAAAGTTAAGGGCAGAGGTTGTCTCATGCATCAGACAAATTTGAACAGGACATATGCTTTGACGCGCAGCTTTTGGGTTAGGGTCAAGGCCCTAAACAGGACCGACCATGCCCACGATATCATAGGTTTTGCGCAAGATCGGCGTGGTGATTTCGCGGGCCCGCGTTGCACCTTTGGCCAGAATACGGTCAATCTCGGATGGGTCATTCATCAGACGCTTCATTTCAGACGAAATCGGTGCAAGCTTTGCAACTGCCAATTCTGCCAGCATGGGTTTGAATTCACCAAATTGCAGACCGCCGACATCGGCCAGGACCTGGTCGACCGATTGCTCGTTCAGGGCGGCATAGATGTTCACCAGATTGCGCGCTTCGGGACGGCCATCCAATCCAGCGACCTCGGAAGGCAGGCCATCTGCGTCAGTTTTGGCTTTGCGGATTTTCCTGGCCAACGTGTCCGCATCATCGGTCATGTTGATCCGGCTGGCGTCTGACGGATCGGATTTGGACATCTTTTTGGACCCGTCCCGCAAGGACATCACCCGCGTTGCAGTGCCCTCGATCACCGGCTCAGTGATGGGAAAGAAATCTACGCCATAGTCGTGGTTGAACTTGGTCGCGATATCACGGGTCAGTTCAAGATGCTGCTTTTGATCTTCGCCCACAGGCACATGGGTCGCATGATAAATCAAAATATCTGCGGCCATCAGCGCAGGATAGCCAAACAGGCCCAGACTGGCAGCTTCGGCGTTTTTGCCGGCCTTGTCCTTGAATTGGGTCATGCGTTTCATCCAGCCCATGCGGGCCACGCAGTTGAAAATCCACGCCAGTTGCGCGTGTTCAGGCACTTGAGATTGATTGATCAGAATGGATTTATCCGGGCTGATGCCGCTGGCAATGAACCCAGCCGCCAGTTCTCGGGTGTTGTGGATCAGATCTTTTGGATCCTGCCAGACGGTGATCGCATGCAGATCAACCATGCAATAGACCGTTTGATAGGCTTCGTCCTGCATCGACACAAAGCGTTTGATCGCGCCGAGATAGTTACCCAGCGTCAGGCCCCCGGAGGGTTGGATGCCGGAAAAAACACGCGGGGTAAAGGCGGGGGTCGTCATGATATTGCTCCGATCACGCTGGCAAAGATTGCTGTGCTGGCTTACCTATGGGCCAAACCTACGTCAAGGAAATGCCCCGATGCCGCAGAGCGATTACAACGACCCCAACCAACGCCACCCGCATGACGCGCCGCCGGTCAACCCGCTGCCCCCTGTCGTGGTGGTCCTGTTTTTAGTTATTGTGCTGGCCGAAGCCGCATTTTCACTGGGCGCGCGCGGCATTATTGGTGGTCCCGAGGCCGTGGGCTGGCGACTGGCGGCTGTAGAAAGTTATGGCTTTTCCGGTGACATCTTTGACTGGATGGTCGCCAATGGGCGTTGGCTGCCAGAGCACCTGATGCGCTTTGTGACCTATCCGTTTGTTCATCTGGGCTTTACCCACACCATTTTCGCCGCCGTGATCCTGCTGGCCATGGGCAAGTTGATTGGCGAGGTCATGGGTCAATTGGCCGTAGTCGTGATCTTTTTCGGTGCAGGGATTGTCGGCGCATTGGCCTATGCCGTGTTGCTGAATGACCCGGTTTGGCTGGCGGGTGCTTATCCGCCGGTCTATGGGCTGATCGGCGGGTTCTCATTTGTGATGTGGCGCAAACTGGAAGGGACCGGTGCGTCGCAATACCGCGCCTTTAGCCTGATCGCGATGTTGATGGGCTTGCAACTGGTATGGGGCATATTTTTCGACGTCGGAAATGGATGGGTTGCCGATTTGGCAGGGTTTGCCTTTGGCTTTGGCGTCTCGCCTCTGATGGCCAAAGGAGGTGTGTCCAGCCTGATCGCGATGTTCCGACGGACGTAAGGGCCACGGGATCGCGGTTAGTCTTGGTTCCGGCTGGTCATGGCAGATTTAAACTCTGAGATTTTGAATGCGCCGATCTTTTGGCCAACGCCGAAATACGTGAAAATCGCCAGAAACACCAAGGCGAACAGCGCCAATACCCGCCACAACCGCAGGCCTAGAATTTGCGAAATGCCCAGATTACCGACCCACAGCAATAGGCCCATCACCAAAGATGCGGCGATGATGCGCCAAATCCGATTGTGGAACCTGCTATCGAATTTCGCAACATCGCCGTAGCTGCGCGCGCCATAAGCCAGCAATCCCACCATCGCCCACGCGGCGACAGAGGTCGCAATGGCGGGTGCCGTCCAGCCAATGAAAGGGATCAACGCAAGCCCGATGGCCAGCACAGCATTGATGATCATGGAAGCTACGGCATAATGAAACGGACGCCGTGTATCTTCGCGGGCAAAAAATACCGGCTGCATAATTTTCTGCAGTACAAAGGCTGGCAGGCCCAATCCGTAGATACCCACAGCCAGCGCGATCTGCACGGAATCGTCGGCTGTCAGCGCACCGCGTTCAAACAAGACCGCAACCAGCGGATAAGGGATAACCACCAGCGCCACGGCTGATGGAATGGTCAAGGCCAAAGACACTTCGGCGGCACGGCTAAGGCCAGCGCGCGCGCCTTCGTCGTCACGCGCCTTTAGGCGACGTGACAAATCGGGCAAAAGCACAACACCTACGGCAATCCCAACTACGCCCAGTGGCAATTGGTACAGCCGGTCGGCGGCAAACAACCACCCCACAGCACGATCAAAGTAGGAGGCGACCTGTTGTCCAACCAAAAGGTTGATCTGCACAACCCCGCCTGCCAGCGCCGCAGGGATCGCAATTTTGATCAACCGGCGAATATCGTCGGTCATGCGCGGCAGTTTCAGAACAATAGTGAACCCGGCCTTGCGCGCGGCATAAAGCACCAGCAACAGCTGGGCGATCCCGGCAAAGGGAATGCCCCAGATCAACGCCCGCGCCACGTCGCCGCCGCGCCATGCGGCAAAGGCCATAACACCGACCAATAAGATATTCAGCAATACCGGGGCCGCCGCCGCGGCCGCAAAACGACCCGATGCGTTCAACATGCCAGACAGAAGTGCGGCCAGAGAAATGAACAAGATGTAGGGAAACGCGATACGGCCAAATTCGACCGACAGTCCGAATTGTTCCTGACCGGAAAACCCGCTGGCCAGTGCAAAAATCAGCCATGGCATTGTGGCCATCGCGATCATGGTAATCACAATCAGAAGACTGGCCAGCCCCGCAAACGCGTCCGAGGCAAATTCATCTGCGTCCTCGCCGCCCTCCAGCTTTTTAGAGAACATCGGCACAAAGGCCATGTTGAATGCACCTTCGGCAAAGAACCGGCGAAACATGTTGGGCAGACGAAAGGCGACAACATAGGCTTCGTACAGCGGCCCGGTACCCAGAAAAGCCAGAATCATCGCATCGCGGACAAACCCAAGCAACCGGCTAAGCAGTGTCCACATGCCAACAGTGAAAAAGCCTGACATCAGGCGAATGGGTTTCAACTGTCAGCCCTTTCGACACCTTCGACAATGGCCGCGCGCAACCGCTTTTCCAGTGTCTTTTGTTTGGCCGCAGAATAGTATTTCAGTCCAAACATGTCTTTTACGTAAAATGTATCAACCACCTGTTCGCCATATGTCGCAATGACGGCGTTTGCAACATACACATTTGACGCGGCCAAAGTGCGCGCCAGATCATACAGCAGCCCCGGACGGTCGCGGGTGTCGACTTCGATGATGGTGTAAATTTCCGAGCCATCATTATCGAAAGTGATATGCGTCGGCACTCTGAACGCTTTTTCGCGCTTTTTGATTTTGTCGCGTGACTTGAAAGCATCGCGCGCCACAACGTCGCCACGCAGCGTTTGTTCGATCATTTTGCGCAGGCGCGGCAATTGTTTGTGATCGTATGGATTGCCATCCGCGTCCTGTATCCAGAACGCATCTGTAACGTATCCGTCTTTGGTGGTGTAGCTGCGCGCATCGACGACATTTGCCCCCGAAAGGGCCAGTGCCCCCGCCAGCCGAGAGAATATTCCGGGATGGTCGGCCATCACGAAACTGGCCCGCGTCGCATCGCGGTCTTCGTCGGGATGCAGATCAATCAGAACTTCGTTTTCTTTGACCTTGGCCAGCATCTTCGCAAAGGTGACATGGGCGGTCACATGCAGACTTTGCCAATAGGGCGGATAGTGCCGGCTTTTCTCAAGTTTTAAGTCTTTCGCACTCCAATCGGGCAAGGCGGCGCTCAGCGCGCGTTTTGCCTCCGCTCCGCGATTTTCGCGGTTCAAGTCTTCCAGCCCGGTTTCCAAAGCGCGTTTTGTCTGGCGGTAAAGTGCACGGATCAGCACTGCTTTCCAATTGTTCCAAGTGTCAGGCCCGACGCCGCGAATGTCACAAACCGTCAGGACGCATAGTAAATCCAGTCGCTTGACCGATTGCACGGCTTTGGCAAAGTCGCGCACTGTGCGCGGGTCAGCGATGTCGCGCTTTTGCGCCATATCTGACATCAGCAGATGGTAGCGTACCAACCACTCAACGGTATCGCTGTCGGCTTTGTTCAACCCTAAACGCGGCGCGATTTTGCGGGCGATTTTTGCACCCAGGATCGAATGATCCTCAGTGCGACCTTTGCCCAGATCGTGCAGCAACAGCGCCAGATACAGCACTTTCCTGTCCACGCCGTCTTTCAGGATCGTGGAGGCAACGGGCAAATCTTCCTCCAGCGCGCCCCGTTCGATATCGGCCAGATTGGTGATGCACTGGATGGTGTGTTCGTCCACAGTGTAACTGTGATACATATTGAACTGCATCATCGCGACGATGGGTTCAAATTCGGGAATGAAGGCTGCCAGCACACCCAGTTCATTCATCCGGCGCAGCGCCCGTTCCGGATTGCCGTGTTTGAGCATCAGATCCAGGAAAATACGCGTGGCCTCGGGGTCTTTGCGCATGTCATCGTCGATCAGATGCAGATTGGATTTCACCAGGCGCATGGCGTCGGGGTGGATCAACATGCCCGTGCGCAAAGCCTCTTCGAAAAGCCGCAGCAAATTCAGCTTATCAGACAGAAAGTCCGAATTGCTGACGATGGCGATCCGGTTAAGAACGACCTCGTAGCCAGCTTTGATTTTGCGACGTCGGCGAAAAATACGCTCCAGCAAGGGCGCCGCTTTCATATGCGTCGCTTCCAGTTTAGTCAGGAAAATACGGGTCAGATCACCAACCGACGTGGCATGCCGAAAGTAGGCCTGCATAAAGACTTCAACCGCGCGACGACCCCCAATGTCCCTGTACCCCATCGCTTCGGCCACTTGCACCTGCATGTCAAAAGTCAGCTGTTCAGTGGCCCGTTTGGTCAAAAGGTGTAAATGCCCACGCACCGCCCATAGAAAATCTTCGGCGGCGACAAATTCGTCGAATTCAAACGACGTGAAGACACCCAATGGCACCAGATCGGCGGCATCCTGCACGCCGTGGATATACTTGGCGATCCAATACAGCGATTGCAGATCACGCAGCCCGCCTTTGCCCTCCTTTACGTTTGGCTCCACCACATAGCGCTGACCCTGCTTGATATGCCTTGCGTCACGCTCACTCAGTTTTGCGTCGATAAACTCGCGCTCAGAGCCTGCAAACAGGTCATCGCGCAATCGCTGATCAAGTTTTTTGGCCAGGCCTGCATCGCCCGCAAGAAAACGGTGTTCCAACATGGCAGTGCGGATGGTGAAATCCTCGGACCCTAAACGCAGGCATTCGCGAACCGTCCGGCTGGCGTGTCCGACCTTAAGTTTGAGGTCCCAAAGGACATACAGTGTCGATTCGATGACGCTTTCGGACCAGGCAGTCAGCTTGTAAGGGATAAGAAACAACAGATCGACGTCGGAAAAAGGTGCCATCTCGCCCCGTCCATACCCCCCGACAGCGACAACAGACAGATGTTCGCCAGCGGTCGGGTTCGGTTTGACGTGCAAAATGTCAGTCGCGACCTGAAGGGCTGCAATCACCAATTGATCCGTCAGATAGGTATAGGACCGTGTCATTGGACGCGCATCAAATGGCGCTTCGGTAAAGGCTTTGGCAATGGCCGCGCGCCCCGATGCCTGCGCGTCTTTCAGCAAAGCGACAGCCAGCGTGCGCCGGTCTGACGTCGTTGCATCGGGTGATGATTGCCCTTGCAGCGCGTCATGAAATGCGGAGGCATCAAAGATTGCGTCGGGGGCACAAACCAATCGCTGAGTGGTTTGTGCCGCAGGCGTGGTAACGTTCGTCATGCGTTACGCCTTTAAAACCCCACGCCGCCGAAACTTTGCGGGGCACCACTGACGATGACAACCCGGTTGTCCTGGATCGACGCCACCGCCAATCCACGTTCATTCGATCCATTGGCGCGAAGGCGGAAAACACCGCTGGCACCGCGAAATCCGGCCCCTTGGGTCAATGCGGCCCCGGTCAAAGCGTTTGATTTTCCTGCGCTGACCAGCGCACCAATCGCCGCGATCCCATCAAAGGCCAGGCCGCCAATTGGATGTGGGCTGCTGCCATAGGCGCCCTGGTATTTTGCGCTAAAGGCAGAGGACGCCGCCGGATCGGGCAATGCGAATAACCCACCCTGCACACCCGGCAGGCTAAGAGTCTGGGCGGGGATGTCCCAACGGGTCAGTCCAATGAATTGCGTCGTTTCAGGCCGCACGCCAGCTTCGGGTAACAGCTGCGTCAACAGCGGCAAGGCACTGGCCGATGATGTTGTCATAAAGACCGCGTTCGCGCCACTGCTGTCAACGATGGATTTGATTCGCGGAACGGCTGCGACAACGTCCTGCTGGGACGGCGCGTATTCTACGCTGCCCGAAAGCGTTGCACCATTCGCTGAGATCGCGTTCTGGATCGCATTACGTCCCAGTTGCCCGGCAACATCCTGCGCATGGACGATGACGATTTTGCCCTTACCTTGCGATTTGGAATAGCCGACAAGCCGTCTGGCCGTGTTGTCAAAGGTTGGCCCAAGCACAAATACGTTGCCGCCCGCGATTGAGGCGTTATTGGAAAACGACAGGACATTCACACCTCTGTTGGCCACTGCATTCCCAGCGGCATTTGCCGCTTCAGCATAGACCGGGCCAAGGATGATCTTGGCCCCATCGTTGACGGCTGCAATCGCCTGACTTGCCGCAGTCCGCGCATTCCCGGCCGTTGCATAGACGCGCAGGTCGATGGTCACTCCGTCCAGATCACGCATCGCCAGACGTGCTGCATTTTCAAGACTTTGCGCCAGAACGTCATCGCCTGCAGCACCCGATCCGCGCGGCACCAGCAAAGCAACAGGCACCGGTGCACTGGTATTGATGCTTGGGCCCCCTGCAGACCCCAGACCGCCAAAGGCACCCGGATCACAGGCCGAAAGGATCATCGCAAAGAAGGGCAATGCAAGCAGTTGCCAAACCTTGCGGGTGGAACGAAAAACAGAATTCATGATAATGATGCTCCCAAAGTCGTAGACCGGGTACAAAGCCCCGAATTTGCTGACAATCATAGACGTCATGAAAGGCGGGTCCAGCTTTGAATCACCAAATAATTCCCTTGACGGCGGGGCTTTACTTTGTCGGCGTTCCGATCGGGACAGCGCGCGACATCACACTGCGCGCATTGGATGTGCTGGCATCAGCAGATATTCTGGCCGCTGAAGACACCCGATCCTTGCGCAGATTGTTGGATATTCACGGTGTGCCGCTGTCAGGGCGCAAGATCATCGCCTTGCATGACCACAGTGGAAACGGCCCGATCAATCAGTTGCTGGATCAGGTTTCGCAAGGAAAATCCGTGGCTTACGCGTCTGAGGCGGGAATGCCCTTGATCGCGGACCCCGGATTTGAGCTGGGCCGGGCTGCCGGAACTGCCGGGCATATGGTGACCTGTGCGCCCGGACCATCGGCTGTGCTGACAGCACTTGCCTTGGGTGGCTTGCCGACGGACGCGTTTTACTTTGCCGGTTTTCTGCCAAACGCCCAAGCTGCCAGATGCACCGCCCTTGAGGGGTTGCGCGACATATCCGGCACGCTGGTGTTTTACGAATCGCCCAAACGCCTGGGTGCGATGTTGCGGGATGCGGCCCGCGTTCTGGGCCCTACGCGGTCGGCTGCCGTCTGCCGGGAATTGACCAAGAAATTTGAGGAAGTGCGCAAAGGCACTCTGAGCGATCTATCAGAATTCTATGCCGAAAAATCGCCCAAGGGCGAAGTTGTTGTGCTGATCGACCGGGGGCGTTTACCGAGCGTTCACTCTGATGATCTAGAAAGCGATCTGAAAGGCGCAATGAACCAAATGTCGATCCGTGACGCGGTTGATATGGTCGCCAAGGCGCACAATCTGCCACGCAGGCAGGTGTACCAAATGGCGCTGCAACTGACAAAAGGCGACGCATGACAGCATTGGCCACGCAAAAATCGAAAAAAGGTGCACAGGCCTATCATGCTGGATTGGCCGCTGAAGCGTCCGTTACGCGCGATTATTCTGATCGCGGTTATACCGTGGCAGCCCAACGGTGGCGTGGGCTGAGCGGTGAGATCGATTTGATCGTGCGACATCAAAACGCGGTTGTTTTTGTCGAGATCAAACATAGCCGCAATTTTGAACGTGCCATCGCCAGCCTTGGCAAACCCCAGATGCAGCGCATTTATGCTGCGGCGGAAGAATTTATCGGGTCAGAGCCTGATGGCGCGCTGACAAATGTGCGCTTTGATGTGGCACTGGTTGATGGTGCTGGGCGTATTAAGATCCTCGAAAACGCCTTTGGGCTTGGCTAAAGCATTTTCACGTAAAACCTGTATCACCTGACGCGAAACGCTGCAATTAATCGGCGCCGGCATTGCACCTGTCCGCCCCCTGCGCCATTTAAGGCTAAGCAAGAAGATGGGAATGATCATGAAAATCGCTTTTCAAATGGACCCGATCGGGGACGTGGACATCAATGCGGACAGCAGTTTTCGCCTGGCCGAAGAGGCGCAGGCGCGTGGCCACACCTTGTTTTATTACACGCCCGATCATTTGGCCTATCAAGAGGGTCGGATCACCGCACGGGGTCATGATCTGACGGTGCAGCGTGTGCAGGGCGATCACGCCCATTTGGGAACCGAGCGTGAGGTCGATCTGGCAGATTTCGATGTTGTGTGGCTGCGTCAGGACCCGCCGTTTGACATGCATTATATCACCTCGACACATCTTCTGGACCGGTTGGCACCTGGGACCCTGGTAGTCAATGATCCGTTCTGGGTGCGCAACTATCCCGAAAAACTGTTGGTTCTGGATTTTCCGGACCTGACACCGCCCACGACAATTGCGCGCGATCTGACGACCATCAAGGTCTTCAAGAAAAAACACGGCGATATCATTCTCAAACCACTTTACGGCAATGGCGGCGCCGGTGTGTTCCGGCTTGACAAGGACGACCGCAACCTCGGATCTCTGCATGAACTTTTCACCGGATTTTCGCGCGAACCGCTTATTGTGCAGAAATTCCTGCCCGCCGTGTCCAAGGGCGACAAGCGCGTAATTTTGGTCGATGGTGCGCCTGTGGGGGCGATCAACCGGGTGCCTGCCAAGGGGGAAACACGGTCAAACATGCATGTGGGCGGGCGTCCCGAAAAGATTGGCCTGACCGAACGCGACCTTGAAATCTGCGCGGCCATTGGTCCTCTTTTAAAGGAAAAAGGGCAGGTTTTTGTCGGCATTGACGTCATCGGCAATTACCTGACCGAGATCAATGTGACCTCACCCACCGGCATTCAGGAACTGGAACGGTTTGATGGCACCGACATCGCGGCCAAAATCTGGGAAGCGATCGAAGCGCGGCGCGGGTGACGTCGCTAAGGCTACGTATTATCGGTGCGATCATACGGCCCGGCGCGCGTGCGATGATGACGCGTGCGCAAGATCCAAACCGGTTGCGGCGCGTGTTTGATCTGTCATCCCGGTTGTTTTTTCGCCGCGTGCGCGGGGCGGTTTCCACACCCGTTGCCGATCCACAATCATTGCCTTTGGGCGGCCTATGGGTCAGTGCAGGTAAGGTCGCCCCACGGCCAGTGATCTTGTATTTCCACGGTGGCGGTTATCTGGCTGGCAGTCCGAACACGCACCGGCACATGGCAGCGCGCCTTAGCCAACTGTCTGGACTTAAGGTATTTTTGCCGCAGTATCGCCTTGCCCCCGAACACCCGTTGCCCGCATGTTTGGATGATGCCGATGCGGCCTATGCCTACTTGCGGACGCAGGGGTATGCAGCCCGCGATATTATTTTGGGCGGCGACAGTGCGGGCGGCGGGATCGCGCTGAGCCTGCTGTCGAAGCTGTGCAAAAACGGCCAACACCCTGCCGCGTGTTTTGCGTGGTCGCCGTTTTGCGATCAGACGTTTTCCGGCGCTTCAGTCCGTGAAAACGGGCGTATCGATCATTTCTTTCCCGGTGATCGGGTGCACGATCTGGCTGACATGATATTGGGTGACACGGCCGCCGATGACCCGCGCGTGTCACCGTTGTTTGCAGAATTTCCGGACTGCCCGCCGGTGTTGATCCAGGCGTCACAATGCGAAATCCTGCGCGATGATGCGGTGCGTATGGTGAAAAAACTGGCCGACGCGAGCGCCGATGCCCAGGTGGATTTATGGGACAACGCCCCGCATGTCTGGCAGATATTTGATGGCTGGTTCCCGGAAGCCCGCGCAGCCATAGCCAAAACGGCGCAATTTCTTAGCTCTCGGATGCCGCAGAAAGACGAAAACTGATCGCCTCGGCGATGTGATGGCGATGCACTTCTGCATCCTGATCGAGATCGGCAATTGTACGCGCGACGCGCAGCACACGGTGGTAGCCACGCGCGGACAAACGAAATCGCTCGGCCACTTTGGTCAGCAATGCGCGCCCTTCGGCATCGGGCGTTGCAATGTCTTCCAAAACTTCACCGGCAGCGTCCGCGTTCATACGGATGTCCGGGTGATCCGAATACCGGGCCTGCTGAATCTGTCGCGCGGCCGCAACGCGCTGTGCTACATCGGCAGATCGTTCGCCAGAGGCGGGTAAATCGAGGTCGGTAAAGGCCACCGGCGGCACATCTACGCGCAAATCGAACCGGTCCATCAAGGGTCCTGATATGCGGCCCAGATAATCTTCGCCGCAGATCGGGACCCGGGCGCAAGCGCGCGCGGGATCCGTGAGGTAGCCACATTTGCAAGGGTTGGCCGCGGCCACCAGCATGAATTTACAGGGATATTTCACATGCGCATTGGCCCGCGCGATCATCACCTCGCCGGTTTCAATCGGCTGGCGCAATGTCTCCAGAACGGTGCGCGGAAATTCGGGAAATTCGTCCATAAACAAAACCCCATTGTGCGCCAATGAGACTTCGCCGGGTTTTGCTGTCCGGCCGCCGCCGATGATGGCGGCCATGGATGCAGTGTGATGGGGTTCGCGAAAGGGACGCGCCCGCGAAATACCCCCCTCATTCAAAAGGCCGGACAACGAATGGATCATTGAGGTCTCAAGCGCCTCTGCAGCGGTAAGGGGTGGCAAAATACTGGGCAAACGCGCAGCCAGCATGGATTTTCCCGACCCCGGGGTGCCGACAAGCATCAGATGATGACGTCCGGCAGCGGCGATTTCCAAGGCCCGCTTGGCCCGTTCCTGACCTTTCACATCCACCAAATCTTTGCTGTGCTGGCCCAATGAAACCTCGCCCGGTTCCGCTGGCGAAAGCGGCGATTGCCCGGTGTAGTGGCGCACAACGTCGCCCAGGGATGCCGCCGCAATCACCTGCGCGCGGCCAACCCAGGCAGCCTCGGCGCCCGAAGCAGAGGGGCAAAGCAGGCTGCGCCCGGCCTCGGCAGCCGCCATCGCCGCGGGCAGGGCACCAACGACGGCAACCAAAGTGCCGTCCAGAGATAATTCGCCTAAAGCAACCACCGATTGGGTCACATCATTGGGTATGATATCCAATGCGGCCAACAGACTAAGGGCGATCGGCAAATCGAAATGGCTGCCCTCTTTGGGCAGATCGGCCGGGCTGAGGTTGATCGTGATCCGTTTTGACGGCAGCGCTATCGCCATTGCCCCCAATGCACTGCGCACCCTCTCGCGGGCCTCGGACACCGCTTTGTCGGGAAGACCGACGATAGAAAAGGCGGGCATACCGGGGCTGACGGCGCATTGCACCTCAACCATACGCGCCTCAACCCCTTGAAACGCAACAGTATAGGCACGTGAAATCATATTCCCTCCGGTCGTCCCAGAAACACGGTTAATGGGTACGCAGGGGATGTTTAAGATTGGTTAACGCTTAAGAATTGCTGGCAGGTCAACTGGCAACAGGCCATGGTCTGGTCGTCCCACCGATGTCGTATGGAAATCTGTCATAGCTGACTTTCAACCCTTCGGCGCGCCAGGCTTTGAACGCAGGATCATTGACCGTAAGCGCGCAATAGTCCCGCGCCGCGCGTGACACAGGCAAATCATATCCGACCATACGTGCCGCAACCGGTGCATAAAACGCGTCCGCCAGACTGTAGTCGCCAAACAACCAAGGTCCATCTGTGGTCCGCATTGCGCGGGCCGAGGCCCAAAGCTGCTCAATACGGTCTAAATCCGCGCGCACGGTGTCCGGCACGTCAAATTCGACGCAGACATGTTCCAACTGCATCGCGAAAGTACTGCGCAGGGCTGAAAACCCGGCCGCCATTTCAGCGCATATCCACCGCGCGTGGGCACGTGCGCCTGCGTCCGACGGCCAAAGCCCGGCGTCTGGGTGCCGCTCTGCCAGCGTCTCGGCAATCGCCATGGTTTCGCCGATGACCTGGCCCTCCGGCGTGCGCAAAACCGGTACCAGTCTTGCCAGCGCAAGATGGTCCAGATTTTTGGCCAGCGAGCCATCAAAAAGCGCCACCAGATGCGTATTGAAGGGAAGCCCGAATTTTTCGAGCATCAGCCAGCCGCGCAAAGACCAACTGCTGAATGTTCGATCGCCAATGTATAAATCATATGTCATGGAACGCAGGCTAAAGGGTAGATGGGTGCAGAGGCTAATGGCGAATTGTGCGATGGGACATCACGGGATGTGATTGACAATCTGGGCCGACGCCGCGCCGCCGTTCCATTTTATCTGGCTGACCGACAGGTTGTCGATTTTATGTGAAAGCGCCTGATAAGGCGTCACGCCCATCGCCTGTTGCATTTGGGTCAAAATAACACCGATATGGGCGACCACGATGAAATCAGCGCCGGGATGTGCCAATGACAGCGCATTCACGGCGCTGCCGACGCGCGCGGCCGCCGCGTTCCAGCTTTCGCCATTTGGCGGCGCGATGTCGCCCGGTGTCTCCCAATAGGCACGGCTCAGATCCGGGAAATCTGCGGCCACTTTGCTGAAATGAACGCCATCCCAGTCGCCGAAATGAAACTCGCGCAGATTTGGATTGTCGGGCAGGCGTTTTCGGTTTGCCACATGCAGCGCATCAGCTGTGGCACTGGCACGGATCAGGTCAGATGAGATCAGGATGGCTTTGCCGGGCAAATATGCGTTCAGCCGTTCGATCCGTGCGGTATCGGACAGATCCGCGGGAACATCACGCCAGCCGACAAAGTTTTTTTCATGGGTTGGCCCATGGCGCACCCAATGCCAAACGCTCATGGCAGCGTACCTTTTAGGAAGGTTGGCAATCCTGCCGTGACCAACAGGGCGATATCTGCCTGAGCGGCCAAGGCGATATTCAACCGGCCTTGCGCTTCGCGGAACTGACGGGCCAGTGCATTGTCCGGGACAATGCCATAACCAACTTCGTTTGAGACGATAACAACAGCAGCGCGGCATGTATCCAAGCTTTGCAAAAGCTGCGATTGCGCCATCTGAAGGTCGTTTCCGTCCAACAAATGATTGCTAAGCCACATCGTGGCACAGTCGACCAATACTGCGTCTTTGCAATTAAGTTTGGTCAGTGTCGGGCCCAGATCAAGATCGCATTCGAATGTCGTCCATCCGGTCTCGCGGCGCGACTTGTGCAGATCGACCCGCGCCTTGGTTTCATCGTCCAGAATGCGAGACGTTGCCAAATAGTTGTGGCGTAAATCACTGGAAAGCAGCAGGTTTTCCGCCCATACAGATTTTCCTGACGCGGCACCGCCTAGGACGAATGTCAGTTTCGGCAACATCTTACAAATCTCATTTGTGAACCGTTTGCGTGATTGGGACGTATCCTTTTCAGGCACACACAACAAGGTGTGTGTATCATCACCGGATGACGAAATGACGCCCAACACCGCGCAAGACACATCGTTCAGGAAATCCGCAATGAAGGCAGAAATGCTGGATGCTGAGACCGAATTGCGGCTTGCCCATGCTTGGCGCGACAACCGCGATGAAGCAGCACTACACCGTTTGATAACCGCCTACATGCGTCTGGCCATTTCGATGGCGTCAAAATTCAAACGTTACGGCGCGCCGATGAATGATCTTATCCAAGAGGCCGGTTTGGGGTTGATGAAGGCGGCCGAAAAATTTGATCCCGACCGGGGTGTGC
>JBAUHN010000407.1:0-1960 GCA_049680295.1 Sulfitobacter sp.
ACTCACAAGAGTCAAAAGTAAGGAAACACAATGGCAGATGATGGACAATCCGCGTTTGCGGAACCCATGAGCATGCAAGAAGCCTTGGACAAAGCGGGCAGCCTCATGGAGGCCAAGCCAGCCGAGCCGGAGGAAACGCCACTAGAGGCGGACGACCAAGCGGATGATCAGGGCGAAAATCCTGATGTGGAAGCTGAAGAAGTTGACGAGCCAGAACCCAAGGAAGAATCAGACGGACCTCAAGTTCTCAGCATTGACGAATACGGCGACGTATTGGTTACTTTTGAGGGCGAAGAGACAACCCTTTCTGATCTTGCAAAGGGCAATCTTCGGCAAGCTGACTATAGCCGCAAGACCGCAGCGTTAGCGCAGGAGCGCAAGGCTGCTGAGGCCGAGCTTACCAAGCGTGAGTCGGCGATTGCGGAACGTGAGCGGCAGCTTGAATCGCTGCTTTCAGAATCGGAAGAACAGGAACCGGATTGGGTAAAGCTGGCGGAGGATGACCCGCTAGGCTACCCGGCAGAGGTGGAGAAGTGGAAGCGCAAACAGCAATCCCGTGAAAAGCAGCAAAAGGAACTTATGGCTCGCCAAGAAGCGGCGGTTCGTGATTTTGCGGCAGAAACGGGGCGCATTGCTATTGGGCTTTTCCCTGAATGGTCAGAAGGCACGAATTACGTTGATGGTGTTCCAAGGCGCAAGGCAGCAGCTTTGTCGGCGGGGTTCACTGAGGCGGAATTCATGCAGGCGCATGACCACAGGCTAAGCGTGTTGCTGGAAAAGGCCGCGCGCTTTGACGAACTCCAAGCCGAAGGCGAACAGAAGTCCGTTAAAGCGGCCAAGATGATAGCCAAGGCACCAAAGGTTCTAAAGCCCGGCCAAAGCCGAGGCGACGCTGATCCTGTAGCAGAGAGGCGAGCGGCCATAACAAATACGTTCAAGCGCAAAACAACAACCGACGAGTTGCGAAAACTTCTCGGGCGCTGAACCATTTAGCCAAGGGATAAGAAAATGGCTCAACCTACCAATACATTCGACACAACCGATGCCGTCGGCATTCGAGAGGATCTGATCAACAACATTTTCAACGTTGACCCAGATGTAACGCCGTTTCTTTCGGCCATGCCGAAGGTGCGATCTGCTGCAACCAAGCATGAATGGCAGACCGATGCGCTTGACACGCCGTCTGCGACCAATGCGCAAATCGAAGGTGATGACACTGTGGGCGCGGTCATCACGCCGACTGCTCGTCTGGATAACCAGTGCCAGATCTTCAAGAAAGCGTTCACCATCACCGGCACGATGGAAGCAGTCAACAAGGCCGGGCGCGAGAAAGAGCATACATACCAAGCGATGCTCAAGTCGCGGGCGATCAAGACGGACATGGAGTCATCTATTTTCGCCAATAACGCCAAAGTTGTTCGCAACTCGACGACTGCAGGTGAGCTGGCCGGTGTGCCTGTCTGGCTGACAAGCAATACCAGCGGAGGCGTTGGTGGGGCTGACGGCGCAGGAACCGGCGCGACAGCGCGCACAGACGGCACGCAGCGCGCGTTCACGTCGGTGCTTCTTGACGGTGTGCTCAAGTCCGTGTGGGACAATTCCGGCCTGGAGCCGGATTGTGTATACATGGGGTCGTTCAACAAGCAGGTTGCCTCTGGCTTCACTGCTTCGCGTAACCTTGATGTGCAGGCAGCATCGAAGAAGCTCACGACCACAATCGACGTTTACGATTATGATTTTGGTGTGGTTCGCTTCGAGCCAAACCGCCACATTCGTTCGCGCGACGTGCTTGTTGTTCGCAATGACATGTGGGCGTTTGCCGAGCTTCGGTCGCTGAAAGAGGAAACGTTGGCCAAGACGGGGGACTCTGAAAAGTACCACATGATTGCGGAAGCAACCATCGAGTGCCGGAACGAGAAGGCAAATGGCGGCGTCTTTGATCTGACGACTTCCTGATAGC
>JBAUHN010000408.1:0-2621 GCA_049680295.1 Sulfitobacter sp.
TAGCGGCACAATCCGCACCATCGGAACTGTTGGCAGCAAATCCCTGCCCGTCGATCAATATGCCCGCAGATTACAGCAACAAATTCGCGCGGTTGAGGCGGAAAGCGGCGAACCGATGCCTTTTGCCACAGCGCAGGCGATTGGTCTGGACAGGGCGGTTTTGCAACAAATGGTCAGCCAACGGGCGCTGGATCACGAAACCTCGGAATTGGGACTGTCGATTGGCGATGCCTCCCTGCGCGACCGCATTCTTGATATCCGGGCCTTCAATGGCATCGACGGCGAATTTGACCGCGAAGGCTATCGGTTCTCGCTTGAACAGGCGGGCATGTCCGAGGCGCAGTTTGAAACGCAACTGCGCGAAGAAACCGCGCGTACCTTGTTGCAAGGCGCAGTCTCGACCGGCGTTGTGATGCCAAGCGCTTACGCGGACACGTTGGTTGCCTTTATTACTGAAACCCGGGATTTCACCTGGGCCAAATTGGACGAAACACATCTGGCCGCACCGATTGCAGCGCCGGATGACGCGACGTTGCAGGCGTACTACGATGAAAACATTGCCGATTTCACCCTGCCGGAAACCAAGCGCCTGACCTACGCTGCACTGATACCGGACGCCTTGTTTGATGAGATCGAGGTTGAAGAAGAAGCCCTGCAAAGAGCCTATGACGCGCGGGCTGCGGAATTCAATCAACCCCAACGGCGTCTGGTGGAACGGTTGGCGTTCCTGGATCAGGACAGCGCTGATGCCGCCGCCACATCGTTACAAGACCGGGATTCGTCCTTTGAAAATCTGGTCGAAGACCGCGGTTTGACCCTGGCCGATGTCGATCTGGGTGATGTTGGCCGGTTGGAACTGGACGCCGCAGGCGAGGCGGTATTTGCCGCGGAAGTTGGCGATGTGGTTGGCCCGTTGCCCAGCCCGGTTGGCCCGGCGTTGTTTCGCGTTAATGGCGTCTTACCTGCGCAACTCACAACGCTGGAGCAGGCAAAACCAGAGTTGCAGCAACTTTTGGTCGCCGACCGTGCGGTCCGTCTGATTGAGGCGCAGATCGACAGCTTGGATGATTTGCTCGCGGGCGGTGCGACATTGGAAGAATTGGCAAATGAGACCGACATGACCCTCGGCACGCTGGACTGGCGCGCAGACAGCAGCGACGACATCGCCGCCTATGAGGGGTTTCGCAATGTCGCCGCCGGCCTGACCGCCGATGATTTTCCCGAAATCGCGATGCTGGACGACGGCGGGATATTTGCCGTGCGGCTGGACGAACTGGTGGCGCCGCGCCCTGCCCCCTTTGCGGATGTGCGGGCGGAAGTAATGACCGCTTGGCAAGCCAGTGAAACCGAAGCGCAGTTGCGCCTGCAGGCCGAGGCCCTGTTGCCGCAATTGCAAAACGGCGATACCTTCGCCGATGCAGGCCTTGATGCAATCCGCGAAGAGGGCCTGTTGCGCAACGGATTTGTCGCGGGCACGCCCGCCGGTTTTTTGGCGGATGTCTTTGACATGGAAACCGGCGACGCGAAAATACTGGACGCGGGCGGCGCGGTGGTGATTGTGCGACTTGATGCCGTCAAAACATCGGACGACTTCGAGGCGGCACAAACATTGCGCGATCAGTTGCAGGCCCAGACCAATCAGGCGCTGGCGCAGGATCTGCTCGACATTTTTTCCACGGATGTGACAATGCGCGCCGGCCCCGAGGTAGATCAACGGGCGATCAATGCCGTTCATGTTAACTTTCCTTAAGCGCGCAAAACCATGGCCCTGATCCCGGATTTTGACAGTTTTGCTGCCGCCTACGCGCAGGGGCGCAATCAGATCGTCTATACCCGTCTTGCGGCTGATCTGGACACGCCCGTCTCCTTGATGCTGAAACTGACAGGCGCGCAAAAAGACGCCTTTGTTTTGGAATCTGTAACGGGCGGTGAAGTCCGCGGGCGTTATTCGATCATCGGCATGAAGCCTGATCTGATCTGGCGCTGCCACGGCACATCATCTGCCATCAACAGGCAGGCACGCTATGACGCCGATGCCTTTGAGGATCAGCATGGATATCCGCTGGACGTGTTACGGGGCCTGATCGCCGAAAGCAAGATTGACCTGCCCGAGGATTTGCCACAGGCGGCTGCCGGGCTTTTTGGCTATCTTGGCTATGACATGATCCGGCTGGTCGAAAACCTGCCGGATGTGAACCCAGATCCTTTAGGTCTGCCCGATGCCATAATGTTGCGCCCATCGGTGATTGCCGTTCTGGACGGGGTAAAGGGCGAGGTCACGGTTGTCTCGCCTGCCTGGGTCTCGGACGGGCAAACCGCGCGGGCGGCCTATGCACAGGCCGCAGAACGGGTGATGGACGCGGTACGTGATCTGGAACGCCCTATGCCTGCCACCAGCCGCAATCTGGGCGACGCGGAACCAGTGGGCGAACCGGTCAGCAATTTCACTCATGACGGCTACTTGCAGGCCGTGGAAACCGCGCGCGACTATATTCAGGCGGGCGATATCTTTCAGGTTGTCCCCTCGCAACGCTGGACCCAGGATTTTCACCAACCCCCTTTTGCGCTTTATCGCAGCCTGCGCCGCACCAACCCGTCGCCCTTTATGTTTTACTTTAACT
>JBAUHN010000409.1:0-8591 GCA_049680295.1 Sulfitobacter sp.
TGATTTTACCCAGATCCAGAACCGCAGGCCCCCAATGCGGCGGATAAAGCGGGCTGGGACCCAACGACAAAAGCGTGCGGGTCTGGCGGTCGCGTATGATCGTGTCAATTTCGCGGATCAGCCCGTCGGCGCGGCGAAAAGCCGCGTCTGCGACCAGCACGGGCGCTTGCAATGTGGCCAGTTGCTGTTCCAGTTCCCTGCGCCTGTCTGCGATGTCTACGGGCTCTTGTGTGCCTTCAGCCACCTCGCCAAGGGCCGCGATCTGAGCGCGCAATGTCTCAATCCGCTCAGCGTTGACCTGTCGCGCGCCAGCGAAATCAGACCGGAATTCTGTGATCCGCGCGCGCAATGCCTCAAAAGTTTTACTGTCATCCGTGCGGTCATCAATCGCGGTTTCGGCGCGCCCGGCGGCGCTTTCCCACAGCTCGATTTCCCGGTCACTGATCTGTTTTGGCTGCTGTGCTGCGACGGTACCGGCCAGCAGCAGAGCGGCAAGACCTGCGAGTATACGGAACATCACGCCTACTGATCCTCGAACACACCGGGAATGCTGGCCGGCGATTGGGTCAGCCACCCAGGCGTCGGCAGGCCCTTTTCGCGCAGGAAGTCCGGGTTGAACAGTTTGGACTGATACCTTGTGCCAAAATCGCACAATACCGTCACAATTCTATGCCCCGGCCCCATGTCGCGGGCCATACGCATCGCACCAGCAATATTGATGCCGGATGATCCACCCAGACACAGCCCTTCGTGTTGCAGCAGATCAAACACGATGGGCAGCGCTTCGGCGTCGTGGATGTTATAGCTGTAATCTGGCGTGAACCCTTCAAGGTTTTTGGTGATGCGGATCTGCCCGATGCCTTCGTTGATCGAAGACCCTTCGGACATGGTCAATTCGCCTTTGGTGTAGTGGTTGTGCAAGGACGCGCCATCGGGATCGGCCAAACCAATTTTCACGCCCTTTGGCTGCAACGCCATCGCCACACCGGCCAATGTGCCACCCGACCCAACCGCGCAGATAAAGCCATCGACCTTGCCGTCCGTTTGTTCCCAAATCTCGGGGCCCGTACCTTCAATATGGGCCTGTCGGTTGGCCACGTTGTCAAACTGATTGGCCCAGATCACCCCCTTGTTGGTGGTGCGTGCCAATTCCGCGGCCAGTCGTTCTGAATAGCGCACAAAGTTGTTGGGATTGCGGTAAGGTGCGGCTGGCACCTGCACCAGTTCCGCACCCGCCAGACGCAACATGTCCTTTTTCTCCTGACTTTGCGTCTCGGGGATCACTATCACCGTTTTAAAACCCATCGACGCACCGACCAACGCCAGACCGATCCCGGTGTTACCCGCCGTGCCTTCGACAATGGTGCCACCGGGTTTCAGATCCCCGCGCGCCACGGCGTCGCGGATGATGTAAAGCGCCGCGCGATCTTTGACCGACTGGCCGGGGTTCATGAATTCTGCTTTGCCCAGAATTTCGCAGCCTGTGGCCTCGCTGGCCTGCCGCAAACGGATCAGTGGCGTGTTTCCGATGGCCGCTGCCAGATCGCTTGCAAATTGCATGACGTTCCCCATTTGATGTGTTGGCTTAACCTCTAGCGAGGCCTTGGTCAGACCTCAAGCCGTTGCGCGCAATGTGGCGCGGTGCCGCGCCAGCCAATAGGCCGCCAGAATAAGCGGTGTATTGGCTGCCTCGCGGTTGTCACACATCGCCATCAACGTCTCAAATGACAGAATATGTGACCGGATATCTTCGGCCTCGGACAGCAATCCGCCCACGCCTGCGCTGCTGTCCGGCAGATCGGTCAGGCCTACAAAAACATAGTAAAATTCGGATGTTGCACCGGGTGACGCATAGGCCTCGGCGACTGGTCGCACATCGCGCAAGTGCAAATTCGCCTCTTCGCGCGCCTCGCGCCGGGCTGCATCGGCCGGTTCTTCGCCCGCATCCAAACGCCCGGCGATGGCCTCATATTGCCACACCGCACGGTCACCCCGCGCAAGCGGTCCCATGCGCATCTGTTCGATCACAAGCACGACATCGCGAACCGGATCGTAAGGCAGGATAATCGCCGCATCCCCGACCACAAAAACCGCACGGTCCAAAACCGGTGTCATCGTGCCGTCAAACCGTTCGTGCTGAACCTGAAAATCATCCACCGCGAAAAACTTGGCATAAGATCGCTTTCGCTGATGCACCTCAACTTTGCCAAACAATGTTCCGGCCCCGTGATGTGAGCGTGCAGCGTTGACCTGCGCCATCGCCCGCGTGCGGATCATCGGGAACATCGCTGCAATCTCATCGCGTGATTTCAGGCCGAAATAGCCCATCACTTCCCTGGCGGCAAAAAGTGTCATTTCGCCCCAGTCACGCACCCAATCGTTCAGATGCCAAACACCGTGCAATGTCCATGCCCCTTCAGGAGCAATGAAAGTTTGCGCCGTTTGACCATCCCGCAATGAAACCTCAGTCAAGGCATAGTCAAACCCGCCTTCATAAAAATCCAGACGGTCGAGGTCCTGTGCTGTCAAGCCTGTCACGAGGATTCCAGCGATCACCGCGTCGGGATTTTTGACAATGCCGGGGAATGGTCCTTCGGCCACATTCTGAACCGCATACCCGGGCAGTTGCGCCGATGAAATCTCAAGCTGGGACACAGGTTTTCCCAGCACAATCTCCAGCAGCGGCTCAAATCGTAATGTGCCATAGAAAAACAAGGATGTCATTGGGTTAGCGCCATTTCCTTTTGGCCATTTCGGTAAACAAACCGCTTAACACACTGCCAAACAGCACCGTTATTCCAATTGGCACCGTCAGCAGAATCAATCCCCAGTCCAAGGCGATCTGAAACATCGACGCCAAGGCGTCAAACGCCCCGTCATAACGGTTCCGCATCGCCAATCGCACCATTTCGTTGGCGGCTTGTATGAACAGCCCCCAAAAGATCAGACAGGCAACGCCGCTGAGCCCGTTGTTGATCGCGGCCGTCACGCCGCGCCCTGCCCGTTTGCCCATCACGATCCAGCCGCAGGCCAACCCCAAGACGATGTTAACGTAAGTGAAATAACCGAAATCCGTGCTTTCGGGCATCAGTGGCATAATCTGCCCCGACAAAATAAACGCCACAACGGCGAGACAGATTGCTGCGGTCAATCTTGCGGCCGTGGGCATGTCCAAATCCTCATGTGTGCGAAAGGCCCCCTAGCCAGGGCGCCTTACTGTGATCTGCGTTACATCACAATTGGCACTTTCGAAGGTCGCAGCACAAGAGGTCAGATAGAAATTCCACATCCGCCGGAACCTTTGATCAAATCCCAATGCGCTGACCTGATCCCATTTTTCATTAAATGTGTCATGCCAACGCCGCAGGGTAACCGAATAGCTTGGTCCAAATTCGATCGAGCGCACGATGCCCAGTCCGGCCCGCTGAATTTGGTCGCGCAACACAGTTGGGCTGGGCAACATACCACCCGGAAAGATGTATTTTTGAATGAAATCCACGCCGCGCTGATACACGTGCCAGCGGCGATCCTGAACAGTGATGATCTGTAAGGTCGCAGACTTTCCTGGTTTTAGACGTTCGCGCACCGTGTCAAAATACGCGGGCCAGTATTTCTCACCCACAGCTTCGAACATTTCGATGCTGGCGATGCCATCATAGCTGCCGGATTCATCGCGGTAGTCCTGCAATTTGAAATCAACCATATCCGAAAGCCCTGCCCGTTCAATACGTTGCCTGGCATAGTTAATCTGCTGCTCGCTGATCGTCAGACCGGTGACCTTTAGCCCACGTTCGCGGGCCGCATATTCGGCAAACCCGCCCCAACCGCAGCCGATTTCCAGAATGTGATCGCCCGGTTGCGCACCAATCTCATCCACCATCGAGGCGTATTTCGCCAGTTGCGCCGCCTCAAGGCTTTCTTGTCCTGTGCGAAACAAGGCACTGGAATAAGTCATCGTGTCATCCAGCCACAGCCCGTAAAAATCGTTGCCCAGGTCATAGTGATAACTGATGTTCTTTCGAGCTTGCGACTTGTGATTGCGGCGCAACCAAAACCGGAACCTTTCATAGTTGCGCACCAGTGCCATACCGGGAAAGCCATCATAGATATCGTCGTTGTCTGCATGCACCAGATCCATAAACGCCTGCAGGTCCGGTGTGCTCCACCATTCGTCAAGATATGCGTCGCAAAACCCAAGATCGCCCTCGCGGATCAGTCGCGCAAACAGATCCGGGTTATGGATATGCAATTCCGCAATTGGACCGGCGGTTTTGCCGTCGGCGCGAAATCTGCGGCCGTCGGGCAGCACAAAGTCGACCCGCCCATTGTTCATTGCCTGCGTCATCTTGAACACGCGCGCGAAATACCGAGGCAGGTTTCCTTGGCCATCTGTCGAACTTAAAATCATCGAAGGTCACCGCTAGTTATCTGTAAGGCCATTAACGCCATATTAAGATATACGCGCGCCACCGATCAATGTTTTCAAAAAACTGTGATCCGGTAAGTATTTAGATGAGAAAATCGCCCGGCGACAAGCGGAGTATCACCGTGAGCCCCGGATATTGATATGCTTACAGCACCCTGTCCAAAGCCGTCAGCAGCTGGTTCATTTCATCCGCGCTGGTGTAATGGGTGAAACTCAGACGCAGCACACCTTTTTGGGGGTCCAGCCCAAGGCCTGACAAAACGCGGCCTGCATAAAAATCACCACCCCCCGCCATGACACCCTGCTCAGACAAGGCCTGGGCCACGTCCACCGGGTCGCGTGTCAGCGCCAAAGCCACGGTTGGGGCCCGGTCTTTGGCTTTTTCCGGTCCGATCAGACGTACCGAGTTTTTGTCTTTCACCGCATCCAGCAATTGGCCAAGCAGCTCTGTTTCATGGGCACGAAACAAATCATGCACCGCTTTGCCGCGCATCACCGGTGTTGCGCCGACGTCTTGGGGAAAGTGATGAGCAAAAACGGCATCGACATAATCGGCCATGCCCGCACTGGCGGCAATTTGCGCGTGATCCGGGCCTGCGGGCGTAAATCGTTGATACAATTGCCCGCCGTTAAAGTGATGCCCCTGATTGGGCAGCAACTCTGCCAGGGCCTGCTGAACAACCATGATCCCCTGATGCGGTCCAAATGTTTTGTAAGCTGAAAACAGATAGATATCCGCCCCCAGCGCATCAATGTTTGGAAACCCATGCGGGGCATAGGAAACGCCGTCCACGCAGGTAAATGCACCTGCCGCATGGGCCAGCGCCGTTATCTCGGTCACCGGATTGATCTCACCGACCACGTTCGAGCAATGCGGAAAACAGACCAGGCGCACAGTGTCATCCAACAGCATTTCCAGCTTATCTGGATCCAGATGCCCGGTGTCGGGATCAATCTGCCATTCTCGGATTTCGATGCCACGATCGGCCAGCCGCCGCCACGGACCGGAATTCGCCTCATGATCCTGATTGGTGACGATAACCGCTTCGCCGGGCTTTAACATCTGGCCAAAGGCCTGCGCCAAAACATAGGTATTTTGCGTGGTCGACGGGCCAAAGCTTAGCGTATCCGTGGCCACGCCCAGGATCGCGGCCAACCGCCTGCGGGCCTCATCCATCTCCTCGCCCGCCACAACACTTGCTGCAAAAGACCCATAGGGCTGCACCTTGCGTTCGGTATAATAGCGCGTCAGCCGATCAATGACCTGGCTGCAGGTATAAGACCCGCCCGCGTTCTCAAAAAACGCCTGACCTTGCAGATCGGGCACATCAAATGCCGGGAACTGGCTGCGAATGAAATTCAAATCCAATGTCATGATCAAACCGTCTCGCGCAACGCGCCGCACGTCAAGATGTGATCGCAGTTTTGTCACCAAAGCCGCCCTATACGAAACTGTCAGTTTGCCATATGCGGTCAGCTGCTCAAACCAGCCCAACCACCAGATTGCGCGCCAACAAGAAAAAAGGACGCCGATGTTGGCGCCATTTTTAACTTATATGTCAGATATTTACGTGAAATACATCATGCATTCACGTCAACCACGACACGCCCCTTGATCTGACCTTTCAGAATGTCAGCGCCAAGTTGCGGCAAATCGCCAAGCGTTGCCGGTTGAATCATCGCGTCCAGCTTGTCCATCGGCAAATCCTGGGCAATGCGTTTCCAGGCCCGCAATCGGTTCTCGTAAGGCTGCATCACTGAATCGATGCCCAAAAGGTTCACACCGCGCAACAAAAACGGAATGACCGTCGCAGGTAATCCGGCGCCCCCCGCCAGCCCGACGGCCGAGACCGAAGCACCGTATTTCATTTGCCCCAAAACCCGTGCCAACATCGCGCCGCCCACAGCGTCAATGCAACCGGCCCAGGTTTCCGCTTCCAGGGGACGCTTGACGGTTTCGGCCAGATCCTGTCGTGGCACAATCTGGGTTGCGCCCAGAGAGGTCAGATAATCTGCCGTCTCAGGCCGACCGGTCACCGCCGCAACCTCATGCCCCAGAGCCGCAAGCAGGGCGACCGCGACCGATCCGACACCCCCCGCAGCCCCGGTCACCAAAACCGGCCCCTGCCCGGTGCGAAGCCCATGATCCTCCAAAGCCATAACCGCCAGCATTGCTGTAAAACCGGCGGTGCCCACAGCCATTGCGGCCCGCGTGTCCAAGCCCTTTGGCAGTGGCACCAGCCAATCCGCCTTAACCCGCGCCTTTTGCGCGTAACCGCCCCAATGCGCCTCACCAACACGCCACCCGGTCAACACCACCTTATCGCCGGGCGCATAGCGATCATCATCCGAGCTCTCGACGGTTCCGGCAAAATCAATCCCCGGCACATGCGGATAGTTGCGCACCAACCCGCCACCCGGACCAATGCACAACCCGTCTTTGTAATTCACTGTCGAATACTCAACGGCGACCGTCACATCCCCTTGTGGCAACTGATCCAGGCCGATCTGGGTCACCGCCGCCGCCGTTTTGCCGGTGTCTTCATCCTTATTCACGATAAGTGCATTGAACATCGTTTCTCTCCTATCTAAAAATTTATACCCACCGGGCCGCAAAAGCGCCCAATCGGGCTTCACCCTTCTGCAAATACTCAATCCGACAGTTCACAAGTCGCTACAGCCAAAAATCTTCGCGCACCGTTGCCTGTCTCAGGCCATCGGGTGCCTCAACCTCGATCCTGGTGCCTGGCTCCCAATGGGTCATGCGCACCATGCCGATGGCCACATTGGTCTTGAAATCAGGCGACCAGGCAGCCGAGGTCACCTGTCCCACCCGCTTTCCCGTTCCAAAGATCGGCCAGGGCCGGTCGCATATTCCAACAGCGTCGCCCTCAATTTCGATTGGTCTGATCTGTTGTACCGGCCCTTCCTTGGCCACGCGCAACAATGCATCCCGTCCGATGCAGCCGATTGCCGTTTGCGTATCACAAAACTTGCCCAGACCGCATTCATGTGGCGTGTTGTCATCTGTCATGTCCGAGCCATAAGACAGCAACCCCGCCTCAATCCGCTCAATCAGATTGGGACACCCTGCACGCACGTTCAAATCCGCACCCTCAGCCATCAATCTGTTCCAAAGCGGCATGCCGATATCGCCGCCTTCGACATAAATCTCATAGCCGCCCTGTTTTGAATATCCTGACCGGGCGATCACCAATGTGCGGCCTTCAAAGTCAAAGATGCCAAAGCGAAAGAATTTCACCGCTCTTACCGCAGGGCCAAACACCCGCTCCATCAGCACATCTGCTTTTGGCCCCTGCACGGCCAGCGGGCTGACATCAGGTTCATCAACCAATACATCCAGCCGATATCCACTTGCGATCCCCTTGACCCACAACAAAAGATCGCTGTCAGCGATTGAGATCCACCACCGGTCTTCACTGAGCTTTACAGCCACAGGATCGTTGAGCATGCCACCGGTTTCGTCCACAATCGGTACGTAGAAACACCGCCCCGGCGTCATGCCACGCAGATCGCGCGGTGTCAGCATCTGCATCAATCGCGTGGCATCCGGCCCGCGCAGTTCAACCTGCCGTTCGCAGGCAACATCCCAAACCTGAACGTGATCCTTGAGGTGCCGATAGTCCGCCTGCACGCTTTCGAAAACCGTGGCCAATAGCATCCTGTTGTAGACGGTATAGGCTTTCACACCCGCCGCTTCGACACCTTCAGAAAACGGCGTGCGCCGCAGCCGCCGCGTCGGGGAAATCAGTGCCATATCAGGCATCCTCTGGCATACAAAACAGATCACTGACCGGTGCCGTCTGACCTGCTGACGTCAGCATGGCATGTATTTGGCCCCGGTGGTGAGTCTGGTGATTGAAAAAATGAGTTACGCAATAGGAAACCGGCCGGGTCATATCAATCTGCTTGATGCGCGACCGCATGGTCAGGTCGCCGCACAGATCTATTGATTTCAGCCCTTCGGCCCACAGTTTGATTCGCCCGTCCAGTTGAAACCGCTCCGCGCTCCAGGCTGAAATTGTGGGGAACAGGTTTGGGCTGTCCTCCATCGTGCCACTCGGGCGCGGCTGTGCGGGATCAAACCGGTTCATCCAAAGGGTGTCGCCCCAGATAAGGTGGTTGGCGGTGCCAAGGATCGACT
>JBAUHN010000410.1:0-5185 GCA_049680295.1 Sulfitobacter sp.
TTTCAGCCCATTCATTCCACGCGTTAATAAACAGCTCATTGCGATAAGACTTTTGCACCCTGTGGGCCTTTGCCTCGCGCAACCAACGTTCAAACCGGGCCGGGTTCGCACCATATGCGATATGCGCATCGGGTCCGCGCCGGGCCGTATTGTCCCAGGACGGCATGACACCTGCGATCACGTTTTGCGGCAGCTTTCCAAGATAGCTTTTCGACTGACTGGTCGCGCGCATCTTGTCATAATCGTAAATCAAACCTCGAAACGACGGCGCGACACCCGCCTGCATCACGTCGCCAGATGGTCCGCCGAACAAGTAATCTTGGGAATTCACCAGCCCATGCGGTGGCATTTCAATCCAGAAATCAAACAGCGTACCATCAATCGGCGCTGATCCACGGATGTGGAACAATACCGCACCCAATTCAACCTCGCCGACCCCAGCGTCGCGCCAGTAGTTGCGCAACCGCGCCACGGATGTAGGCGGATCAGGCATGTCTTCGGGCCGGTAGATGACAAACCTTGGGCGGGTGCCATCGGGGCGCTGATAACGCGGGTCCGCAAAATAGGGCAACAGGCTTTTTGCCAACGCCTCCTCGAACCCCGGTGTATAGCTTTGGGGCATTAACACCTCTCCCGACAGGCCATCCCAATTGCGCCGCCAGCTTTCATTTGCCCAACACAGATAGAATGGGAAATCCAGATCAGGCCGGTCCAACAATCTGTCAATCGGGTCCTCCAGAATCCGCGCGCCATCGAACCAATAGTGGTAAACACAAAATGCGTTAATCCCGGCCTGCGCGGCCACCGCCGCCTGTTTTGCCATCGTTTCCGTGTGGCGCAGATCATAAAACCCCAGATCACTTGGCAGAACCGGCTGCTTGTGCCCGGCGAACTCCGATTTGGCGCGGGTGACGGATGACCATTCGGTAAATCCTTTTCCCCACCAGGCGTCATTGCGATCATTCGGGTGAAACTGCGGCAGATAGAACGCAGATACGAATTTCGGACGGGCCATCTGGCGTGGCGGTTGTGCCCTTAACTGACTGGTTTGACGCACCGTTTGGCCGGCTGCATCCGCCATCAGCCCCAAAGCCCTCTCAAACGCATGTGCCAATGTGCCGTCTGTCTGGCCGCATTCGGGGTCAAAATCCTGCTCGGTCAGGTAAAGCCCGCGAATCATGTCGATCATCGAGGGTTTTAACCAATACATCGACCCCGCCGGGAACGACAGGCGGTCGCGATCCGGTGCAATTTCGACCCGGTGCATCAACTGGCACACCCGGTCAAAATTTGATCCCCACCATTGGGCGTCATCATAGTGTTGACCATCCGCGACCCAAAACGCCGCACGATCATCGTCCAAAAACTGTTCAAGCGGTTTCTGCGTCCCGGCATCGGGCAAGATGCCTGAAATCAAATGTTTGCGCCAGACATCGCCATCCTGACGGTGCGGAGATTTCTTGGTATGCACCTTGCAAACCGCATCATAGCCATGCAGCCAACCGGCGTTAATCAAGTGAACAAACGGAAATATATCGCGCCCGTGATTTCGAATTTTCACAACCCGCGCATCAGACCAGTCACGCACGATCTGTCGTTCCAGAGTGTCGCTTTCAGCGCCGCGATAGGTGACCGTGACGATCAAATCAAAATCGACGTCAACCTTTTGTAATTTATGAAAAAATTCTTCCCACAGCTCATGATAGTACATATGTACAACCACCGCAAAACGCCGCTTGGCGGGCAAATCATTCCGCAGACGGGGCGTGTCAATGTGCACCAGCGCGCGCGCCTCGGGCAGGTCTTTTGTCAGCCGCACCTCTTGCCGACCCGCGCGAAGATAGTGATCAAAAGGTGCTAGACCACTGTCCACCACATCCGCGTTGTGTCGCAGATAGGCCGAGGGCGAAAAATCCGGGTTCGGAAACAGGCCAGCGGTTTCCCCCATCAACAAGAAATGCCGTTCCGGGAACAAACGAAAAAGCCAATGCATGCCGGGATTGGTCGAGAGATAGAATTGACGGTCAAACAGCCTGCTTTTGCGCATCCGGCGCAGATACGCTTTTTGTGACCATGAGGGGAACGCCAGCTTAAGCGCCTTTTTTAAACGATTCACTAAAACTTCGCCACTTCGCGTTGGTTGGTAAGAATGGTTAACAGCCAACCAACACGTGAAACGTCAAATAAAGGTTAACTCGTCTGCTAACCCGAACGTCGTTGCCCAACCTTCCAGCAAAATTACCGCATCAGCGGCCAGCGCCAGTTGCACATAGCCGTCTTCGACAGTGGCAAAATTCTCGATCACCTGTTGCGGTGTCAGCCCGCCACCCCAGATCGCCTCTTCCAGGAATAATTGGTCTTGAACTGCCTGAAAATCGGCGATCCGGTCGCGGTTGGTTGCGGGTCGAAAGATAAACCAATCCGCGCCGTCACCGCCGACAAGATAGTCATTACCTTCGTCCCCGCCCAAGCGGTCATTGCCGGAACCGCCATTCAGAATGTCATTGCCGCGCGCCCCAAACAGCCGGTCATTGCCGTTGTTGCCGATCAGCCTGTCATCGCCATCGGCGGCATAAAGTATGCTGCCACTAGTGCCGTCCAACATGATATCGTTACCCAAACCACCCAGTAAAACATTCACGCCAGGGCCACCCAGCAGCACGTCATTGCCATCCTCGCCCGACAGCCGATCGTTGTCGTTACCGCCCACCAGCCGGTCATTGCCGATCCCACCATTCAGGACGTCAGCGCCATTGCCGCCCGACAAAATATCATGGCCCCGCGATCCGATCAGAATATCATTGCCATCGCGCCCCAGAATAAAGTCATTGCCGATATGGCCGTTGATCAGGTTGTCCAGACTGTCGCCGCGCAAGTCATCGGCAAAAGTCGTCCCACGCAATTCAAGCCCGGGCGAATGCACTTGCCCCTGGGCAGCACCCGCATTGTTTTGCGGTAACAGGAAATCCACCACAGTCGCGATTTTCGCTGCTAGGTAATCAATCAGCGTCGGCGGGGGCAAGGGCGTGCCACCGCCGCCCGGCCCATCCTCATTCAGGTCAATTTCACTGCCCACTTCGAACACCCACAGGCCCGCTTTTGCGGTGTTTCCGTCCTGGGTTTCCAGTGCCAGAACATCAGCGTCGCCGCCGGACCCTGTGATTAGATGGGCCGATGCCATCCCCGGCAAGGAAAGCCCCGCAACAGCCGCAGTGCCGCCCAAACCGCCCTGTCCGCCTTGCAGATTTCCGGCGGTCCAATTGATGTCCTCGTAACGAAAAACCAGATCAAATTCGCCACCTCCACTATCATACAGCTGCACCTGAAACAGGTTCGTAAGATCTGCCTTGCGCCGGTAATAACCGACGTTTTCCCACGTAACTGTGACGACATCGGCAGTTGGATCGACATCAACCCATACCTGCCCGCTTTCATCGCCTTCGCCATCCAGCCGGGTGTCGATATCCGCCAAAAACGGCGCAATGATTGGCAGTGAGGTATCCAGCGCACCGAAAAAATATCCCATTGCCGCGCCAAATGAAATCGCGCCGTTGGTGTTTACATAAAGACTATCCGCGCCATAGCTTTGTGATCCGATAGTAAACCCATTCTCAAACACAGCGCTGGTGTCGATCTGCTGACTGCCATCATCTGCCGGGTCGAGCATGATTTCGCCAAGCCCGCGCGCGCCGCCTAACCCACGCACGGCGCGGCCATCACCAATGATGTCTTCAATCGACATAACTTACCTCACTCACCCGGTCAGCAAGGTAGTCAAAGGCAGACAAGACTTTCTTAATGGGCCCACAATCCGGCGCCTAAAAACACCAAGGTATTTAGTAAAAAACCGAATGTCGCCAAACCGAGCGGAACTCAACGCAGATCGACATAAATCTTAACTAAGCGCCAAGCTTTTGCCCAAATTGCGCAGTCGAAACGCCGCAACTTTTACCAAAACTACAGAGCCGACTTTTTCCAAGGAACCGTCGCATGAAGATCGAGTTCACAGAGGCTTATTCTGCCGAAGCTTTTGATTTCATTGCCTTCGCAAAAGGCTTTGCTGTCCATCAGCAGGGCGATCAGGCGCGTCTGTACGTGACGGGCCAAACGGTTGATCAGATCGCAGCGATAGATATTAATCCCAATGGCACCACCGACACCAACCTATTGCATTGGTCCACGCCCGCCAGCACCGCAGACATCGAAAGCGGTGGGCAGTTTGCAATTGCCGATACCGGGTCCACGGCCGTCGTCTATTCCTTTGCAACGACACACAGCGCCTTACGCGCCACGACGGTTAACGCAAACGGCAGCTTGGGCACGTCGGAATATGTCACCAGCGATGACGGGCGCGTGGGGTCTGTCACTACTATTACCACACTCGCCGGCACCGACAGCAGCACACCCTGGATCGCTGTCGCCGAATGGGGCAAAACCGGGTTAAACCTGTACGAAATCGAAGCGGACGCATCGTGGCGAAAGGTGCAGTCGATTGCTGACACTGAAAAGTCTTACGTTAACAACGTCTCGGCGACGATGACCGCGCGCGTTGGTGACGTCGAATATCTGGTGACAAGCAGTGCCTCGGAAAATGGGATCACCACATTCGCCCGCGATGCCGACGGGCTCTATCAAACCGTCGATAGCCTGGGCAATATGGACGGGCTTGCCATTGCCGGTGCGTCAGCGATGGATATCGTCGAAGTCGACGGCCAAAGTTTCGTGTTGATCGCAGCAACCGGGTCCAATTCTCTATCAGTTTTACGCATAAACGACAGAGGTTGCCTGTTTGAAACCGACCACCAGATTGACGATCGCAACACGCGCTTTGACAACGCCTCGGTGCTGGACACCTTTACCGACAACGATCGCAGTTTTGTGGTTGTCGCCGGGTCCGATCATGGCGCCAGTATTTTTGAGGTCATGCCCGGTGGTGCCCTTGCGCATATGACCACGGTCGCCGCCGAGGGCGGCCTGTCCGGGCCCGCGCTGTACAATGTCACCGAAATTCAGGCCGTCGTCGCGGGCGACGCGGTTGAGCTGTTTGTCCTGGATGAACACGCCGACACGCTGCAACATTATTCGGTTTCACTGGCCACATTGGGCGACCGTATCACCACCCCCCCGGACGCAGTGGAAACTTTGGGAACCGACAAGGATGATCTGCTGTTGGGCAGCGCCACAG
>JBAUHN010000411.1:0-7957 GCA_049680295.1 Sulfitobacter sp.
CCTCAATGTGGCGGGCCTATATTACTGATGGCGGAAAATCTAAGGGATTGGGATATTTTCCCAGCATAAATAGCGCAATATCAGCACGCGTTGCCGCTGAAGTAAAATATGGGTATCACAAAAACCACGGCAGGTCGTCATGAGTCATGACGCTACAAATTGGGCCATTAAGCAGCGCGGATTAAAGCCCGCCGCAAAGGTAGTTCTTTGGCATCTTTGCGACCGCTATCACCCCGACAACGGATGCTTTCCAAGCAAGGAAACGCTTGCCGCCAATGTTAACATGGACAGTGTTAAATCTCTGGCCAAAAGCGTGACCAGCTGGACTGAGTTTAGGGACGCCATCGAAAGCTATGTGAGGGAGCACGGCAATGGCTGAATTCCCCTCATTACCTCTGTTCACAGACGCCTACATTGGCGACACAGCGCACCTGACAAACGAAGAGCATGGCGTCTACATGCGATTGCTTATGTTTGCTTGGCGTTCACCCGCCTGTGCTCTGCCCGTCGACGACAAGCGCCTCGCCTTGATGGTTGGTGTGACGCCTAAGAAGTGGGCGGGCCTGAAAGTCGTAATCATGGATTTTTGGGACAAAACGGACGCGGGCTGGCAGCAAGATCGACTAACTTTTGAACGCCAGCGCGTCAAGGTTTCGATGGACCAAAAGGTTGCCGCAGGGAAAGCATCTGCGCGGGCTAAGTCACGGAAAACAAAGAAACCGCCCACAACGGCCGTTGCATCGCCCGAACCAACGGACGTTTCAACGGCTCGCCAACAACCAACTCCAACACCATATGAAGTAGATAAATCTACTTCTTCTCAAGAGGCGGAAAATTATCAGAGATATTTAAAAGCGCACCCGAAGCCCGTCGATAGTGACGCTGGCGCTACATTTTTCTCAGAGTTGATCATTGATGGTGAAGACCCTGAACGCATCATCGGTGCAGCAACGGCATACGCTGAGACCGTCAAGGGTTGGTCGGCAGAAGCCAAGGTGCAGCAATCGGATAACTTTTTGGACCCTGAGCGCGGCAAATGGAAATCTCACATTCCAAAGCAATCCAAGAAAGTATCCGACGCCGAGGTTTTGGATTTTTATTCAAAGGTTGTGATCGAGAAGAAGCCCACAGCAGCATCAACGGTAAGCCCTCAAATGGCATGCCGCCTTCTGGCCGCAAAGCGGGTCACCACTGAACAATTAACCGACGCAGGAGTTTCGACATGACCCCAGACATAGACATCACCACCGAGGACATGTCGCTGATTTGCGGCGTTGCCCTCCAGCACTTGAGCCGGTCGCGCAAAATCATCAACGCGGTGTCCGAGGCCACTGGCGTAACGAAGGGTGAGCTACTTGGCCCTAGCCGATTGCGCCGGATTTCGTGGGCGCGCCAATTCGCGATGTGGAAAATCAGCAAGGAAACGAACATGAACGACACGCAGGTCGGTCGGCTTTTCAACAAGCATCACACAACGGTTCTGCACGCCCGCCGTGCAATCGAAAAACGTCGCCAGGCGGCGAACATGAAGGGAAAATCATGCAAATCTTAATTATCGCCGGAAACTGCGGCAAGGACGCTGTGCTGCGTCGCACCCAAAGCGGAGATGCCGTGCTTGGGTTCTCACTCGCCATCGACAACGGAAAGGACAAAGATGGCAACAAGCGTGAGACAACATGGGTAGAGTGTTCGGTATGGGGCAAGCGGGCGGAAAGCCTTGAGCGGTATATCACCAAAGGCACCAAACTCACCCTTACGGGACGTCCGACGGTTCGCGCTCACGAAGGTAAAGCATACCTCGGGTTGAGCGTTAACGACCTGACATTCATGGGTGGCGGTTCCGACAGTTTAAGCCATTCTCAGCAATCCGACAGCGGGGCAGGTGAACCGTCTCGCGATATGGACTCACAGATACCTTTTTGATGACGACCTAAACCAAGGCGGGGGATACAAGATGAAAGACACACCAAGAATAACCACAGTCAACGTCTATGTTGACGAGTGCAAGGCTCTCATCGAATTGGGCTATAGCCCTGCCGACCTGGCTGAATTGGGGTTTGCCGACGCAATCATCCAGCAGGCCGTGCGTGAAGCTATGGAGGGCGAATAGATGGGTGAATTTGACCTACTGTCAATCGCATTAGGTGCAGCAATCATGTTTGCTCTGGGTGCTTGGTTGGTCGCAAGGGCATTCTTGAATGCGAGTACGCTTTTGACGCGCGCGCTCGACATCCAGCACGAAGTTGAAAAGCTCCTGGATGAAGACGCGCAGAAGGAACAAGAGTGATGGGCGGCATGACGCAAGACGGTCTGTACCGTATGTCGGGACAACGCGACCTTGCCAAAGACGAAGAAATTTCGCGACTGCGGGTGACGATACTGGATGCGCTTGCGTGTCTGGACGCCTCACTGTTCACCAACGCAGAACACTCACAGGCAAAATCCATTCTGCGAAACGTCGCCCCAGAAACGCAATCAACCCCAAAGGGCGGGTAACCCCTAGCAAAACACAAAGAACGCACTCCACAAGGCTGAAATCAAGCGAGAGAGCATAAAATGAGCAGTAAACTCCAGCGCAAGGGCAGGCCACGCAAACGCAAGGGCGTGTCACTGCCTCCACCACTCGGCGGGGACCACGGAACCGGCACACCGGCGGCAAATGCGGGAACTGTGGTTAAGCCCATAGACGGCAAGAACCCCAACAATCTGGGGCGGCGTGTTAGAGAGTCTCAATTGGAAATTTACTATAAAAAGGGGCTGCTCACAAAGGATCATTTGAACGCAGGAATGCTTCTTTTGTGCGCCTTTGAGGCGACCCAAGGAGGGTCTCCGGCCATCAAGAAGGTCAACGTAGACCACAGCCCTAAACCGGATCACGCCATTGAAATTATGCTGAAGCGTATCGGCGGATACAGCGCCATAATGAAGCACGTTCCCAAGACATCAAGATCAATTATATCAAGGGTTGCAGTGCATGATCTTCCAATCGAATCCCATCAAAAAGGCGATTTGCAATGCCTAAACGAAATGGCTAAACTGTTGGTAGGCCTTGATAAAATGGTGGAGAGCATGAATGCGAACTAAAACCCTGACACGCCACGACGCGCAAAAGGAATACGGGCCACGTTTCGTTGAGATAATGATGAAAGACGAAAAAAGCATCGTTATGACGGATAAGCAATTGAATCTGGCTAAGCGGTGGAAATTATTATACGAGGGACACTTCTCGCCGTTTAGTTACGATTACGTTTATGTCATATCAAACGACAAGGGATCGACAAAAGTCGGCACAACGAGCCTACCACGATCACGGTTCAATCAACTCCAAAGCGGCAGTCCAGACGACCTGTATCTAGATCATGCTATTGTCTTGCGTAAGGGCGCGGGGAGAAACCTCGAAAAAACTGCGCACCGGAAGCTTGCTGCCGCTGGCCTCCATAAGAGGGGCGAGTGGTTTTCTGGGAAAGATATACCCGATATTGTAGAAGAGATAGCCGATACTCAATATCGAGATGTCACAATTGACTTGGAAGTTGCATGGAATGGTGCAGAACAAATGATGCCTTTAGCCAGAAAGATACTGGGAAAAACAACCAGAGACGGGATTGACGCCGAGCAGCGCCGTTCTGAGTTTCTTTGGTTAGCCACAATACTTAGGGGATAATAGGCGTTGACACGCGGGACGTCCTGTGACAGATATTCAATATCGCAAGAGGCGTATCTGGAAACGGGTTGCGCCTTTTCTGCTTCCGAACAACACACCTCAATCCTTTCTCTGATAGTCTGCGTCGGCATGGCTTCAATACCCCGCGCGGTTGGCCGTGGCGCACAAAGGGGTTCGCTCACCTATAATTGTCTGGGTAGCCACCAGACATAACGGCCACAACATCAACAACCATTGGAGGCCAATACCCCGGCAACGGGACTGGACCGAATTTATGGCAAACCCCAATCCATCACCAGCGACGCGCTTTAAGGAAGGTCAGTCCGGAAACCCAAAAGGCAAGACGCCAAGCCAGAGGGCAAATGAGATGGCTGCGGCAGAGATAGCCGCCGAAATGCGGCACAAAGCCCTTATCCGTATGCAGGAAAGAGCTTTAGCCGGTGAGGATGTGCTCGACATGATCGACGCAAACGCGCTCAAACTGTTCAAAGACAGCGAAGACAGAGCGCACGGAACGCCAACAGCAACAATCGCTGGTGACCCGGAGCGTCCATTGGCTTTCGGCGCTGTCGGGCTTGCGCCACTGACCGTTGATGACGCCAACGATTAAGCTTCCCCCAAAGCTGATTCCCGTTTTCCAAGGAGAGGCGCGGTATCGCGGGGCTTATGGTGGCAGGGGCAGCGGAAAAACCCGCAGCTTCGGGCAAATGGCGGCGGTTCATGCGGCCCGCTGCGCGCAGGCAGACCGATCAGGCATCATTCTGTGTGTCCGTGAGTTCATGAACAGCCTGGACGAAAGCTCGATGGCCGAGGTTAAGGCCGCGATACAGTCGGACTCGTTTTTGGCGTCATGGTTTGAAATTGGCGAAAAGTTCATTCGCACGAAGGATTGCGGTAACGGAGCGCGAGTTGATTTCAAGTTTGCTGGCCTCAATCGAAACGTAGACAGCATCAAGTCAAAGGCCCGCATTTTACTGTGCTGGGCTGATGAGGCAGAGCCGATCAGTGATATTGCATGGCGCAAGCTCATTCCAACGGTTCGGGAACATGAATCTGAAATATGGGTCACATGGAACCCAGAACGCAAGAACAGCACGACGCACGAACGCTTCAGAGGCAACCCGCCCGATGGGGCTAAGATTGTGGAGCTTAACTGGCGGGATAATCCAATGTTCCCAGAGGTTCTTGAGCAGGAGCGACTAAACGACTTCAGCAAGAGGCCCGATCATTACGGACATATCTGGGAAGGTGAATTCGTCACCGTTGTTGAGGGCGCTTACTACGCCAAGGCGATCACCGCCGCCCGCAAGGAAAACCGGATTGGCAACGTCGCCGCAGATCCATTGATGACCTATCGGGCGGTTTGGGATATCGGTGGCACCGGGCAGAAGTCAGACGCAACTGCAATCTGGATTGTTCAGTACATCGGACGCGAAATCCGCCTGCTGGATTACTACGAAGCACAAAGCCAGCCCCTCGCAACGCATGTCGCTTGGTTGAGGGACAATGGATACGCTAAAGCGCTGTGCGTTCTACCGCATGACGGGTCAACCAATGACAAAGTGCATGACGTTTCTTTCGAGAGCGCCTTGAGGGCTGCCGGGTTTGAGGTTCAAGTCATCGCGAACCAAGGCACAGGCGCCGCTATGAAGCGCGTTGAGGCGGCACGCAGGCTATTCCCGGCCATGTGGTTCAACGCAGTCAAATGTGAGGCCGGGTTAGACGCAATCGGCTGGTATCACGAGAAGCGCGACGAAGAACGCAACATTGGCCTTGGCCCCAACCATGATTGGGCGAGCCACGGCGCAGACGCCTTTGGGCTTGTCGCTGTTGCCTATGAAATGCCGCAAGGCAAATCGACAGAGAAGCCGTTTGTTCGGCGGAAGGTTGTTTAAGTGGATAAATTACCGGCCATAGCGCAGATGGTTCGCCAATCTGAACGCCACGCGGATGATCTGTCCAAGGATCGTTTGCGCGCTATTGAGTATTATCAGGGCGAAATGAAAGACACACCGTCTGACACTGGCCGCTCGGGAATGGTGTCTCGCGACGTGCGCGCCAACATCAAGAAGGTGCTGCCTTCGATTATGCGCACAATCCTCAACGCTGATGAGGTTGTTGAATTTCAACCTGTTGAGGCTGGTGACGAACAAGGAGCCGAGCAGTCCAGCGATTATATGAACTTCGTGGTTCTACCGGAGACAAACGCTCGCGACGCAATCCACGACGCAATCCATGATGCCTTGCTGCTGCGAAATGGCATTTTGAAGTGGTGGTTCGAGGAAAAGCAGGCTGTCGAGATAAGTAAGCACAGCGGTTTGACCGAAGACGCCTTGGCTCAGATTATCGCAGATGATGATATCGAGGTTCTGGAGCAATCTTCGTCCGAAGAAAACGTAGAGGCCGATGGCCAGATTACCCCGGTCACGCTCTATTCGGTGAAAATTCGCCGCACCCATACGAAAAAGCAATTGCGCTGTGCCGCCGTGCCGCGTGAGCGGTTCCTTATTCATCCTGACGCTGTGACGCTTGAGGATAGCCCGTTGACGGGCGAAAAGACCACCATCACACGATCTGAGCTTGTTGAGATGGGGTATGACCGGGAAATGGTGTCTAAGCTGACCATCGCGGCGGATGATAACGAAGAATCCGAGGCTCGCCGGGATGTTTATTCCGATGAATCTGAAGCAGAGCGCGCCAACGAACCGCTGGACTACTACGATATCTATCTGCGGGTGGACATGGACGACGACGGGATTGCCGAGCTTCGTCATATGACATTTGCCGGGGGGCTACAGGAAAAGAACCTTCTGGAAAATGACGAAGTTGACGAGGTGCAGTTTTGCGATGTTTGTGTGATGCGCCAACCGCACCAATGGGAAGGCATTTCGCTGGCGGATGACCTCATGGACATCCAGCGCGGCAAGACTGTTCTTCTGCGCCAGACGCTGGACAACATTTATTGGCAGAACAACCCACAACCCGTCATGCAGGACGGTGCGATTTTAAACCCTGAAGCAGTGATGAACCCGGAGTTCGGCCTGCCCATCAGAATCCGCCAAGGCATGGACGTTCGGCAGGCGCTTAATTTCAACCAGGTGCCTTTCGTGGCTAACGACAGCTTTGGCATGATGGAGTATCTGGACGCGGAGGCGCAGGATCGCACGGGGGTTTCCGACGCCTCTGCGGGTTTGGCACCTGATGCGTTGCAGAATATGACAGCCAAAGCCTCGGCGATGATTGAGGCGGCGGGCATCGGTCAAACCGAATTGATGGTGAAGAACGTGGCCGAGGGACTGCGGAAGTTCTTCCGCGGCATGTTACGGCTTTCAATTCGTCATCAGGACGTGCCGCGCACAGTGCGCTTGCGGGATGAGTGGGTGCAAATTGATCCACGCCACTGGAACGCGGCCATGGATTGCACCGTAAACACTGGCCTTGGCGCCGGAACGCGCGAACGAGACATGCAGATGATGCAGTTTGTGATTGGCATGCAGGAGAAGCTCTTGGCTGGGTTTGGTCCGGATAATCCATTTGTTAAGCCCGAAAATCTACACGCATCTGCGTCTAAATTGATTGAAAGCGCCGGTTTGAAAACACCGGGCTTGTACATCACCGAGCCTGACAAAGAAGAAGTTGAGGCCAAACTGAAAGCCGCGCGCGAACAGCCGAATCCCGAACAGATGAAAATGCAGTCTCAAATGCAGCTTGAGCAAGCGAAATTGCAGGCGCAAATGCAGCTGGAGCAGGCCAAGTTGGGCGCCGATAAAGAAAAAGCGATAATGCAAGCCGAGGTCGCGCGTGACAAGGAAAAAGCCCAAATGGAGGCCGACCTGATTGTGTCGAAAGCCAAAATTGAAGCGGATCGACAGAAACAGGCCGACAAGCTGCAATCAGACGCCATTTTGCTGGATAAAAAGCTGGAATTTGAGCGTGAAAAGCTGGCCTCAGAACGCCAAGACGCTATTGGCCGGTTCCAAGCTGAGCGCATCAACGCTCAAGAGGATGCGAACAACGTTGTTGATTTTTCCGAGGCTTCACGGGGTCAGAACCCCAGCAAAGAAATCATGGACAGCATCAAGAGCCTGTCTGCCATGATCGAGGCCCAGAGTGGCCCGAAAACAGTCGTTCGCGATGATAACGGCGAGGTTATCGGGATTCAAACGGCAACAGGCATGAAAGAAATTACTCGGGACGACCAAGGCAGCGTTACCGGGATCGCGTAAACTAAGGAAAAAAACATGGCTTTTATTAGCGACGAGGTCTTCGACCAGGGTCTGGACTACGCAGACA
>JBAUHN010000412.1:0-6935 GCA_049680295.1 Sulfitobacter sp.
GGAAACAGTGGCCAACCCAACCGAATTCGGCGCCGCGTTCTTGCGGGCAAAAGCAGCAGATAAGACCAGTGTGATCGTGATGAAGGTCGATGCCTGTGACGGGTGGACAACCGAGGGTCACACATGGTGGGAAGTTGGCACACCGCATGTCACCGACAACCCAAAGGTTGCCGAAAAGCACAGCGAAATCGAGGCGTCGCGTACCAAGCAGCGAAAGGGTGTCTGATGGTTCAGTCACACCTTTGGAACAAGGGCCGTCGCATATGGATGTGATGCCGGGGATCAAACGCACCAGTTTTGTTGTTGTGGGCCGTGTCGGAATGGATCTGTTTCCTGCGCCGGGTGAGGGAGTGGAACACGCTGATAGCTATACGGCTGACATGGGTGGGTCTTCGGCCAATATTGCGGCTGGGATCGTCAAATTGGGCGGGCAGGCGTCGCTGGTGACTTGTGTGTCGGATGATGCGGTGGGTCGGTTTTGTTGCAATAGGCTACGCCATTACGGGGTTGATACGACCTATGTTAGGGCGGTTGGTGGCGAGGCCCGCAATTCGCTGGCGCTTTATGAAAGCCGGGTTCAGGGGCACCAGTCAGTGATCTACCGAAACGGGGCTGCTGATTTTGAAATGACCGAAACGGATGTGGCGGGCGTGGATTATAGCCGCTTTGGCGCGCTAGTGACCGCGGGCACCGTTTTCGCCGCCGAGCCGTCGCGCACGGCCGCATTTCATGCGTTTGAACTGGCCCGTGCCGCCGGTTTGCCGATCATTTTTGACGTCGATTACCGCCCTTATAGCTGGCCATCATCCCAGGACGCGGCGGATGTTTTGTCAAAAGCGGGCGCGCTGTCTGATGTGATTGTCGGCAACGATGAAGAGTTCGGCTTTATGGCAGGTGGCATCGACAAGGGGTTGGCAAAAGCCCGCGCGCTGGCAGAGACCACGGCCAGCATTGTTGTCTATAAAATGGGCGAAAAAGGCGCGATCACCTTTGCCAATGGTCACGAGTTTCAGACTGGTATCTACCCTGTCACCGCGTTGAAACCAACGGGTGCGGGCGATAGTTTTATGGCCGGCATGTTGTCGTCGATTGCGGGCGGGCACGATTTGAAGACGGCTGTGCTACGCGGATCGGCCTGTGCCGCGATTGTTGTTGCGAAACCCGGCTGCGCCCCGGCCATGCCAACCCCTAATGATCTTGATACATTTCTTGCCGACCACTCAGGCCCTACCAACGCTTTGTAAGGAAACCCTATGCATATCGCCCCCCATGACAATAAAAATATCCCGATTGTGGATGCGGAGGATGCAACCGTTCCGCTGAATTACTTTAACATCGTCAAGCTGAAAGCAGGCGAGGCATTTGAGTATCAGGTGCCGGGATATGAAACATGCATCGTGCCCGCGACCGGCACGGTTGAGGTTTCGGTCGACGGCGTCGAGTTCAAAGCGCTTGGCAATCGCACGGTCGACGTTTGGGACGGCGAACCTGAGGGCGTTTATGTACCCGTCGGGGCCAGGGTCACAATTGTCGCCACGCGCGACACTGAAACTTTTATTGCCGGTGCCAAGTACGATCAGGTGTTAGAGCCTTTCGATGTGCGTGTGGCCGAATTGGACAAGGTTCAATACGGCTCTGACGACACGAAAACCCATCGCAAGATCAAGCATATTCTGGGGCAAAAGCACCATGACAAAGTCGGCCGTCTGCTAGTCAGCGAGCTTTTTACCGTGGGCCAGGGCGGATGGTCAGGGTTTCCGGCGCATAAGCATGACACGGATCGCCTGCCGCTGGAAACGCGGCACGACGAGACGTACAATTTTCGGTTCAAGCCCAATCACGGATCCGGTGTGCAGATCATTCAGCACGAAGAGGGCAAGCCGGGCGATGCCTACCAGTTGATGGATGGGTCAACGATCATGCTGAAAAGCGGATACCATCCTTGCGTCGTGATGCCGGGTTACGAGATGTATTATTTCACCATCCTTGGCGGGCTAAGCCAGCGCAGTCTGGTGCAGTACTTCCAACCGACACATGCCTATCAGGTTGAAACGATCCCCGGTATCAAAGACATGGTCGCAAAGTTCAAATGACGCTCGCAACACTTGGTGAAGTTCTGCAACCCGCCCTAAAAAACCGGTATGCGGTGGCGGGGTTGGTCACGCTGGGCTGGGAAGACATGCGCGCCTTTGTGGCAGCAGCCGAGGCCGAAGGCTGCCCGGTGATTTTACAGGCTGGGCCGTCGTGCCGGGCGCATACGCCGTTGCCGATTTTGGGTAAGATGTTTCGCCATTTGGCTGAAACTGCATGCGTTCCCGTCGTCGCACATCTGGATCACGGCTATACTTTTGACGAATGCCGCGCGGCGTTGGACAGTGGCTTCACGTCCTTGATGTTTGACGGATCGCGCAAGCCTTTGGCGCAGAACATTGATGAAACTGCGGCGATCGCAGAAATGGCCCAAGCGGCAGGAATTTCCTGCGAAGGCGAGATTGGTTTTGTGGGTTATGCGCAGGGCGAAAGTTCGGCCGGGACAGACCCGGCAGAGGCGCAAGCTTTTGCGCGCGAAACCCGTGTCGATGCGATGGCGATTTCTGTCGGCAATGTGCATTTGCAACAAGACAAAGAAGGCGGCCTGGACGAGGCGCGCATTCGTGCCATCGAAGACGTGACCGATGTTCCGCTGGTGATTCACGGCGGCTCCGGCGTACCAGTTGCGCAAAGGCGAGCACTTGCGACCGGTTCGAACGTGTGCAAATTCAACATCGGAACCGAGCTGCGCATGGCCTTTGGCGCTGCCTTGCGTGACGCGGTGAACTGCGATCCGTCCCGGTTTGACCGGGTGACGATTTTGAAAGAAACCCACGACCCAATGGTGATTGCGGCACGGGCTGTGTTGCGTGCTTTTGGACCGGAAAAACAAGGATAAGACTATGTTACGGTTGGGGCTTTTGGGGTGCGGGCGTATTGGTCAGGTGCATGCGCGGTCGCTGTCTCGGCTTAAGACGGCCAAGCTGGTCGCGGTTGCGGATGCACTTCCGGCCTCGGCTCAGGCGGTGGCGGATCAGTCGGATGCGCAGGTGCGCCGCGTTGACGAGATCATTGGCAGCGCTGACATTGATGCTGTGATCATTTGCACGCCGACAGATACACATTACGATCTGATCCAGGCGTCCGCCAAAGCGGGCAAGGCGATTTTCTGCGAAAAGCCCGTTGATATGTCCGCGGATCGTATTCGCGATTGCATGGCGGTGATCCGGGATCATGGGGTTCCGTTTCTGACCGCCTTTAACCGACGCTTTGATCCGAATTTCGCCAATATTCAGGCCCGGATCACAGAAGGAGAGATCGGCGACGTCGAAATCGTCACGATCCTTTCGCGTGATCCATCGCCTCCACCGATTGAGTACATCAAAGGCTCGGGCGGCATATTTCGTGACATGATGATCCATGATTTTGACATGGCGCGGTTCTTGTTGGGCGAAGAACCGATAAGCGTGTTTGCAGTGGGCAGTGCCCTTGTTGATCCTGAAATAGGGGCTGCCGGCGATATTGATACGGCGGCTGTCACATTGACAACGGCCAGCGGCAGGATTTGCCAAATCTCCAATTCGCGTCGCGCCAGCTATGGCTATGATCAGCGCATCGAGGTGCATGGGTCGCAAGGCATGTTGCGGGCCGAAAACATGTTTGAAAACACCGTGGAAGTCGCGACCAAGGCGGGATTTCAGCGCGCACCGGCGCAGCATTTTTTCCTTGAGCGATATGAGGCGGCATATCTGTCAGAGATCGCGCATTTCGTAAGTGCGATAGAGGATGGCACCACGCCGTCGCCTGATATTTTGGATGGTTTGCGCGCCCAGTTGATCGCGGATGCCGCTGCACAATCTTTGGCAAGCGGTCAACCGGTCCGAATTTAGCGGGCGATCCGTCTGCCGCTTGAAAAAAAGGCCCCGGAAACGATCCGGGGCCTTTGACTTTCTACAGGGTGCTTAGGTCAATCAGGCAAACACACGTCCCAATGCACCATCCACTGCATCGCAGATCTGGTCGATGTCATCTTTGGTGGCGATCAGTGCAGGCGAGAAACACAGCGTGTTGTTAAGCCCCGGCAAGGACCGGTTGGTCGCACCGATGATCACACCCTGGGCCATGCAGTCGCCAACAACGGCTTGCACCATCTTTTCTTCAACCGGCGCGCGGCTTTCGCGGTCCTTGACCAATTCCGCGCCGACAAACAGGCCTTTGCCGCGGACCTGACCGATTGCGCTGTGTTTGTCGGCCAATTCGTTCAACCGATCCAGCATATGGACGCCCATGCGGGTGGTGTTATCAAGCAGGTTTTCGTCCTCGATAATCCGCATGTTTTCGATACCGGCAACCGGGCCCGCCGTGCAGCCACCAAAGGTCGAGATATCGCGGAAATAGTTCATCGGATCGCTGGCGTCGTCTTTGAACAGGTCAAAAACGGCTTCCGTGGTGACAAGGCAGGCAATTGCTGCGTAACCCGACGCCACACCTTTGGCCATGGTGACCATATCAGGTTCAATCCCGTAATGCTGGTATCCGAACCACGTGCCGGTGCGGCCAACGCCGCAAACAACTTCGTCAATGTGCAATAGGATATCGTATTTCTTGCAGATTTCCTGAATGCGCGGCCAGTAGCCGTCGGGGGGCGTGATGACACCACCGCCTGCGGTCACCGGTTCAAGACACAAAGCACCAACAGTATCGGGACCTTCGGCCAGAATGACCTTTTCGATTTGGTCTGCGGCCCAGACACCATAGTTTTCCTGCGGCGCGCCGTCCTGTTCAAAGCTGCGGTATTCCAGACAATGCGGAACGCGAATGAAACCCGGTGTGAAGGGGCCGTATTGCGCGTTGCGTTCGTCCTGGCCGCCGGCTGAAAGTGTCGAGATGGTGGTGCCGTGGTAATCCCGTTCGCGATAGAGAACTTTGTGCTTTTTGCCGCCATAGCGTTTGTGCGCGATCTGACGGACCATTTTAAAGCCCTTTTCGTTCGCCTCAGATCCAGAATTACAATAGTAGACACGCGACATGCCCGGCATTTTGGCGATCAGTTTTTCGGCGAACATTGCCCCCGGAATGGACCCGGCAGAGCCTGCAAAATAGTTCAGTTTTACCAGCTGGTCGCGTACTGCATTGGCGATGCTTTCACGACCGTAGCCCACGTTGACAGTCCAGACGCCACCAGACACGGCATCCAGGTGCTCTTTGCCCGTTTGATCCCAAACGCGCATGCCTTTGCCTTCGACAATGATGCGCGGATCTGTTGTTTCGTATGGTTTGTGCTGGCTTAGGTGATGCCAGATATGTGCACGGTCTGCCTCGACGATGCGGCTGATGTCATTTTCGCTGAATGTACCGTCCATAAGTTCAAACCTTTCGATGTTGAATTGAGAGAATCACGAATTCAAAGAATACTCTTTGCAAGCTGATCATAACACACTGCTTTTTTACGAACGTAAGTAGGGCCAGATAGGTGCGATACATAGTGCCAGAACCTGATAGTACCGTATCAAGTCGGGTTCGGTATTTGATTTGGTGACCTGTCGTGAACCCGGCAATGGTATAAGGTGTGTTCGGGTCAATAAAGACCGCCGACTTGGGCCAAATCGGATGTTTTCCAAATTTTGGACCTAAGCGGGTGTGCAAACTGGCTATTTATCCAGCGGCTCGAAACCAGTCACTTCTGCGACAGTAGTTGGTATCGGTCGAACAGGTATGACAGATTCAGATTAGTTTTGCTGAAGGGCGGATTAAGCAATTTGAATATCGGCAAAAGCCAATGGAACATGTAGCCGTAATAACTGCGTTACGCAAACTGGCGGCAATCCTTTTGTTGCAAATTACCTGGAAAGAGGTTCAGCTACCGACGGTTACGATTTCAACGTGACGATTAGGAATTCGTGCCGAGTAACGAAACGAACGAAAGCCGGCCCAAAAAAGGAGCCGGAATGATAACTTGGGAGAAGATAATGATCAAGAAAACAACATGTGCTTTTGTGGCCGGTGCGGTTATGGCGCTTTCCAGTCAAGCCGCTTTGGCAGATGGCCACGGTGAAATTACCGTCGGTTATTTCCTGGAATGGCCAATGCCATTCCTGGCGGCCAAAGCCTCTGGTGCTTACGACGAAGCGCTGGGTATGAAAGTGAACTGGGTTTCTTTCGAAACAGGGACAGCAATGTCCGCCGCAATGGCGTCCGGTGACGTGCAATTGTCCGTTTCACAAGGTGTGCCGCCGTTCGTTGTGGCAACATCGGGCGGGCAAGACCTTCAGATTGTTGATGTCGCGGTATCCTATTCTGACAACGACAACTGTGTTGTCGCCTCGGGTCTGGAAATTGACAAATCCTCAGCCGGAGAGTTGGCCGGTAAGAAGGTTGCTGTGCCACTTGGGACAGCCGCGCACTACGGATTCTTGCGCCAAATGGACCATTTCGGCGTTGATTTAGCGTCGCTTCAAATCGTTGACATGGCACCGCCAGAAGGTGCTGCAGCACTTAGCCAAGGCGCCGTTGACTTTGCTTGCGGTTGGGGCGGTGGTTTGAGCCGTATGAAGGAATATGGTAACATCCTGCTGACCGGCGCTGAAAAGCAAGAGCTGGGCATTTTGGTGTTTGACGTGACAACCGCGCCTGCATCCTACATCGCCGAAAACGGCGACGTGGTTGCAAAATTCGTGAAAGTCACTGCGGATGCAAACGCTGATTGGAACGCCAACCAAAGCGAAGAAATGCTGGCAGTGATCGCAGAACAATCCGGTATGGATGTCGACGCGGCACGCAGCTCAATCGCCGGTTTTGTGTTCCCGTCAATTGACGAACAGCTTAGCGAAAGCTGGATGGGCGGCAATGTGTCGACCTTTATGAAAGGTGTCGCGGACGTGTTTGTTGAATCAGGTTCTATCGAC
>JBAUHN010000413.1:0-2886 GCA_049680295.1 Sulfitobacter sp.
GGCCAGACCGATCAAAACGCCGCCGCCAAGCGACGCGTAGGGGGTAAACGCAGTTTCCATGATTCTCTCCAAAACTTGAGTCTGTTTAGAGCTAGGCAGGCACGGCTTCAGTGACAATGTCACTTAGAGCGAAATGAGGCGGGATTATTTCTGAACCAGTGAAAAGGACGCGACCGTTCTGAGCATGCGCTGGATGCAGAGATAACATAAGATAGATTATGCGGATAACGCTCATGTAGCAGCAAAGCTAAAATGTCACCCATGAGCAATTCAGGAATGTCACTCTGCCCTCAAAAGCAATGAGGGTGAGCGGACATGGGATGGGTGGTTATGAGCGAGCGCGAGTTGAACCGCGTAGAGGTACTGGCGCAGGTCGATGATGGTCGGTTGAGCGTTGATAATGCGGCGAACATGCTGGCACTGACGCGTCGGCAGATATTCAGGCTGTTGAAGCGGTATCGTCAGGATGGCGCATCCGCGATCCGACACAAGGCGCGCGGCAAGCCCCCGAACAACCGCATCCATCATGCCAAACGCGACTACGCTCTGAGCGTTATCAAGGAGAGCTATGCGGATTTCGGGCCGACACTGGCGGCGGAGATGCTGACCGAGCATCACGGCTTCAAAGTCTCGCGGGAGACGGTGCGCAAGTGGATGCAGGAAGATGGCATCTGGTTATCGCGCAAACAACGGCGGACATTCCATCAGCCGCGTCTGCGCCGAGAGTGTTTTGGTGAGCTGATCCAGATCGACGGATCGGACCACAGGTGGTTCGAGGATCGTGGCGCTCCCTGCACCCTGCTCGTCTTCATTGACGACGCCACCAGCACATTGATGGAACTGCGCTTCGTCACATCAGAGAGCACGTTCAGCTATTTTGAGGCACTGGAAAGCTATTTGCTCAAACACGGTCGCCCCGTCGCTTTCTACAGTGACAAGCACACGGTGTTTCGGGTTCCAAAACCCAATGAACACATGACGGGCATGACGCAATTCGGTCGCGCCCTGGCCGAGCTGAACATCGAGATCATCTGCGCCAATTCCTCCCAAGCCAAAGGCCGAGTCGAACGCGCAAACCGCACCTTACAGGATCGTCTGGTCAAGGAACTGCGCATCGCAGGCATCTCAAACATGGAAAACGGCAACGCGTTCCTTGATGGGTTCGTGGAGCGCTATAATGCCAAGTTTGCAAAGCCCCCGGCCAAACACAACAACCTGCATCGCGCCCTAAACATCGAGCCAGATCGCCTCGCCGAAGTCTTCTGCCTGCGCGACAAACGCTATGTCACCAAGGATTTGACACTCAAGTACGACCGCAAGCGCATCCGACTTGAGGTGAACGACCTGACACGCGGTTTGGTTGGCAAGTACGTCGACGTCTATGAGATGCCGGACGGGCGTATTCAGGTGCGTGCCAAGGGTGTCGCCCTGCCCTGCAGCGTCTTTGCTCCGCACCAGCAGCGCGTGACCCATGCAGCGATCACAGAGAACAAGCATCTCAGCGCAGTGCTGGCCCACATTAAGAAAGAACAGGACAAAGCCGCGCCACCACCCAAGGTCAAACCTGTCAGCGCCAGGAATGGTTACAAGAAGACAGGACGGCGACCACAAGGACGGCCTTCAAAGATGGAAGCATATTATGAGAGACGGCGGGCCGAGCGCGCGTCTGCCGAGCAATCATCTTGACCCCACGAACGGATGCTTTCTACTGTCATTCATGAAGCACTCTGAACTACACGCCATTGCACACAATTTCGCTGACTCACTGGCAAGCGGACAAGGTTTCGTCGTCGGCTACTACCCGACAGATGTCTTTGCAGACGCATCATCGAACCCAGGTCGCTTCCTCGTTGTCGATTTCCTGACAGGTCAAATTGATGAAGGAATCGCGTCAGATCAACTTCTCCATGCCCTTCCAGTTTTCCGAAACGAGTTCGAGAACTTTTGTCAGAAGCATGGCGCTTCAAAATCCGAGTTCAAAGAGTTTAAGACCCGGTTCGAGGCAGGTTACCTGGGCGCTACTTACACTGTTACCATCACCGACGTTCGTGGACGTAGATCTGCAATCGAGTACAAAGGTTCTCCCGGTAAGCGGACCAAAACGCTCGATGATCAGAAGCGCATTGTTCCCAATAGAACCGTTCTCGACACCTAATCCGCAAGGCTTTTCAGCCCTGCGATATTTGAGGTCTCCGGGCTGCTAAGCCTTGCTACCGTCACGCCCAATGGTGACACTTCTGCTTTGCAAACCCAGTGACATTTCTACTTGGTTGCAACAAGGCAGGTGGCAGGGTGAATTCACAAATGAAGTGCAAATTTTGTACCAAGGTACTGAATTGCATGGAGTTTAATTATGAGCCGCAGCTACCCTCACCTGAACCTCGACGAACGACGCAAGGTTGCCAATTGGCTTGATGCGAAGATACCCGTCAAAGAGATCGCTGACAATCTGGGCCGCGCACCTTCCACAATCTACCGTGAGATCAAGCGGAACTACTATTCTGATGCCGAGCTGCCGCAGCTGAATGGTTACCATGCTATGAACGCGCAGGACAAATACGAAGAGCGTCGCGCAGTGCATCGCAAGCTAATCCGATATCCCGAGATCATGGCCGCTGTTCGCGATGGATTTGATGCGGGATGGTCGCCTGAACAGATAGCTGGAAGAATGCGGCTTGAACGTCATCCGATGCGTGTGAGCCACGAAACGATCTATCGGTATACCTATTCCAAAAACGGTCGCGCCGAGAAGTTTTACCAGCATTTACCCCGACATCGGCGCAACCGCAGACCACGCGGTATGCGTAAGCATCATGGGCGTAAATTCCTTGATGAATTGGCTATCAAACACCGCCCTGAAGCAATTGGGGATCGCGTCCAATTCGG
>JBAUHN010000414.1:0-6818 GCA_049680295.1 Sulfitobacter sp.
CTCCAAACCGACGTCATATTGACTTACCTACCACTGCGTCGGAGTGTCTAATTGAGCAGTAAAACGAAGAGAAAATACCATGAAGAATTCTCTAGCCCTAAACCTAATCGCTGATGTAATGGGCTGGGATGATGTCAAAACGACGCAAGAATACGATTGGCTACGTTTGATGGCCGCCGTCAAGTACGATGGATATGCTGATTTTGCTGCTGGAGCTGGATTTATTGAAGCGCTCGTAGATTGGTTGCGGCAGTTTCAGGCCGGAGATCGTGAAACGGCATACAGGTTCGTAAAGAAGCGCCTTGTCTTTATTTCAACTGCAGAAATGCAGCGCGTTATTGAAGCATTCATCCCAGAAACTGTGACGCCGTATTTGCGCAAGGCAGTGGCAGAAGAACATAAGATTGCACCGTTCGAAGTTTGGTCTGATCCGGTCTATTCTGAAGCATTCTATACGCGGTTTAGGCGATGTCTTTTCGTGGGTTTGAGTGACGGAAGCCGCATTGACATCTTGCGCAGGTCGCATTCGGGATTGCTGTCGCAAGAACAAGTCGTTCCGATGATGAACGTAGATCTTGATAAGTGGGAGAGTCTTGGAGAGGATCTGTGTGAAGAGTTGGGCAAAGGTGCAAAGTTCGATGATGTGTACCTTATCGACGACTTTACGGCTTCTGGGACAACATTTATCCGGATTAAGGATGGCAAGCCGAAAGGCAAACTTCCTAAATTTGAGAAGATAGTTACAGATGCTCGGGAAGCGCTTGGCGAAAAATTCCCTATTGCAGACGGATACAGATTGCATATTCACCACCATGTATCAACACGTCAGGCACGAAGTGCACTGATTGATAGGGTCAAAAGTGTTGTGCCTATGTTGTCGTCTACCAGTTTCGATGTTGATGTGGTGATAACTGAAGGGTTGCTGTTGCCAAACGGTTTGCCTTTGGGTGTGTTGGATAATAATCAGTCGCCTGGCGGGTCTGTCGAACTAGAGGCCGTAGGTCTTCAAGCAACATCTGATGCAGATCGAGAAATAATTGATTTGTGTGAGGTTTACTATGATCGGGGTCTTTTCAAGAAGCTTGAAAAGCATTGCCGTGAGGCTGGCCTTGTGACCATGTGCTATGGGTACGGAAGTTGTGCTCTGCCATTGGTTTTGGAGCACAACACACCAAACAATGCTGTACCGCTGTTGTGGAGTGAACTTGGTGACCAAGCCGCTCCGCGCACTCGAGCACTTTTTCGCAGACGCGACAGGCACGGTTAAAAACATGGCAAATCCATTCCTTCGACGCGCAACAGAGTACATTCGGGATCCCGAAGCGTTCTTGTCTGTTGTAAGCCCCGCACCGCTCACAACTTTCCTAGCCAATAGTCCACATAAGGATCAGCTTTTTAGCTTTCCGATCCGGGTCATCGGTTCACCAGGAACTGGGAAGACAATGTTGGCTACGCTTGCCGAGTTTGGGATGGTCGAGACCATTTTACGAGATTTGGACAATGCAACCAACCGGCCGTTAGCTAAAGCTCTGGTAGATGCAGGTTTTGTTGGTAGCGACATGAGGCCAAGAGTTGCTGCCGTGCGAGTACCTATGGAATCCGAGTACCGAGACTTTTGGGAATTACCTTATGAGCCTCAAATCAAGACTAAACTTGCGTTTTGGCTGCTGCAAGCGCGGGCCATGCTTGGTTTGATCCGAGGTCTGACCGCCCAGAGTGATCGAAGTATCGAACAAGTTCGCTTTGTACCGCGTGCGACTTATGAGGCGCATCTGGATCAGATTGGTGGACTCTCAGCCGAAGGCGTACGCAAGCGTGCACTAGCTGTCGAACGAGCAATCTATAGTGTTGGCTCGAGCCTGCGGCCGCCAGAGTTGAAAGACCTACCTCTGGACGCAACTTCGCCTTACGCGCCCTTTGATGCCATTGAATCGATTGAAATTGATTGGAATGGCGAATGGATTACCGTGCAGCCACTAGCAATGCTCGACGACATGCATGAGCTTCATCATGATCAACTCGATGGTTTGTTTCGAACACTGTCCCATCGAGAGATGCGATTTGGGCGCTGGATGATGATGCGCCTCGACGCCTTAAGCCCAGGTCGGGTCTTACGCACAAATGTTGATCAGCCGACGCATAACCGAGCGCAAGAGCGTGATTTCGTCGATGTGCCGATGCAGGTTGACGGCGACAAAGGCATTGCTCGCAAGAAATTCCGCGTGATGGCACAAGAGATAGCGAACAAGTACCTACCAAGAGTTGAGACATTTAGTAACCGAGAAACGCCAAAGTTAACTCATTTACTACCAAAGACACCACCAAAATTAAGTGCGGCAAAGCTGCGTGATCTCGAAACTCTGATCAATAAAGAACAGGAGCAATTGGATATAGTCGATAGCAGGCGCGCTGAGATTGAAGGGTTGGTTGCAACGTATCGGGACAAGAAAGGTACCACTGTTGTGGGAGATGACCTTGCCTTAGGAATGTGTAGGGTATTGATGCATCGTTACGCAAAACGACGCGAATTGGCGACACCTTCGCTATTCGATGACAATCGTGACCCTGAGCCCAAAACGCCGCTGAAAGCGGATACTGCGATCGCAAATGGCGCTAGGGTATTCTTGGCGCATGAGTTTGGAAGACCGCTTCACTATGGGGTTGAGGCACTGTGCGATGCGAGCAACGAGAATGCTGAGATCTTCCTAAAATACACTGGCAATCTGGTAGCGGAAGTTGAGACGCGCCTAATTCGTCGAAAGAGTTTAGCCCTGCCAGCAGAAAGCCAGCAAAAGTCACTACGGGAAACGGCCCAATGGATCATGAAACACTGGGCATTCCCGATGGCGACGCCAGTTCGTGCATTCGTTGATGCTATCTCCGACGTTTGTATTGCTGAATCGCTGCGACCCAACGCACCACTTGATGCGGGGGCAAATGCAGTAGCTATCCTTGAAGAGGAGTTTGCCAAAATCCCGGCCGATGATGAGCTACTGAAAGTGCTCAAACAAGCTGTCGCGCATGGTGCGCTTACGATTGAACGAGACTACAAGCAGGGCGGAGGTGGTAAGACCTGGTGCCTTATTGAATTGACAGGGACTGTTTGCTTAGCGGCGGGTCTGACGTTCAATCGAGGTGGGTTTGTTCCGAAGAAACGGAGTTTCTTTGATGATGTTCTGGACGCAAGGGATGCGTGATCATTGGGCTAACTGTATTACGCATCGCAATGAAGACGTGGTCACATTCATTCAGAGCTATTTTGCGAAACCTGACAAGAAGGTTTTGTTGCTGGCTGCCGCTGGGTTCGATCCTCGTGCCAATGTAATCGCAAAACATCTGGCTGGCGTTCTGGATGAGCGTCTCTCAGCGATTTTCGTCCGTGAGGAGCGGCCCAATCCGACGGCGCAATTGGCAGAACGTGCGGATCAAAATGAAGTCTCCTTGCGGGACTTGGTGCCGGAATGCGAGGTGATCAAGATCGAAATTTTTGCAGATGATGGAGCGCCAGTGGGAGGGCACAGGATCTCGCAAGAGTTAGTAAAGCGCCCGGTTCCGGATGATGTAACGGATGTGGTTTTGGATCTTAGTGCACTGTCTATTGGCATTGGTTTTCCATCTGCGCGTATGCTTTTAGAGGCATGTGAGGCTCGGATGGATTGCGCATTTCACATAATGATCACTTCTGATCCAGAGTTAGACGATCAAATCACCAGCGATCCTTCAGATCGACCAAGCCCTGTAAAGGGTTTTGCGCCAACGATGGGACCAGTTGATATAGATGAAGATCAGGAGGTTGCTCAGATTTGGATTCCTCAGCTTGCGCAAGGGCGCATGGGGACGCTGATTAAGATTGGCAACTTGCTTGGTGATTTTTATAAGGTTTGCCCGCTACTGCCGTTTCCTGCACGCAATCCACGCCGGGCCGACAATCTGGTAACTGAGTACCAGACAGCAATCATCGACGAATGGAGTGTAGATGCGCGTGATTTTGTTCACGCCTCCGAGTGGAATCCGTTGGACTGTTATCGGCGACTAACTCGATTGAAGTTACGATTTGATCGTACGATGAGTGGAACGTACATTCCGCGTATGGTTCTGTCACCGATTGGCAGTAAGGTACTGGCAGCCGGCGCTCTGATGGCTGCGATTGATCATGATATGTCAGTTCAATACGTGGAAACTGAGAGTTATTCCATCGATGATACGGCGCAGCGCTTAGCCGCAAACGATGCGGGTGAAGGGGAAACAGACCAAGAATTTGTACATGTGATCCTGTCGGGTCCCCTCTATAAGAATTTTAGACCCACACAAGGGCCGGGCCCCGCGACAGAAGTCGTTTCATGATGACGCCTAAATTCAGCAGTAAGTTGGGGTCACTTCGGGAGACAATGGAGTTGTTCCGAGGTTTTGACGCAAATCCGTTGTCGCAAGCTATGGATGAATGTCGCGGCCGTAAGGTGATTGCTGTGGGGTCTGGTGGATCCCATGTTGCAGCGTCTTACTTGGCGTGTTGTATGCGAACGCTCGGTCTTGGTTGGGTGAATGTTCAGACCCCAATGGATGTAGTGCTTGAGACATCTGATCTTGAAGATGTCGATATTTGGTTGTTCAGTGCAAGTGCTAATAACGCCGACATTGCAGCGACAGCACGCGCTGCGCGTGATCGCGGATGTACGTCGATTGTGTTATGTACCAGTAACGCTGATGGTGCCGTCGCAACCTGGGTCAGGAAGAACGGTGGCCAAGTCTACGCAACGCCAGTTGCAGAGCTGAAGGACGGATACTTGGCGACACACTCGTTGGTGTCAACTTGTGTTGGGCTTCTGTTGGCTGCTGAGATTCTTTCAGATGACCCAGTCCTCGAAGCTGATCGTTTAAGTGAAGTAGAAACTCGGATCGCATCATATTTAGATCCTGACGCAAAAATAGCTCTTCAAAAAACGTTCTCTGGTCTTTGGGGAGAGACCACGTTGATCGTAATCGCTGACCCGTTGCTGCGACCATTATCCCTGTTGCTCGAAACATCTCTGTGGGAGGCATCGCTGTGTCCTGTACAGGTCACAAACATGCGCAATTTCGCTCATGGACGGCACTCTTGGATACATCATCATGGTGACAAAACTGTGATTTTAGGTCTTACGGGCCAAAGCTCAATGCCCTCTTGGCAATCGATCGTGAAGGCCCTGCCATCGACTGATGGAGTTTTGGATTTTGACTTCGCAGGATGCGGACATAGGGTAAATTTGCTTGCTCTGATAGATGGATTATTTTGGATCGAAGCCATTGGGGCCGTTGTCGGTATAGATCCAGGTAAGCCAGGTATCGGCGATTTTGGTCGCGCAATGTACGAAGACAAGTCTTTAAAGGAGATGGCAGATATATTGCCTCCGGCCGTCCGTCAAAAGAGGATGGCGGCAGCAAGGGCGGGTCGTGCAACGCATGCGCCTGATGAACTTTTTACATCTTTTTCTGCGAAAGTGGGCAAGTTGGCTTCGGCGGATATCGGAGCCGTGGTCATGGATTTTGATGGAACCGTAGTCGAAACAAGCGAACGTTTGGATGCACCGTCTCAGGAGATTTTGAACGAATTCGAGCGCTTGGACAAGCTAGGTCTCGCTATTGGATTTGCGTCCGGCCGTGGTGGTTCTCTAGGGGAACAGCTACGCCGAGACCTCCCGGAAAGTCTGATCTCTAAGATTGTGGTGGGTTACTTTAATGGGGGTCACCTTTTGTCTGCTGACGTAGACTTGGACATCGATAGGCCTGCCCGCGATCCCGTGATTGAAGAAGTTGCGGCATGGCTTGCGAGCGAACCGAACTTAATGCGCTCATCAAAACTGAACCCAAAGGAAGTTCAACTGTCGATAGGGTTTCGTGAACTGATCAAACCGACATCGTTCAATGTACGTATTCTGGAATGCCCTGCGGTGCGTGAGGGCCGGGTGAACATTCTTTCCTCTGGGCATAGCTTTGATATTATTCCCGCAGCATCTAACAAACTTTCTGTGGTTGCTGCGCTTGAACAATCTGTTGGACCGGGTCGGGAGGTCTTGTCGATCGGTGACAGTGGTACGCGTCTTGGAAACGACTACAGTTTATTGACGAGAGAGTTTGGAATCAGTGTCGGAGGCGTTTGCCCGAGCCCAAACGGGTGCTGGTCGCTCTTCGGATCTCGGCTCACGGGCCCTCAGGCACTTCTAAAGATCCTCCGATCAGTGTTACCATCAAAGTCTGGCGAGATTCGGCTCAACACGTCGTCACTCGAACTCGACTTTACCGATACATACTGGTACGAATAGTGAACATGCCTGACAAATTATACACTCATATCAGATTAGATGTGGCCGGAACTGGCTTTACCGTACTGGATCGGATCTACCAAGATGGGGAGCTCTCAGATGAGGCGCTTGGTGGAAGTTGCGCCAATGTTTTAGTGTCACTCGCGATGCTTGATCGTCATGTGGCTCCGGTGTTGCGTCTCGGTGATGATGATGAAGGCGAACGTCTTGTCGATGAGTTCACAAATGCTGGGGCAATAGTTGATTTCATCCATCGTTTGAATGGGCTTCGTTCGCCCATTATTGCTGAGCAAATTGATACGAAGTCGTCAGAGCATGTTTTTAGTTTTCGCTGTCCTGAAACAGATGTGGATTGGCCTCGATATGAGCCGATTGGAGCATCTGAGTTGAGAAAAGCACATCGAGCGCTCGCTGATTGTGCAGTTTTCTATACGGACCGTCTGTCCCCGAGTATCTTAGACGCAATGAGGTTGGCGAAGAGATCAGGTGCAACAGTGGTGTTTGAGCCATCAGCAATAG
>JBAUHN010000415.1:0-18657 GCA_049680295.1 Sulfitobacter sp.
CTGGTGGCGATCAACCCCCAATGTGCCCAGCTTTGCGGGTGAAAATCCACCCATGCCGCCCAGCCTGCAAAGAACGTCCATGCCAGCGCGATCGGCAAAGTCAACGTCCGCCAGCGTTCTGTCCGAACAGGGTGAACGAACTTGAGCGGCAAGAACATGGCGATAGCGAGTGCCGTCACAAGCGTCAGACTGACCCAGAAATTCGGCTCAAGCGCAAAGATGACCAGCACCACCATATTCCAGCAGCCGGGAAAGCCGGAAAAGGAATTGTCTTTTGTTTTCATGCGCGTATCGGCGAAATACATCGCGCTGGCAAAGGTGATAATGATGATGGCGAACCAGCCGGTCCACCCATCCATCAGCCCGGATTTGAACAAGGCAAAGGCCGGGATAAACACATATGTCAGATAGTCGATAATCAGATCCAGCAAGACACCGTCAAATTCAGGCGCATTGTTCTTGACGTCGAATTTGCGGGCAAGCGGGCCGTCGATGCCGTCCACAAAAAAGGCGACAACCAGCCATAGGAACATCAGGTCCCACTTCAAATCGACGGCGGCCAACATGGCGAGCATCGCAAAGACGGCACCGGTTGCAGTGAAAAGATGGACGAGCAGGGCGCGGAGCTGAAGGGTCATGGCGACTACATGGCCCAAGCGGCGCGAGGATGCAAAAAGAAAAGCCCGTCTGTTTCCAGACAGGCTTTCGTTGTGCTAATTTCGCGGTGTCACTTGCTGATGCGGACTTCCTCCAGAGGATAGGCAAGAAAATCCTGATCTTCAAACCCGGCATGACAATCATGGCAGAACGCCTGTTTGAACTTCATCGGTTTGCCGTTGGGTTGCAGGCCGCCATAAAGCCAGTCATCGGTTTCAGGCGCGCCGCCCGCGTCAAGTTTGGTCATGATAAACAGCGGGCCGGGGCGTGCCATTTTCTTTTTCTTGCTGATCGAGACACTTTCCTTGGCCAGAACGGAACCGACGGGCATTTCCACACCCTCTTCGGCAAATTCGAGATAGGCATCGGCTGCAACATCGTTTGCGAATGTCTGCAACAGGCGGTTGCCATGCGGGCCCGCTACGGCAGGCCGGGTCGAAGTAACGGTCCAGTTGCGATAAGTGCTGCCCACTTCATCGCCTTGCTTGGCGTATCCTGTCGCCATCGCATCCTTGACGCAGTCGTAAAGGGCGACAACCTGTGTCTCGTCCAGATCAAATGCGCTTTCGACGTCCACAGGACAATCGGCGGCAAAAGCTGTTGAAGTCATGACAGCAACGCCAGCGGCGGCTGTGGCGCATTTTAGGATGTTCATCGGAGTGGTCCCTTTTGATCTGTAAACAATTACCTGCGGTCGATTGCCGCAGAGGTACAATCGCACAGAAACCCGCAGGCTGCGGTAAAACCTTATGCACAGTTATGTGAACAAAATCGCTATTTGGTTACAAGATTTACGCCTTGGGGTGGGCGGCGTTATAGACCTCGATCAGGCGCGCCGTGTCGACGGCGGTGTAGGCCTGGGTGGTCGACAGCGAAGCATGGCCCAGCAATTCCTGAATGCTGCGCAAATCACCCCCCGCGTTCAGCAAGTGGGTGGCAAAGCTGTGGCGCATGGCGTGCGGGGTCGCGCTGGCGGGCAGGCCCAGTTGCATGCGGGACTGCTCCATCGCCTTTTGAATGGCGCGCGGCGCCAACGCGCCACCGCGCACGGCGCGGAACAGGGGGGCGGCCTCGTCCAGATCGTATGGGCAAAGCCGGACGTATTGCGCAACAGCCGCCTGCGCTGCCGGGACGACAGGCACCACCCGTTCCTTGCCGCCCTTGCCGATGATGCGCAACACGGCCGGCAACGGAGCGTCAGCCCCGGTTAACCCCAAGGCCTCGGAAATCCGCAATCCGCATCCCCAAAGCAAGGTGATCACGGCAACATCACGTGCGGCCAGCCACGGCGTGTCATGTTGCATCTCGACGGTTTCGATCATGCTGCGGGCGGCGTCCTCGGCCAGCGGTCGCGGCATTTTCTTCTGGAACTTTGGCGATCTGGTGGCCAAAACGGCTGTCGGCTCAAACCCTTCACGCTCGGCCAGCCAGCGATAGAACGCTTTGACGGCGGACAGTTTGCGCGCCAAAGATCGTGCGCCGGTCCCTGTATCACGCGTGCGTGCCATCCATGCGCGCATATCTGTCACCGATATATCTGACAGCGCGCCCAGACCCTGCGGCTGACCTTTGTATCCGGTGATAAACGTCAAGAATTCAGTAACATCACCCTGATAAGCCGTGCGGGTATTGGCCGCGGCCCCTTTCAGGGCCTGTTGGTGGTCAAGCCAGCCTTGCATCGCGTCACGCGCCGCAGGGCTGATCAGGCTCATGACAACCAGCGGCGCATCGTTCGTTCAAACACGCCGGTGAAAAAGCTAAGCAGATCCGTGCCTTGTTGCGGGCCGAACAAATGCGGATCTTCAGCACCGAGAACCAAAAGGCCCGGCAGTCTGCCGGTGCCAAGGTCCAGCTTCAGACATGCTTCTGATTTGATCCAATCCGCTGAATTCCCGTAAATGATACTGGATGCTGTCTGGACTTGTCTCAGTGTCACCTGGCGCGACGAACTCGCACGACCCATGGTCAGGTAGTCATCAATAAAGCCCGGTTGGGCGACGGCCATAACCTGATCAAAGCGTTCGACAACCGTTGCACCGTCGTGTTGCGTCGATTCCAGCACAAGCTTTACCGCATCAACCCGCAGGATCTGCGCAACTTCGCCACCCAATTCGCGCAGGAATACTTCGAAATCCACCGGATCCAGAAGCCGCAATATCGCCCTGTGCACCTGATTTGTCCCGGCAAGGTTTTCATAGGCGGCGGCGATCACGCTCCGGTGCGTGTCTTCAAGCCGGTCCAGGCGCGCCTCAAGCCGTTCCATGGCGATACCGCGCAAATCGACGATATTTCCACCCATTGCTTTTTCGTTGGCAGCAACCAATGCGTGCATCAGATCTTTGTCATCCAGAATAACATCCGGTTGCGAAATGATGGCTTCGCGCAAAGTATCTTCCATGTTTGAATTCTGACTCATTTTGTATCCGCCGATTTTTGCAATCTATAGCATAGGCCGCGGGAACAATCTGCCCCGTAAATGCCATAATTGGGTTGCACCCCTGCCTGTTGCAAGAACGCTGCAGGGTTTTGGCATCCAATGACAGCCGCCTGTCTGAAAAAAGGGTCTCTTTTTGAAAAAGATCAGAGGATATTTTGGCCGGTCTTGGCCCAATCAGACATAAATTGCTCAAGCCCTTTGTCGGTCAATGGGTGTGACGCCAGTTTTTTGATCACTTCGGGGGGGGCGGTCACAACATCGGCACCAATCCGGGCGGCATCCAGAATGTGATTGGGCGACCGGATCGAGGCGGCAAGGATTTGCGTCTCGAAGCCGTAATTGTCATAAATCGTGCGGATGTCTTCGATCAGTTCCATACCATCAAGATTGATGTCGTCGAGACGGCCAATAAAGGGGCTGATAAACGTCGCACCAGCTTTGGCGGCCAGCAAGGCCTGATTGGCCGAGAAACACAGCGTCACATTGACCATCTTCCCTTCGCCGGCAAGCACTTTGCAGGCTTTCAACCCGTCCCAGGTCAGCGGCAGTTTGACGGTGATGTTATCGGCAATCTCAGCCAGCTTGCGGCCTTCAGCGATCATCTGGTCGGCCTCAAGCGCCACAACTTCGGCGCTGACCGGGCCGTCCACCAGATCGCAAATCTCTTTGGTGACTTCCAGAATGTCGCGGCCTGATTTCAGGATCAGCGATGGGTTGGTTGTCACACCATCCACCATTCCCAGATCATTTAATTCGGCAATGGCGTCGATTTCTGCAGTGTCTACGAAAAATTTCATCCAAGTGGTCCCTTTGCAAAGCCGCGTGGCGGTGCGAGCGTTGACGATGTCACGAATTTCTGTTGCGCTTGGCTTTACCGCATGATCTGCGATGCTGAAACCCCAATCTTTGAGATCGGAGCCTTTGGTGGACGGACCGCTATTTTTTGATCAAGGGGCTTTGGTTGCGGTTTTAACCACGCAACCCCTGGGCCGCGCACTGGATTACAAGGCGCCGGAAGGGGGGTGCCATCCGGGCGCATTTGTCGAGGTGCCACTGGGCCCGCGCAAGGTTCTGGGCGTCGTTTGGGGGCCGGGCAAAGGCGATTATGATCTTGCCAAAATCAGGTCTGTCATCCGGGTTTTAGATGCGGCCCCCATGCGCGAGGAACTGCGGGAGTTTTTGCAAAAAGCAGCCGATTACACGCTGACGCCAATGCCCGCTATGCTGCGTCTGGCGACCCGCGCGCCGGGTTTGGGCGATCCGCCATCCCAGCGGAAAATCTATCGTCGCGGCGCGGTTGAACCGGACCGGATTACGGATGCGCGGCGCAAGGTTCTGGCGGTTTTGACCGAGTATGGCGATCTGTCGTTCACACTCAAAGAACTGTCTGACATGGCGGGTGTCACGTCGTCCGTTGTGAAGGGGCTGGTCGCTCAGGGCGCTGTAATTGAAGAAAACAGCCCGCGTGATTTGCCGTTTGCGCCGCTGGATCCTGCGCTGCCCGGCAAGGTTCTGACCTCTGATCAAACCGCCGGGGCCGAGGTCTTGACCCAAGCTGTCAAATCGCAGCGTTATGGAACCACGTTGCTGCGCGGGGTCACTGGGTCGGGCAAGACCGAAGTTTATCTGGAGGCGGTTTCGGCGGCGATTGCTGCGGGCCGTCAAGCCTTGGTGTTATTGCCCGAGATCGCCCTGACGGCAGAGTTTCTGACCCGCGTTCAGGAACGATTTGGCGCAAAACCGGCGGAGTGGCATTCAGGCGTCACGATGACCGAGCGGCGTCGGATCTGGCGGATGGTGGGCCAGGGGCATGCGCAACTGGTGATCGGGGCCAGGTCTGCATTGTTTTTGCCCTTCCAGAACCTTGGTCTGATCGTGGTCGATGAAGAACACGACACATCTTACAAGCAAGAAGAGGGCGTCTTGTATAATGCCCGTGACATGGCGGTGCTCCGTGCATCCATCTGTCAGGCGCAGGTGGTTTTGGCCAGTGCCACGCCCAGTCTGGAAAGCTGGGCCAATGCGCAGGCGGGCAAATACACAAGGTTGGAATTGCCGTCACGTTATGGGCCTGCTGTCATGCCGAAAATGCGTGCGATTGATATGCGGGCTGAAAAACTGCCCAGCGATCGGTGGATATCAGGGGTGTTGCGTTCGGAGGTGAACGCACGATTGGCTGCGGGCGAACAGTCGATGTTGTTTATCAACCGGCGCGGTTATGCGCCGATTACGCTCTGTCGTGCCTGTGGTCATCAGATCGGCTGTGATCACTGCGATGCGCGGATGGTCGAGCATCGGTTCCAGAAGCGGCTGGTGTGCCATCAATGCGGCGAAAGCAAACCGATGCCCGAGGTTTGCCCGTCTTGTGACGCAGCAGACAGGCTGGCGGCCGTGGGTCCGGGCGTGGAACGCCTGGGCGAGGAAGCAACGGCACTATTCCCAGATGCGCGCATTTCGACCTTGAGTTCAGATATGTACGGGTCCGCGCGCGCGCTAAAAGCCGAGATTGAGGATATTGCGGCAGGGGCTGCCGACATCATTATTGGCACTCAGCTGGTGGCCAAAGGGCATAACTTCCCAAAGCTGACGCTTGTCGGGGTTATTGATGCCGATCTGGGCCTGCAGGGATCAGATCTGCGGGCGGCGGAACGGACGTTTCAATTGATGAGGCAAGTATCGGGGCGCGCAGGGCGTGCAGACAAACCCGGCACGGCGATGTTGCAGACCTATCAGCCTGATCACCCGGTGATCCGGGCAATTCTGGCCGGTGACGAGGAAACATTCTGGAGCGCTGAGGCCGGTGAGCGTCAAACGGCGGGGGTGCCGCCGTATGGCCGCATGGCGGGAATTATCCTGAGCGCGCCAGATGTGACATTGGCGTTTGAGGCGGGCAATACGCTGGCGCGAAACACCGGCCCTTTACGGGCCATTGGTGCGCAGGTTTACGGGCCGGCACCGGCGCCGATTGCCCGTGTACGCGGCCGACACCGGGTGCGGTTGCTGGTCAAGGCGGAAAAAGGTGTGCGATTGCAGGATGCGTTGGAAAAATGGGTGCGACAGTTGCGTATCAAAGGCGATTTGCGGTTGTCAGTCGATATTGATCCGCAGAGTTTTTACTAGAGACAGAACTCTGGCGTCCATGGAAATTGGGCTCAGGCCTTAAATCTGTGTGGGGGGGCGTTTGATGGATGCCCTTGGAGTGAGTATTTTCAGAAGGGTGAAACAGGGAGGGGCTTTGTCAGAGGGCGCCCCGGGTGTTTTTGTATCTCGTCAAGGCCACCAAAAAAGCTTAAGCGCATTGTTATGGCAAAAAATTTCCCATTGTCTGACGCGCAGCAACTGCCGTTTTGGCGCAGGCCCATTGCACTGCTGTTCCTGATGGCGTTGGCGATGCCGATTGCGTTCAATACCTGGTCGGCGTTGTTGAACAATTTTGTGGTCGAAGCGGCGCAATTTGATGGATCCGACATTGGTGTCTTGCATACGGTGCGCGAAATTCCGGGCTTTTTGGCGGTTGGGGTGATTGCAATCATCATATTTGTGCGCGAACAGGTGCTTGGCCTTGTGTCATTGGTGTTGCTCGGTGCAGCCACCGCCGTGACGGCCTGGTTTCCGTCGATGACGGGTATTTTGACGATCACGATGCTTAGCTCAATCGGATTTCACTATTACGAGACAGTCAATCAATCGCTGCAATTGCAATGGCTTTCCAAGCAAGAGGCGCCGCGGATGTTGGGCTGGCTGATGGCGGCAGGATCCGCGGCTACGCTGGTGGCTTATGTTGCGATTATGGCGCTATGGGACAGGCTGGGCCTGTCTTACAACACCGTCTATATGGCCGGTGGCGGGGTCACAGTGCTGATCGCCGCCTTTGCGATGGTCGCCTATCCTCAGTTCGAGGCACCCAATCCGCAGATCAAAAAGATGATCCTGCGCAAACGCTATTGGCTGTATTATGCTTTGCAATTCATGGCCGGTGCGCGGCGGCAGATTTTTATCGTGTTTGCGGGTTTCATGATGGTCGAAAGGTTCGGCTATGACGTCCATGAGATCACGCTGTTGTTTCTGGTGACGCTGGTTGCGAACATCGTGTTTGCGCCTTTGCTGGGGCGCGCTGTTGCGCATTTCGGCGAACGCAATGCGTTACGGTTTGAATATGTCGGCTTGATCCTCGTGTTTCTAAGCTATGGCGGGGTGTATTTTCTGGGCTGGGGCGTCACCATTGCCGCCATGCTATATGTGATCGACCATATTTTTTTCGGATTGGCGCTGGCGTTGAAAACGTATTTTCAGAAAATTGCGGACCCCGGTGACATTGCACCGACCGCGGCCGTCGCATTTACCATCAACCATATTGCCGCCGTTTTCTTGCCGGTCCTGTTGGGACTGCTGTGGCTGGTGTCGCCTGCGGCGGTGTTTTTTCTTGCAGCTGGAATGGCGTTTGTGTCGCTTGTTCTTGCCACGCTTATTCCGCGCAACCCAGAGCCAGGCAATGAAACGGTGTTTTCGCGATTGGCAGTATCGCCCGCACAATAAGGTTTGCAGCGCGACCCGTGACTGCAATCGCTTGACCACGGCGCACCACAGCACTACCCGAACGACGCAGCGACATTCCGGAGACGACAACATGCCCACATATACAGCTTTGACGACCCTTAAGGGCCAGACCGCCGCCGAAGCCCTTGGCGCGGCAATGGAAGGCATGTCACCTGAGCCCACCGGCGTCGGCGTTTTTGAAGTCGAAGACGGGTCGGGCCTGTGGGAGGTTGGCGCCTATTTTACCCAAGAACCCGACCAAACGGCGTTGCTGTTGCTATCCACCGCGATGGAGGCGAGCCCGTTTGTGGTGTCGGAATTGCCCGAAACCGATTGGGTTGCCCATGTCCGCCGTGAATTGGCACCGGTCGAAGCGGGCCGGTTTTTTGTCTACGGCAGTCATGACGCCGATAAGGTTCCTGACGGCTGCGCGCCATTGCTGATCGAAGCAGCGATGGCATTTGGTACCGGCCATCATGGGACAACGCTTGGATGCCTACGGGCGTTGGATCAACTAATTGAGCAAGGGTTTGTCGGGCAATCCGTGGCAGACATTGGCTGCGGGACGGCGGTGCTGGCGATGGCCGCAGCCCGGGTCTGGCCGCAGGTGGTTTTGGCCAGTGACATTGACGAGGTGGCGGTTGATGTCGCGGTTGCGAATGTGCGCGCCAATGGGTTGGAGGGCCAGGTCGAATGTGTCGAGGCGGCAGGATTTGATCATCCGGCCCTGCAAGCCAAGGCGCCCTATGATCTGATCTTTGCCAATATCCTGAAAGGCCCTTTGATTGCTCTTGCGCCCGATTTGGCGAACCATCTTGGCGCGGGTGGCTATGCGATTCTATCAGGGATTTTGAACGAGCAGGCGGATGAAGTGATTGCCGTTTATCTCCAAAATGGATTCAATATTGTCCATCAGGGGCAGATTGTTGATTGGACAACCCTGACATTACAGAAAAGCCCCAATTGAGCACCGAAATAAGGTGGAAATGACGCATTTGCCCTGATTTCGCCACAATTCGTTGCGACGTTATTCAGGAACTGGTGGGGGCCGGGTTTTGATCGGAGACTGCCATGGTCGATTCACATCTCCAGTTTGAAAAGCGTCTTAGTCTTTTGGCACGCAAACATAAGTCGATGGCAAATGGCTATACGACGCGCATTCGTGGTGACGGGTTGATTGTGGTCGAGCCTAAACGCGCGACCTTTCGTATCCCAATCCGGGGTGTCGTTTTCACGCTTATTGGTTTTGTGATGTTCAAGGCGTTCATGCTCGCCTCGCTCGGTGCGTTGACCTACCAAGAGCGGGTGGATTTGCTGTCGGGTGGGACATCGGTTGAAAAGGCCGGGGCCTGGGTCATGCAAATTGACGCAGTCACCAAAAAACTAAGTGGCATTATGGGCCCATATCTGCGTTAGACAGGTTTGCCCGAAGGAATAGCAGGTTTCAAAAACAAAAAAGCCGCGTGTCCAACATTGGATGCGCGGCTTTTTCAGGTTTTATCGCCTAACGGCCTTGATGATCCCGATGTGCGGAGATCACGCCCCCCAGGGCGCATTTAGCGGATAATATTTTGGTCAGCGACATATTCGATGTCACCACGATTCAGGCCGATATCGTCCAGTTCGCGATCGCTCAGGGTTGACAAAGCGTTGCGTGTTACGCGCGCATCGTTCCATCCAACGATGGATGCGATTACGGTTGCAGTGATGTTTGCAATACGTGCAGCAACACCGTTGGTGCCGTAGGAAACGCGGGTTGTGTTAAAAGCAGCCATTTCAGCCATCCTTAGTTGTTGTGCGACAAAGACCATCCTTTGCCGTCTGATGGGCAGATAGACCTGCAATCGGGCCCAAACAATGGGCGATTTTGCATGTTCGATATGCACAAGATGCATAGCTTGAATTTGGGTAACTTACGATAAATTAAGGGAAATTTGTTAAATCTTTGTTTACAGTTTGGCAAAGCAGAGGCGCGGTTTCTCCCGCATGTCGCAGGCGGGTTATGCTGCGTCGTTTTGCGGCTTTGACCAAGAAGGCCTTGGCGGATGTTCGCGTTTCGTGCTACTGGAACGAAAAGCAACAAAAAACGGGGCCAAGCTGAGTGATACGAATAATCGGGATTGATCCTGGGCTGCGCAATCTTGGTTGGGGGGTCATTGATGTGGTTGGCAATCGGCTTAGCCATATTGCAAATGGTGTTTGCCGATCAGAGGGTGTGGACCTTGCGGCGCGATTGTTGTCTTTGCACAGCCAACTCAGCGCCGTATTTACGCAGTTCACGCCACAGTCAGCGGCGGTTGAGCAGACCTTTGTGAACAAGGACGGTGCCGGCACCCTAAAGCTGGGTCAGGCGCGCGGTATTGCCATGCTGGTGCCAGCTCAGGCAGGCATCCCGGTAGGGGAATACGCCCCTAATACGGTGAAAAAGACTGTTGTCGGTGTTGGCCATGCGGACAAGACGCAGGTGTTGCATATGGTGCGTGTGCAATTACCGGGGATTCAAGTTTCGGGCGCGGACGCGGCGGACGCTTTGGCGATTGCGATCTGCCACGCGCACCACGGTGGCGCCAGCGGGCTGGCTGCGGCAATTGAGCGGGCCAAGGCATGATATTCACATCAAAAGGGGCGCGGCAATGATCGGCAAGATAACCGGACGGATTGAGTATCGCGCGCCAGACCATGTGCTGATTGATGTGCGCGGGGTAGGGTATCTGGTCTATTGCTCGGAACGGACATTGGCCGGATTGCCGGGCGTCGGCGAAATGACCGCGCTTTTCACCGATCTGGTGGTGCGCGAAGATTTATTGCAGCTCTTTGGGTTCCAGACTTTGGTGGAAAAGGAGTGGCACCGTTTGCTGACCTCGGTACAGGGGGTGGGCGCCAAGGCGTCATTGGCGATTTTGGGCACATTGGGACCTGATGGTGTTAGCCGGGCGATTGCCTTGGGGGACTGGAATATGGTGAAAGCAGCGAAAGGGGTAGGCCCCAAAATAGCCCAACGTGTTGTGCTGGACCTGAAAGATAAAGCACCGGGAGTTATGGCGATGCAAGGCACGGTGGCGCAGGCCTTGGGCAGTGCCGAGGCCGAAGTTGTGGAACCACTGCAAGCAACGCCCGCAGGTCCATCTAACGCATCCGCCCAATCCGAGGCCCTGTCGGCGCTGGGCAATCTGGGCTACGGGCCCGGCGATGCCGCAAGTGCGGTGGCGCAGGCGGCTGGCGAAGATCCGCAAGCGGAAACGCCGGTCCTTATTCGTGCTGCGTTGAAACTTCTGGCACCCAAGGGTTAAACTGTGACAGTCCGTGGCCTGAGGGATACCAATGACACAAACTGACCCAACGCTGCGCCCTGATCCGCTGCCCGATGACAATGATCGCGCTTTGCGTCCGCAAATGCTGGATGATTTTGTCGGCCAGGCCGAGGCGCGGGCAAATCTGCGGGTTTTCATCCAATCAGCAAAGCAGCGTAATGATGCGATGGATCATACGTTGTTCCATGGCCCGCCCGGTTTGGGCAAGACCACGCTGGCGCAGATTATCGCGCGTGAATTGGGTGTGAATTTCCGCATGACCTCGGGTCCGGTGCTGGCCAAGGCGGGTGATCTGGCGGCGATCCTGACCAATCTTGAGGCGCGCGATGTGTTGTTCATCGATGAAATCCACCGCTTGAACCCAGCCGTGGAAGAAGTGTTGTACCCCGCACTTGAGGATTTTGAGCTTGATCTGGTGATTGGTGAAGGCCCTGCTGCGCGCACTGTGCGCATCGAATTGCAGCCCTTTACGCTGGTGGGGGCAACGACCCGGATGGGGTTGCTGACGACACCGTTGCGCGACCGCTTTGGCATTCCGACCCGTCTGCATTTCTATACTGAGGACGAATTATTCGTCATCGTCGACCGCAACGCCCGCAAACTGGGCGCGCCCGCAGATGAGGGCGGTGCGCGCGAAATTGCGCGCCGCGCGCGGGGAACGCCGCGTATTGCGGGGCGATTGCTGCGCCGGGTGGTGGATTTTGCCGTGGTCGAAGGCGATGGACGTGTCACCCAAGAACTGGCGGATAGCGCGCTGACGCGATTGGGCGTCGATCATCTGGGGCTGGATGGCGCCGACAGGCGTTATTTACGGCTCATAGCCGAGAACTATCAGGGTGGCCCGGTTGGGATTGAAACGCTGAGTGCCGCCCTGTCAGAATCGCGCGACAGTCTGGAGGACGTGATTGAACCGTTTTTGCTGCAACAAGGGCTGATCCAGCGCACGCCACGCGGGCGGATGCTGGCGGCAAAAGCCTGGACGCATCTGGGGGTGGCCGCGCCAAAGCCCCGTTCGCAAAGTGATCTGTTCGAAGGGTAGCGCGCAATGACTGCGGAAGACATCGAAGCCTTGTTCACCTCGCAAAGTGGCTCCTTCACTTTTGCCCGCTGGGGCCGCCCAATCGCGCCAGTAGTCTTTGGTGTCAACGCGGAAACCTTGTCGGTGATCAAAGGCGCGCTTGAGGCTGTGATGGTTTTGTCGGGGCACCAGATGGCTGAAACCGACCCCGAACTGGGCAGCAATATGATGCTGTTCTTTTTTAAAGACTGGGATGAGTTGACGGATGTGCCTGATCTGGATCGCCTGATCCCGGATTTGGGCCCGCTTGTGGCGCGGCTTGAACGCGAAGGTGCCAACCAATACCGGATTTTCCGGTTCGACAATGCAGGCGCCATTCAGGCGTGTTTTGTCTTTCTTCGGATGGAAGGGCAACTGAGCGAAATACCAGCCGAAACGCTTGCCTTGGGGCAGATCGTGCAATCGGTCTTGCTGTGGTCTGACAGGGCGTTTGCGACAAAATCCCCCTTGGCGATTGCCAATCAGCGGACGATCCTGCGCCCGGAAATTGCTGGCCTGATACGGGTGGCCTATGATCCGGTTTTGCCGGCTGTCTCAAAAGACCCAAGCCATGCGTTGCGGTTGATGGCGCGCATGGGGCGGGGGCAATAGAGGATGGAAAGCCACACATTCCCGATCCGCGTCTACTATGAAGATACCGATATGGCAGGCATCGTCTATTACGCGAACTATCTGCGTTATGTCGAACGCGCGCGCAGCGACTGGGTGCGCAGCCTCGGCGTGGATCAATTGGCAATGAAGGCCGAAGGGTTGGTCTTTGCCGTGCGCCGGGTTGAGGCGGATTATCTCCAGCCTGCACATTTTGATGATGAATTAATCGTGCAGACGCAAATGATTTCAAATTCCGGTGCGCGGATGACCCTTGGCCAGGACGTCTTGCGGGGATCCAGGCCGATTTTTCGCGCTCTGGTCACCATTGTTTGTGTTTCAGACGCCGGAAAACCAGCCAGATTGCCAGCGAAACTCCGCTTAATTGGGGGGTAAGGGGCGTTATGCCGCCATAGTGATAGCATTCCGCATTGCCCTGCGCTAAGTTTGCGCCCAATGGAAGGTCGAAAAAATCGACCCCGGGCAACGACGAGCAAAGAGCAGGTACATGGAAGCAGAAACGCTGGCTTTGGCGCAGGAGATTGATTTCTCCATGTGGGGACTATTCGCACGCGCCACGATAACCGTAAAACTTGTGATGGTCATGCTGATCGTCGCGTCCTTTTGGTCTTGGTCGATCATCATTCAAAAGCTGGTCCTGTACCGCCGCGCGCGCAGCGAGGCCGAAGCCTTTGATCAGGCGTTCTGGTCGGGCGAACCGCTCGACACGCTGTTCGAAGAGATTGGCCCCGCGCCCTCGGGCAGTGCGGAAAAGATATTCGCCTCAGGCATGATGGAATGGCGCCGATCACACCGCGACGATGGCGGGTTGATTGCCGGGGCCACAGCGCGGATTGATCGCAGCATGGATGTGGCCATCAGCAAAGAGGCCGAATACATGCAGCGCGGACTGTCGGTGCTGGCTACAGTTGGGTCGACCGCGCCCTTTGTGGGCCTGTTCGGGACAGTGTTCGGGATCATGAACGCGTTTATCGAAATCGCTGCCCAGCAAAACACCAATTTGGCCGTGGTCGCCCCCGGTATTGCCGAGGCGCTTTTGGCGACGGCTTTGGGTTTGATGGCCGCGATCCCGGCGGTGATTTTTTACAATAAACTTAGCGCCGATTGCGACCGTATCCTTAGCGGATATGAGGCCTTTGCCGATGAGTTCGCCACGATCCTCAGCCGACAGTTGGATGGCTGACCGATGGGCGCAGGTGTAATCAAGAAAGACGGCGGCAGCGGACGACGCAGGCGGCGTGGCAACGCATCCCCCATGGCCGAGATCAACGTGACGCCCTTTGTGGATGTCATGCTGGTGTTGCTGATCATTTTTATGGTGGCCGCACCTTTGCTGACTGTTGGCGTGCCGGTTGAACTGCCAAAGACGGCAGCAACCGCATTGCCGTCGGATCAGGAAGAACCCTTAACAGTGACGATCACCGCCGAGGGTGCGATCCAGATCCAGAAAACCGATACGCCCCGGGCTGAGCTGGTGACTAAGCTGCGGGCGATCGCGGCGGAACGCACCAGCGACAGAGTGTTCCTGCGCGCCGATGGTGCAGTGCCTTACGCGCAAGTCATGCAGGTGATGGGCGCGCTGAATGCAGGTGGCTTTGGCAATATCGGTTTGGTGACTGACATCGGCGGGCCGACGCTGGACGGTGAAAATCCGTCGGACGGATAAATAAGGGTGAACATCGGTCACACCATATCAGGCGCAGGGCATATCGGCCTGATCGGCTGGCTGCTGCTGGGCAATGTCTTTGCCTCTGAACCGCCGCCCTTTGAGATGACGGACGTGTCGGTTATCTCATCGGCTGAGTTTGATGCGATGATCGCTTCGCCGACCTCACCAGAGGCGGCCACCGAAGTCGTACAGCCACAGGCGCCTGTTGAGACACCTGACATTCCGGTTACTGAAGAGCAGCCTGTGGAGACGCCACCCGAAGAACCGGCACCGCAAGTGGTCGAAGATATCCCGCTACCCCCAGCAGATATCAGTGATCAGGCACCCGAATTACCAGAACCACCTGCCGAGATTGCGGTTTTGACACCCGAGGTTGCCGACACGCCAGTGCCAAAACCGGCAGAGCGCGTGGCGCCAGAAGCCGTCGCCGCGCCCGAGCCGGAGGCCCAACCCGATGAGGTTGAACAAGCCGCTGTGACACCAGAGGCTGGCGGCGAAACCCAGTCTGAGCCCGCCGAAGCGACAGCACCCGAAGAGGCGGCAACGGAAATTGTGACAGAAGCTGAAAGGCCAGCCGCCGCCCCGCAACAATCGCCACGCCCGCCTGCACGGCCACGCCCGCCCGCTGCCGTGGCCGAAGCACCGGCTGAAACACCGACCGAAACACCCGCTGAACCTGTCGCAGAGGCACCAGAGCCTGAAACCAGTGTCACCGACGATGCGGTCAATTCCGCCCTGGCCGAGGCTTTGGGCGAAGCGCCAGCGGCACCAGCAGCACCAACCGGACCTCCGCTGACGGGATCCGAAAAAGAAGGCCTGCGCGTTGCGGTGTCATCGTGCTGGAACGTCGGATCCTTGTCCTCAGCGGCGTTGCAGACCACAGTCGTGGTGACCGTATCAATGGGGCAGGATGCAAAACCGATCACATCATCCATTCGTATGGCCTCAAGCTCTGGTGGGTCCGACAGCGCGGCGGGGCAGGCGTTTGAGGCAGCCAGACGCGCGATTATCCGCTGTGGCGCCAAAGGTTTTGATTTGCCGGTGGAAAAATACAGCCAATGGCAGGACATTGAAATGACGTTCAATCCCGAAAGGATGCGCATCAAATGAGTATTCGAATTTTGAGTTTTCTTATTGCGGTGCTCATGTCAGCAGCTTTGCCCGCGTTTGCGCAAAGCGACGGACCTTTGCGGATTGAAATCACCGAAGGGGTGATCGAACCCTTGCCCTTTGCGGTGCCTGCCTTTGCGCCGGAAACGGCTGGATCAAATGAGTTGGCAGCCCAGATATCGCAATTGGTGGCCGCTGATCTTGCGGGAACCGGGTTGTTTCGCGAAATTCCGTCGAGTGCGTTCATCAGCACGGTCAGCAATTTTGATGCACCCGTGCAATACGCCGACTGGAAAGCGATCAATGCGCAGGCGCTGATCACGGGGGCTGTTGCCGTGTCCGGCACTGCGCTGAACGTCAAGTTTCGCTTGTATGATGTGTTTTCGGGCGCTGAACTGGGCGGTGGGTTGCAATTTTCCGGCACCACGGATGGATGGCGGCGCATGGCGCATAAGGTGGCGGATGCGGTCTACAGCCGCATCACCGGAGAAGGCGGGTATTTCGACAGCCGGGTTGTCTATGTCTCGGAAACCGGGACCAAGGACAGTCGTCAAAAGCGGCTTGCGATCATGGATTATGACGGTGCCAACGTGCAATTCCTGACAGACAGCAGTTCGATTGTTTTGGCACCACGGTTTTCGCCCAACGGTGACAGGGTACTTTATACCAGCTACGAGACCGGATTTCCGCGCATCTATGTGCTGGACGTGGGCTCTGTGCAGCGCCGGGTGCTGGAAAGCCAGGACGGCACGATGAGCTTTGCCCCACGCTTTGCCCCCGATGGCCAGACGGTGGTTTATTCAATCTCGCAAGGCGGCAACACCGACATATTCTCGATGAATATCAATAACGGGCAGGCAACGCGCCTGACCTCGGCGCCGTCGATTGAAACTGCACCCAGCTTTTCACCAGACGGCAGCCAGATCGTCTTTGAAAGCGACAGGTCCGGCACCCAGCAGCTATACGTCATGCCCGCTGGTGGTGGTGAGCCGAAGCGGATATCCTTTGGTCCGGGCCGGTATGGCACCCCCGTCTGGTCGCCACGCGGTGATCTGATTGCCTATACCAAACAAAATCAGGGTCGGTTTCATATTGGCGTGATGCGCACAGACGGATCCGAAGAGCGGCTTTTGACGGCCTCGTTTCTGGACGAAGGCCCGACTTGGGCGCCCAATGGCCGGGTGATTATGTTCCACCGCGAAACCCAAGGGGCAGGCGGGGCATCGGCACTGTATTCGGTCGATATCTCGGGTCGCAATCTGCGACCGGTGCGCACCCCTGAGGGCGGCTCTGATCCGTCGTGGTCACCCCTGCAAAATTAAACGCGGGCGCGGGTTTGCGTTCACAACCTCGCCGCCTTGTGCTAAAGACACCGCAAAATAAACAATAACCTGACCAAGGAATGAGGCAGATACCATGAAACTCACACGTAATATTCTCCTATTGATTGCAGCCCTGTCGATGGCCGCTTGTACCAACGCCGGACGCTTTGGCGCAGGGAACGGCGCAGACGCCGGGGCAGGTGCCAATGGCGCATTAGCCGGCAGCGCGTCCGATCCGACATCTGCGGCCTATTTCCAGCAAGCCGTCGGGGACCGGGTGTTGTTTCCGGTCGATCAGTCGAACCTGACACCCGAAGGCACCGCCACTTTGGATGGGCAGGCTGGCTGGCTGCTGGCAAATACCGAATTCACCGCCGTTATCGAAGGTCACGCCGACGAACAGGGCACCCGCGAATATAACCTTGCATTGGGTGCACGGCGGGCCAATTCGGTGCGCGAGTATCTGATTTCAAAAGGGGTGGCCGCCAGCCGTCTCAAGGACGTAAGCTATGGTAAGGAACGTCCCATCGAAGTGTGCAGCAATGAAGAATGCTATGCCAAAAACCGTCGCGCAGTGACGGTGTTGGCCGCTGGTTTGACAGGATAATCTTATGGCCCGCTTTGCAGCACTTGTTGCGCTGATTTTGATGGTGAGCCCTATTGGGGCCGTGGCGCAGGACACGCAAACGCTGGCTGATATCCGGCAAGAGCTGAATGTGCTCTACGTCGAAGTGCAGCGTCTCAAACGCGAGTTTTCGACTACAGGTGCACCTGCCGTCGATACGGCAGGTGGCAGCGTGTTGGACCGGATGAACGCGATCGAGGCGCAAATGCAGCGCCTGACCTCCAAGATAGAAGAGCTGGAATTTCGGATCGGGCGTATCGTTGAGGATGGCACCAACCGGATCGGTGATCTCGAATTCCGTCTGGTCGAACTTGAAGGCGGCGATGTCAGTACGTTGGGCACCACCACGACATTGGGGGGAGCGGACCAGCCAACGTCGCCTTCCACTACGGCTGTCGAAGACCCCGCAACCAGCACGGAACTGGCGGTGGGCGAGGCCGCTGATTTCGACCGCGCAAAAGAGGCGTTAACCGCAGGTGATTTTGCAGCCGCTGCTGAACGGTTTGCGGCGTTCAGTCAGACCTATCCCGGTGGGCCACTGTCGGTCGAAGCGGATCTTTTGCGCGGCGATGCCTTGGAAGGGGCGGGCGACAACCGCGAGGCGGCGCGGGCTTATCTTGCCAGCTTCAGCGCTGACCCAAACGGTTCATTGGCCCCGCAAGCTTTGTATAAGCTTGGTAAATCGCTTGGTAATCTGGGTCAAACCCAAGAGGCATGCGTCACATTGGGCGAAGTGAGCGCGCGGTTCCCGGGCGGCACCGCGGCGCAGGACGCGCAGGCGCAAATGCAAGTGATTGGCTGTTCTTGATCTGATGTCTGCCACAGGCGACCTTGCAAGACAGATTGCCACCCATTTTTTGCCTGACCCGCCACGGCACTTGGGGGTTGCGGTATCGGGGGGCGGCGATTCCGTTGCTTTATTGTGTCTTTTGCAACAGTTCTGCGCGGCGCAAGACATCCGCCTTTTCGCGGTCACGGTTGATCACGGGCTGCGCGCCGAGGCCGCAGCAGAGGCGCGAACGGTGGCAGGGTTATGTGCTACATTGGATGTGCCTCACGACATCTTGCAGTGGACCGATTGGAATGGCGTTGGGAATCTACAAAGCCGCGCACGCGATGCCCGGTATCGTTTGATGTCGGATTGGGCGCGCAACCGCGAGATTTCGATGATTGCGTTGGGGCATACTGCCGACGATCAGGCTGAAACCTTTTTGTTGCGTTTGGCGCGCCGTGCGGGTGTCGATGGTCTGTCTGCCATGGCAAACCGGGTGGAACATCACGGCATGATATTTTGCCGCCCGCT
>JBAUHN010000416.1:0-14787 GCA_049680295.1 Sulfitobacter sp.
GTCCAAAAGCTTCGCTCTCGACGGCAACGCGCATCCAGATATGATGAGGGAACCTATGGCGAACTCGTTGAACTCTACCTCCAGCACATGGATGGAGAGGTAACCAAACAAAAGATCGCGCCGGGTACTCGCGACACCTACACAGGTATCTTGAAGCGTACCCTGCCTATTCTTGGCAATGCAGACCTGAGTACATTCGACGATGTAACCATTGAGCGTATCCTCGACACACTCACAAGTACGCCAGCAACACATAACAATATGCTCAAGGCACTGCGACGCATGTTCAAATTTGCAAAGAAGCCCGGACGTTTGATCCTGGAAAACCCGACAGATGGCGTACAGCCCGTTGAGTTCGAAACGGATGGCTTCCTGGAATGGAGCGATGAGCAGATCGCTCATTTCCTCGATTTCCACCCCATTGGCTCCACTGCGCACTTGGCGGTCACGTTGTATCTATACACAGCCTGTCGCCGATCCGATGTCGTTTTGCTCGGCCCAAAAAACATTAAGGAATATGATGGGCGGAGCTACATCGAGTTTGTTCCCCGTAAAGGTAACCTGCGAAATACAAAGACGGTGTTCGCTCCGCTTGACCCATACATTGAGCATGTTCTGGAGCAGACCGAGACCGGTTCTGAAACCTTTCTGTTAAACGAATACAGACAACCATATTCCGCCAAGGGTTTCGGTAATCGAATGCGCAAATGGATCGATGCTGCCGGTCTTCCCAAAGATATTTCATCACATGGAATTCGCAAACGTACCGGCAGCATTTTTGCGGAGTCACAATCATCGGAGTTTCAAATCATGGCGGCCCACGGCCACTCTAGCCCGAAGGCAAGCGAGGTTTATACCCGCAAAGCCAAGCGTCGTGTGCTGTCGGAGCAGAACTACCACAACGCGGATATTACCAAACGGTTTGGCTTAGGAAATTAGAGATATTTCGCAGGCGTTCCCACCTTTGTTCCCACCCAAACAGTGGGAACGGAAAAATCTAATGATTTCAAAGTAAGTGGCGGACCGAGGAGGATTCGAACCCCCGACCCCCTGATTCGTAGTCAGGTACTCTATCCAGCTGAGCTATCGGTCCACTTCGGCGGGGTTTAGTGCTGGTGGCCGGGCTTTGCAAGCCCCTGAATGGCAATTGCGCAATTTCGTGGGGTGGATTGGCCCCGTATCAGACCGTGCCATCACCCTTGGGCAGGCATATTTCAAAATGCGTGCCCTGATCCCCGGTTGATTTCAGATCAAGCGTGCCACCATGCCCGCGAACCAGTTCTTCTGAGATGACCAATCCCAGACCAGAGCCGCCCTTGCGTGCACCGCCTTGAAACGGCTTGAACAGGTGTTCCTGGGCCTTGAGCGGCAAACCGGGCCCGGTGTCGATGACATCTATCCACCATGCGTCGTCATCTTCGCGGGCTTTGATGCTGATCTCACCGGGGGCGTTGGTGGCAACAATCGCCTGACGCGCGTTGCGAATAAGATTGGCAAGCACGCGAAACAACTGTTCAGGATCGGCACGCACCAAAAATGCCGCCGGGATGTCGGCGGCAAAGCTAAGGTCATAGGTGCCGATGGCCAATCGCTCACCGCTGACGACGTCTTCGACTACATCTGCCAAATTCACCATTGTAAGCGTCGGGCTGGGTTCTTCGGCCTTGCCGAACGCCAACGTGCTTTCACACAAATGCACCGCCCGCGTGATCGAGCCGACCAGCTTGGGCGCCATGCGTTTGACAGCCGGGTCTTCGCTCATTTCAATCCGGTCGGTGAACAGTTGCGACGTGGTCAGAATGTTACGCAAATCGTGGCTGATCTTGCTGACAGCACTGCCAAGTTGGGCCAATCGGTCTTTTTGTTTCAGCGACTGGGTCAGCTGAGTTTGCAAGGATTGCAACGCCACTTCGGCTTCGCGTAACTCGGTCACGCCGGCAGATGGCACGATCACACGGCGTCCATCCTCAGGCGCGGCAGCATAGTTTTGCATATGCCCCACCACCCGTTTGATCGGCTTCAGGATCAAAGCGCGCATTGCGAGAAACAACAAAAACGCCGTGAAAACCGAAATGACCGCTGACAGCACCAATATGCGGATGCCATAGTCGATCATCGCCGCACGCATCGGTGCGGTTTCCATTGTAATCTCGATCAGCAACCCTGCGTCGCGCACAGGTGCGCCGATCACACGGATAATTTTACCGTCCGGGTTGATCAGGCGCGTCATCGCATCGCGAATAAGGCCAATAGCGGTATTGTCGCGCATATCATAGGTTTCCGCGATGGCGCGCGGCATGGGCGAGGCCAGCACAAGCTGGCGCACCTCATCGCGGCGCAGCACGACATTGAACACTTCGGCATTGCGCAGCAATTCCTCCTCCAGCGCATTGTCGATCATATCGTCGGCCAACAGGGCAAGCGACGCGATCTGAGCCCTTTCAAGCCGGTTGAACAGATAGTCCTCGCGAAACCGCGCGATGGAAGGCACAAAAATCAGAATTTCCGCCAACATCACGAATATGGTTGTCAGTATCAAAAGCCGTCCGGACAGAGAATTGAACATCGAACCGTTTCCTTATGGCAGCCATCGCTGGACGAAACCAACAACGCGTTTGACGGTCTTATTTTCAAACAAGCGCGGGCTGAAATAAGCCCCTGCCGCACGTTTGTTGATCTCGCCTATTGTCGGATAAGGAGCGACCATCGCCGCGATCTGGCTCATCTTGAGGCGGTTGGCCAGGGCAAGCGACCAAAGGTTGATCAACTCGCCCGCCTGATGCCCGGCGATAGATGCACCTACGGGGCGGCCTTTGACAACCATAACCTTGATCAGGCCGTCGGTCTTACGCTCGGCAATGGCACGGTCATTGTGGGTATACGCAAACCGGACCACTTCAAGTTTGTTGCCATATGTCGCGATCGCCTGTGCCTCGGACAAGCCCACTTTGGCCAGTTCAGGGTCCGTATAGGTTGCCCATGGGATATGCGACGTTTTGGATTTGGACGGCAGACCAAACAACATTGACCGAATGATCACTCCGGCATGATAGCCCGCCACATGGGTAAATTGCAGCCCGCCCGCCACATCTCCAATCGCGTAAACCTTGCGGTTACTGGTGCGCAGGCTGTCGTTCACTTTGATCCCACTATGTGTGGTCTCAATGCCAGCCGCGCCCAGGTCTAAGGAGCTGGTATTGGTCTTGCGGCCAACAGCCACCAGAATGTGACTGCCTTTGAAAACCCGGCCGTCCTGCACTTCGACTTCGATGGCTTCGGCTTTGCCCCTAACCTCAGCCGCCATCGCATTTTCTTCAATCGCGACACCCTCGCCACGCAGGGCATCTAAAACCACGGTCGCCATTTCCGGATCGTCTTTTCCCAGCGCTCTTTCGCCTTCAATGACAGTCACTTTGCACCCCAAACGGATATGCGCCTGCGCCATTTCCATGCCAATCGGGCCGCCGCCGATGATCAACAGATGTTTGGGCTTTACCCGCAAATCAAACAGGGTCTCGTTGGTCAGATAGGGCACTTTGTCCAACCCGGGGATACGCGGCACCAATGGCGCTGATCCGGTGGCCACCACAATGCGACGCGCGGTGATAACCGTGTCACCCGCCTGCACTTCGGTGGGCGAGACAAACTTGCCAAACTCAGAGATCACTGTGACGCCCAGACCTTCGAACCGCGCGACACTATCAACAGGTTCGATCTGAGCGATGACCTGCGCCACATGTTCCATTGCGGCCACGTAGTCGACCTTTGGCTTGGTATAAACAACGCCAAAGTGAACCGCATCGGCCGCGATGTGAGCGGCCTTGCCGGACGCAATCAATGCCTTGGAAGGAACGCAGCCATAGTTCAGGCAATCGCCGCCCATTTTATGGCCCTCAAGCAGCACAACATCTGCGCCCATCTGCACGGCCCCTGCCGCAACCGACAATCCGCCAGACCCGCCGCCAATTACCAATACATCCGTCTTTAAGCGTTTCATCCTTCAAAGGTCCTTCTTGCCTGTCACTGCTTTGATCACCATCGGCAAAAGTGCCAGAGCGCACAGCCCAAGAATTGGCACTAGTATTTGCGGCTCAAATATCAGGCCAAAGTTGGGCACCTCGCCTTTTTCAAACACAGCCCCCAAACCAGCCCCCACGGATGAATACACCAGTGATCCCGGAATGATGCCCAGAAATGTCGAAATCGCAAAGCGGTAAAGTGGCACGGACAATAGCGCAGGAACCAAGTTTGCCATGAAAAACGGCACAATCGGGATCAGCCGGATCAAAAACAGCATCGACCATTGGTTTTCATCAATCCCGTTTTTTATCTTACGCACCGTGCCTTCGGACGCATCCATCCGCGCTACCAGCTTTTCGCCCAATCCGTGACGCGCCGCCAAAAAAATGAAGATCGCCCCAATTGTCGCGCCTGTCACGCTCAGCAGTGATCCCAGCACGGTGCCAAACAGAAACCCGCCCGTCAGCGTCGCAATCAACGCACCGGGCAGCGAAAACCCGACGATAAGGATATATCCGGCGACGAACGCCACAGCGCTTAGCAACAGATTGGTGTCACGAAAGGCAATCAAGGCCTCGCGATTGTCGCGCAGGGCATTAAAGCTCAGGTAGTCGCGCAAGGTGATCGCACCGATAGTGGCTACGCAGATAATCACGATCAGCGGCAGGTGGCGCAATGCGCTCTGGGTTGGTTTAGGGCTCATGTCCGGCATCACTGTCGTCTTTCGTGGCAGAGGTTGCAAATCCAACCCTCAATGGCGCCAAATTGGACCAAGTGACAGGCGCATCACGCGTGGTTGATATAAGGTGACAAGAAATGGCATATTCGGCGTTTGGCGGGGTAGATTGAAACAATTGAACGCCTATGCGGTGCTAATGTTGCAAATCACCGCCAAAAGGCCAGACAGGGGTTTGACTTGGGCCGCGACGCTCTTTAGAGGACAGACTTCTAATGACACGGGTGGTTTGCGAATCTGCACCGCCCCAGATGATTGAACGGAGATGGAGCGATGAAACGCACCTTTCAACCCTCGAACCTCGTGCGCAAACGGCGCCACGGCTTCCGCGCGCGCATGGCGACCAAAGCGGGCCGTAAAATCCTGAATGCACGTCGTGCACATGGACGGAAATCCCTGAGCGCATAAGCGCCGGGACATCTGATTACGACATGACACCGCCGGAGGCACCCATGGATGGCAAAGACGCCGCCACCGGGGATGCGCCCCCGGCGGTTTCTTTACGTTTGACGACATTGACCCAGCGCCGCGACTTTCAGCGTGCATCCCGTGCCAAGCGCGTGGCGATGCCGGGCTTTATCCTGCAAATGCGCAATCGCGCCGATGATGAGGGCCCGGAGATCCGCATCGGCTATACCTGCTCAAAAAAAGTCGGCAACGCTGTTGCACGCAACCGCGCCAAACGCCGCCTACGCGAGATTGCCCGCCTGACCCTGCCCACAACTGCGCAATCCGGCACCGACTACGTCTTGATCGGTCGCCGCTCAGCCACAGCGACACTGCCGTTCGAGACATTGCTGACAGATCTGAACAAGGCACTTGGCATCTTGCACAAGGGCAGATCATGAGCCCGCTGGCGCAAGTCGTTGCCCTACCGGTGCGGGTCTACCGTTTGCTATTCAGCCCTTGGGTCGGGCATAACTGCCGCTACCAGCCAACATGCAGTGCGTATGCGCTGGACGCCCTGCGAACCCACGGCGGTATCAAAGGCAGCTGGCTGGCGGCAAAACGTATTGGCCGGTGCCACCCTTGGGGGCAGTCCGGGTATGATCCCGTACCTGGCGTCGATGACTAGGGCTAGGACCCAATTCCCACAGGCCCTACCGGCCAATCCCGTTCAACGCATCCAAGCGTTCCAGATTGACGATTGCTGACAGCATCAGGCGATCCTGGCTCCAGTCGTTTGTTTGCTGGGCTGCAACCGACCCAAACGCAATTGCAATCGCCAATGGCGCAAACAGTCCCAAAGTCACCATTTTACCTGGCGCCCGCGGCGCTCCGTCAAGGATCGACAAAACCCGGTATTTCAGGAATTTTGCAGATCGACCGCCGTCCACATGGGCAAAGGGTACGCTGGGCACCAACAACTGGTTTAGTCCATCTTTGCGCAGACTGTTGCGGCACACCCGCAATAGACAATCGCAATAGTCGCGCACACCAATCCCGCGCCGCGCCAGCACCTGCTGATCGCAGGCCAGTTCGCGCAGGTTTTCGACCTGTCGTTTCCAGAACCCAAACGCCGGGTTCCAGAAGAACAAGGGACGCAGTATCTCGATCACGACCTCCCACAGCAGATCATGTTGGCGCGTGTGCTGCAATTCATGTGCGATGGCAATTCTAAGGTCGTCCGCCTGTGACAAAAAGCCAGACGGAATGATAATGTAGTGTTGTCGCAAACCGCGGGTTGAGAACGGCACAAGCGATTGATCCGTAAGCCGTATTTCAACACGCCCGGCCTTGCGCCAGACATAGCTGCGCCGGACAATGCCCTCGACAATCAACCCGTTGCGTAGCATTTTCAGCGTGTAGTACGCAAAGCCCGCCATCAGCGTAGCAGCAATCGCCTGCCCCATCGGCGACGCCAGCGTGGTGACGTCCACCGTGAACAAATCCCGTGCCGCCAACAAAGTTTCAAACCGCGACGGCGCCATGGTGATATGACCATTCAGATATTGCGAAACCGCGAAATCCGAAAAGCTGACCGAATAGCCGCTGCCGATTAAACCATGCTGACGCGCTAACGCAAATGCCACGATAATCAGCGGTGCCACAGCAACCGTGATGAGCGCGCCATAAATCATTTGCAATTGTGTGGAAAAAGCCTGTCGCAGCCCGGTTCGGTTTAACAAAAAGCGGGTCAGCCCCCAAAGCACCGCCGCCAGCAACAACAGGATATTCGCGTCCAGATATAGATGAAAGAATGCGTTAGCCGTCATCGTTGGATAACCTCCTATCCAGTAACGCCCGTATCTCCTCTAGCGATTGTTCCGAAATACCGTCGTCATCGACCAGCCGCGCAACAAGCGACGCAGGCGTGCCGTCAAACAGTTTATCTGACAGATCTCGCAGAGTTTTGGATTGATATGTGTCTTTGGCCAGCGCGGGTTTGTAGACAAAGGTTTTGCCCTGCTTGATGCTGGTGACAAATTCCTTTTGCTCAAGAATCCGCAGAATGGTTGCAGCCGATGTATAGGCAAGGTTCCGTTCTGGGGCCAGTTGCGCCAGCACGTCGCGCACTGTGCCCTGTCCCAGGGACCAAAGCTCGGTCATGAATTCAAGTTCGACCTCAGTCAGAAACTCGTTTTTCTTTCGCACCCGCATCAAACATCCTATTGTTTTCTGGCCTGCTCGCCCTCTGATTGACTAAATACGAAAGCTCTCGTTTTTGCCAGACATTTTGCCTAAGGGCAGTTATTCAAACCTTCCAGAAACAAAACACGCCCCACAGAACGCTTAGTATCAATGGGCTCCATAGCGGCATTCCGATAAAGCCAAGCCAAGCCAGAAAAATATAGACCGTGCCCAGCAGTGAAATGAACAACCTGTCGCCCCGCGTGGTGGTCAGGCCCAGTATCCCTTTGCGTTCATTGCCTCCCGGGTCCCGTATTTCCATCACCGTCAAAACACCCATGGCCGAGAATATGCCGACAAAGACAAGTGCTGTAGGCCACGTCCAGGCCATCCATCCCAACATATCAAACCCTTCCCAGGGCAAAGCCCTTGGCGATGTAGTTGCGTACAAAATAGATCACGATCGCGCCGGGTATGATCGTCAGCGTCCCTGCGGCTGCCAGCAACCCAAGCTCGTACCCGGCACTGGATGCAGTTTTTGTCATCGTCGCCGCAATCGGCTTGGCCGCCACCGCCGTCAGGGTTTTGGCCAGTAACAATTCCACCCATGAGAACATAAAGCAAAAGAACGCCGCGACGCCGACACCTGCCTTGATGCTGGGTAGGAAGATCGTTGTGAAAAAACGCGGGAATGAATAGCCGTCGACATAGGCCGTCTCGTCCAGCTCTTTGGGCACACCACCCATGAACCCTTCCAAAATCCAGACCGCCAGTGGGATGTTGAACAGGCAATGCGCCAAAGCCACCGCGATATGGGTGTCAAACAATCCGACAGCAGAATAAAGCTGAAAGAACGGCAGCGCGAAGACGGCGGCCGGGGCCATCCGGTTGGTGAGCAGCCAAAAGAACAACTGCTTATCACCCAGAAAACTGTAGCGCGAAAACGCATAGGCCGCAGGCAGGGCAACCGAGACGGAAATCACCGTATTCAGCGAGACATAGATAATGGAGTTAAAATACCCCCAGTACCACGTCGGGTCAGTGAAAATCACCACGTAGTTTTCGACCGTAAAAGTCTGTGGGAATAGCGAAAACCCGGACAGAATTTCGTTCGTGGTTTTAAAGCTCATCGCGACCAGCCAGTAGATCGGCAGCATCAGGAAGATAATATAAAGGATCGGGATCAGGCTGCGCTTTTTCATTTGCCGTCATCCTTTGTCATCAATGTGTAGAACAGCCAACTGACCAGCAAAGTGATCGCAAAATAGATCAGCGACATCGCTGCCGCAGGGCCCAGATCAAACTGTCCAAGCGCGATCTTGACCAGATCAATCGACAAGAGTGTCGTCGAGTTACCCGGCCCGCCCCCCGTCAGGACAAACGGTTCGGTATAAATGTTAAAGCTGTCCATAAACCGCAACAGAATAGCGATGGTCAAAACCTGCTTCATCTTTGGCAGTTGGATGTAGCGAAACACCGACCACGGGCTTGCCCCGTCGATCTTGGCGGCTTGATAATAAGCATCCGGGATCGACACCAAACCGGCATAAGACAACAGCACAACCAGCGACGTCCAGTGCCAGACATCCATGGTGATGATCGTCGCCCAGGCCGCAAAGGGGTTCTGGGTCATGTCGTAATCAATGCCCAGCGAATGATTCATGAAATAGCCCAGCAACCCGATGTCGGGCAGCGTGAAAATATTCCACATCGCCCCCACCACATTCCAGGGGATCAGCATCGGCAGCGCCATCGTCACCAGACAGACCGGCACCCACAGACCCTGACGCGGCATTGACAAGGCAATGATCACGCCAAGCGGGATTTCTATCGCCAGAATGATCCCGGTGAACAGGAACTGACGACCCAGCGATGCGTGAAACCGTTCTGAGTTCAAAAGCTCTTCGAACCAGCGCAGGCCTTCCCAGAAAAACTGATTGTTGCCGAATGTTTCCTGCACCGAGTAATTGACCACCGTCATCATCGGGATCAGCGCGTTAAAAGCGACCAGCACAAGGACAGGCAACACAAAGAACCACGCTTTTTGGTTTTGCGTTTTCATGGTGCAGCCCTTTCGTTCGCCAACCATCCATCGCGGTAAAGCCGGGTGTGGCTAGCATCAAATTTCAGGTGTATTGGGGCACCTTGCGCTGGCGCTTTGGCGTCAGTGACTGCCTTGATCAGCGTGTCGCCAACCAATGCTTCGACCACACTGTGACGCCCAATATCCGAGACTTTCCTGACCGTCGCAGGCAGCCCGCTGTCGCCGATGCTGACAAATTCAGGGCGGATGCCCAATTCCGCTCTTGCCCCCTGCCCCGGTTTGATCGCGCCTTCCAGCGCAATCGCGTGCCCTTCGAGATACACCGCGTCCCCACGGAGTTCGGCGCTTAGGACATTCATCCCCGGCGATCCGATAAAGTGACCTACAAATGTATGCGCAGGCCGCTCAAACAGCTCAACCGGAGTGCCAATCTGCACGATTTCACCGTCTTGCATGACCACCACCTGATCGGCAAATGTCAGGGCTTCAGTCTGATCATGCGTCACGTAAATCATCGTGGCACGGACCTTTTGGTGCAGTTCTTTCAGTTTGCTGCGCAGCTTCCACTTCAGATGCGGGTCGATCACGGTCAGCGGCTCGTCAAACATCACAACGTTCACATCGTCGCGCACCAATCCGCGTCCCATGCTGATCTTTTGTTTGTTATCAGGCGAAAGCCCAGCGGCCCGCGTTGTCAGCATGTCTGAAAGTTCCAGCATCTCGGCAATCTCGGTCACCCGCGATTTTACGCGGTCCTCGGATACACCGCGATTGCGCAGCGGAAAGGCCAGATTGTCATAGACGGTCATCGTGTCGTAGATCACCGGAAACTGAAAAACCTGCGCGATGTTGCGCTGATCAGGCGGCAGATCGGTCACATCGCGATCATCAAACAATATCCGCCCCTCTGACGGTGTCAGCAGGCCAGAGATAATGTTCAGCAAGGTGGATTTGCCGCAACCCGACGGCCCTAAAAGGGCGTATGCACCGCCATCTGACCAATCAAGATCAATTTCCTTTAACGCAAAATCATCGGCTGATTTTGGGTCTGGATAATAACTGTGCCGTAGGTTCGACAAGGTGATTTTTGCCATCAGTCAGCCCCCCGTGTCACGCGCGTGCCGTCCGCCGCAAAATAGAAACACGCCGACGGGTCAAGGAAAAACGGATGCGCCTCGCCCACCTGATACGGGTGCACACCATGCGCCAGCGACACCCACGCCGCATCATGCATCTGAAAATGGGCCGAACTGTCAGATCCGCTGAGCTCGGTCACCAGAACCGTGCCGTTCAACGCAACCGTGTGCCGCGCGGTTTTCATCGGTGTGACATGATGCGGGCGCACGGCCAAAGTATAGTTGCCGTCGGTCAGGCCCAACACAGTTTCATCCGCCCGCCACGAGGCATCACGCCCCATGCGAATTGTTGGTCCTTCCTTGAAGACTTCGGCGACATTGATCGGCGGATCAGAAAACACAGCCGCCGCCATCAGTGTTTCGGGCTCACGGTAGATGTCAGCCGTCGGTCCAAATTGCACCACATGCCCATCGTCCATCAGCCCGGTATAGCCCCCCAGCAACAGTGCTTCTTCCGGCTCAGATGTGGCGTAGACCACAACCGCACCTCGCCCTGCAAAAAGTTCTGGCAGCTGTTCGCGCAATTCCTCGCGCAGCTTGTAGTCAAGGTTCGCAAGCGGTTCGTCCAAAAACACCGCGCGGCTTTCTTTGGCGATGGCCCTTGCCAGAGCAGTGCGTTGTTGTTGCCCTCCAGACAACTCATGCGGGCGGCGGTGCAGCATCGGGCGCAGTTGCAAAATATCTGCGGCCTCTTCGACGCGGCCCTGAATCTCGGACTTCGCCATTCCAGCCACTTTCAGCGGTGAGGCGATATTGTCGTAAACAGTCATATGCGGGTAATTGACAAAGAACTGATGCACCAGACTGATCTTGCGCTTTTGTGTCGACAGCTTGGTAACGTCCTGTCCGTCCATTAACACCTGACCGCTGGCAATCGGGTCCAGACCCGCCATCATTTTGATTAGTGATGTTTTCCCGGCACCGGTTTCGCCCAGCAGAACATTAAAGTGCCCGGTTTCCAGAACCAACGATGTTGGTTTGATATGAACCTGCCCCGCGACCGCTTTCGATACGTTTTTGATTTCGAGTGTCATTTCGGTCCTTGGCGACAAACGCCCTACTATGGAATAGAAAGCCGGGACTGTTTGGCCCCGGCGATACCAACGCCGCCTTACAATAGCGGCGTTGGTGGGACGTGTCTTTACTGAGACGCCCAGCGCGCAACCAGATCGTCATAGTTGACGGTCTCGCCCTGCGGCTTTTCATTTTCCAGCGGTGGTTTGGCCCCACCATTGGCATACCAGTATTCGGCATCTTTTTCTTCGTTCAGACGTGGGCCGCAACCACCATAGACGTTCGCAGCTTCATCCGCCGCCTGCATCCGGGACATGGTGATATCCATTTCCCCTGCCAGACGGTCCATCGCTTCTTGGGGTGTAAACGCACCGGAGTTGACGTCACCGATTTGCTGCCACCAAATTTGCGCCAGTTTCGGATAGTCAGGCACGTTGATGCCGGTCGGCGACCATGCCACGCGGTCAGGCGAGCGGGAGAATTCCACCAGTCCGCCCAGTTTTGGCGCACGCTCAGAAAAGCTTTCGTGGTTGACGGTGCTGTCCCGAATAAAGGTCAGACCCACATGCGACTTTTTCACATCCACAGTTTTGGACACGACAAACTGAGCGTAAAGCCATGCCGCTTGTGCGCGGTCCAGTGGCGTGGATTTCAAAATCGTCCATGATCCCACATCCTGATAGCCAACCTTCTGGCCTTCTTCCCAGTATGGGCCATGTGGGCTGGGTGCCATGCGCCACAGCGGCGTGCCTTCGTCATCCACCGTGTTGTTACCCGCCGATTTAGGCGCCACCATGTCTGCGGTAAATGCCGTGTACCAGAAAATCTGCTGGGCCACGTTACCCTGCGCCAAAGCGGGCAGAGATTGATAGAAATCATAGCTTGCTGCACCGGGTGGTGCATATTTGCGCAACCATTCATCCCATTTGCGGATCGCATAGACGGCAGCTGGGCCGTTTGCCGCACCGCCACGGGAAACAGAAGCACCAACCGGGTTGCAGGTGCCCGCTTCCATGCGGATGCCCCATTCGTCGATTGGGATACCGTTAGGTTCGCCCTTAGACCCGGTGCCTGCCATCGACAGCCACGCATCCGTCATCCGCCAGCCAAGATCGGGGGCACGTTTGCCATAATCCATGTGACCGTAAATGGTCCCACCGTCGATTTCTTTCACATCTTCCGAAAAAAACTCGGCGATGTCCTCATAAGCGGACCAGTTAACCGGCACACCCAGATCATAGCCGTATTTCGCCTTGAACGCCTCTTGCAGGTCGGCACGGTCGAACCAGTCCTTGCGGAACCAGTAAAGATTGGCAAATTGCTGATCCGGCATCTGGTACAGATCGCCATCAGGCCCGGTGGTGAACTGGATCCCCATAAAATCGTCCAGATCAAGCGCCGGGTTGGTCACCGCAGCTCCGTCACCCGCCATAAAGTCGGTCAGGTTGATGGCAAGCTGTAGGCGCGAATGCGTCCCGATCAGGTCACTGTCGTTGACATAAGCGTCATAAAGATTGCGACCCGTTTGCATTTGGGTTTGCACCGCCTGCACCACTTCGCCTTCACCAAGGATCTGGTGGTTCACCTTGATCCCGGTGATTTCCTCAAAGGCTTTGGTCAGCACTTCGGATTCGTATGAATGGGTCGGGATGCCTTCGGAGAGCACGTTGATCTCCATACCGGAATAAGGCCCGGCCGCGTCAATGAACCACTTCATTTCCGCCATCTGTTCGTCCTTGGACAATGTTGATGGCTGGAATTCTTGATCTATCCACTTTGTTGCCGCAGCCTCATCAGCCATAGCAGTTGTGGAACCCGCAATCACGGCAGAAGCCGCAACAGCGGAGAGCAGATACTTACGCATCTCTTCTCCTCCCTAAAGATTATGTGAGCCGGATCTTGCCGACACCACACTGTCGTCGCGAAGATGCGATGATGTCAAACTAATTATTTAGTAGAAACTTCTATTTCCAGCTAACCAATTGTTAATTAACCATTAATATAGAAATCTTCCACTGTAGAAATTTCGTTCTCTCTTATCCAAATGCTTGCGCAATCGAAATTGCATTGCTCTGATTAGCGCTAGATGTCCAATTGACGATCCGGGCACCAACCCATTTTACCAAGAATACCTAAGGTCGTATTTATGCGCTCCGCGCGCCATAGCCTTTTGGTCCGGGCCATCAGCGGATATAGGTTGCAAAACGCCCACTAAGGACCTCGATACATGTTGGATACACCGCGTGACATCCACCCGCTCTTTGACGGTTCCCCACAGGGAACTGAGTTCAAGAAACTGCGCAAGCGTATCGTCCGACATATGCGCGAAGCGATTGACCAATACGGTATGATCTCGCCCAACCCGAAGGGCGACAAACCTAAATGGCTGGTGTGCCTGTCCGGTGGTAAGGACAGTTATACGCTGCTGGCAGTGCTTTATGAACTACAATGGCGCGGCCTGTTGCCGGTGGACCTTTTGGCCTGCAATCTTGATCAGGGTCAGCCCGGTTTTCCGGCGACCGTTTTGCCCGAATTTCTGGAAAAAAAGAACGTCCCGCACCGGATCGAATACCGCGACACCTATTCCATCGTCATGGACAAAACCCCTGCCGGTCGCACGCTTTGCGCGATGTGTTCCCGTCTGCGGCGCGCGCATCTGTACCGGATCGCGCGCGAAGAAGGCTGCGACGCGGTGGTGCTGGGCCACCACCGCGACGACATCCTTGAAACGTTTTTTATGAACCTGTTCCACGGCGGCCGTCTGGCGACAATGCCACCAAAGCTGGTCAACGAAGAGGGTGATCTTTTCCTGCTGCGTCCTTTGGCCCATGTCGCCGAAGCCGATTGCGAAAAATTTGCCACAGCGATGCAGTATCCGATCATCCCCTGCGATCTGTGCGGGTCTCAGGACGGGTTGCAGCGGCAACAAGTCAAACGACTCCTTGATGAATGGGAAAAAAACAGCCCCGGCCGCAGGCAGGTTATGTTCCGTGCTTTGATGAACACAAGGCCGTCGCACCTGCTTGATTCCGCGTTGTTTGATTTTGCGGGCCTGTCGGTGGATTCAGAACAGCTTGACTAAAATCCAGCAAAAATGACCTGTCGCGATTAACGCCAGGCTTACCTCAAGACCATACTGATCGGCACAATCAAGATGCTGGTGGTGTGTTCAGGGGGCGGCAAGATGATACGATTTTCGGCAGCATGCATAAGCAATCCGCTTTTGCGCAGCGTTTTGCCTTTGAGATACACAGATGCGCTCACCC
>JBAUHN010000417.1:0-2010 GCA_049680295.1 Sulfitobacter sp.
CTGGCCAGCCGAACAGTTACGCCAGGTCGCTGAGGTCGCGCGCGACGCCGGTCTTGCCACCCATCTGGACGGGGCGCGTTTGCTGAATGCCGTTGTGGCAACCGGCACGCCCGCATCCGTCTTTGCACAAGGGTACGACAGCGCGTGGATAGCGTTCTCAAAGGGATTAGGATGCCCGGTTGGCTCGGTATTGGCCGGGTCGCAAGATTTCATCAATCAGGCCTGGCTGTTCAAGCGTCGCTGGGGCGGCGCGATGCGGCAGACCGGGGTTCTGACGGCCATGTGTCTTTACGCACTTGATCACAATGTCGATCGACTGGCAGAGGATCATGCGCTTGCAAAAAGCATTGGTGACAGGCTTGTGGGATTGCCGGTGATCGACCGGGTTCATGCGGTCGAGACGAACATCGTCATTATCGATCTTGCGCCGGGTTACCCAGAAGCCCGGGCCTGTCTGGCCATGCTGAAAAAGCGCGGCGTGATCGTAACGGCAGTAGGCAAAAACCGTCTACGCATTGTGACGCATATGGATGTGACTGACGCTGATTCTGATGTCCTGATCCGGGCGATGGAAGACCTTTGCTGATGCATGACGGGCATCAATCACGCCGGTCTTGCGGTGCGGACGGCAAACAAAGCGTTGCACGGGTAGGTTTCTGTGTCCGACATCGCCCACTCCCAAAAGGAAGACACAATGCTTGACGGAATGACCGCAGAAACGCTTGCACGATTTCAGTTTGCTTTCACCGTGTCGTTTCACATCATTTTTCCTGCGTTTTCTATTGGGTTGGCAAGCTATCTGACCGTCCTGAACGGTCTTTGGCTTTGGAAAAAAGACAATACCTACCTGACATTGTTCAACTATTGGAAAAAGATATTTGCCGTCGCATTCGGCATGGGGGTCGTGTCTGGAATCGTGATGGCCTACCAGTTCGGAACGAACTGGTCGGTGTTTTCCGACAAGACGGGGCCGATCCTTGGGCCTTTGATGGCCTACGAAGTGCTGTCTGCCTTCTTTCTCGAGGCCGGTTTTCTGGGGATCATGCTGTTTGGACGCAAGCGCGTTGGGGACAACCTGCACATGTTTGCCACAGCAATGGTGGCGTTCGGGACGCTGATGTCCGCGACATGGATCTTGTCGGTGAACTCATGGATGCAGACGCCTGCGGGCTATGGCATCAACGAGGTCGGGCAGTTTGTCCCCGAGGACTGGTGGCAAATCGTCTTTAATCCGTCGTTCCCTTTCCGGTTGGTCCACATGGTTCTGGCCGCATATTTGACCACAGCGCTTGTGGTTGGGGGTGCCGGTGGCCTTCATCTTTTACGCAACCGCAGTGATGTTCCCGCGCAGCGAATGCTCTCGATGGCGATGTGGATGCTGATCGTGGTGGCCCCCCTGCAAATCCTCGCAGGCGACTTTCATGGGCTCAACACGCTTGAACACCAACCCGCGAAAGTCATGGCAATGGAGGGCCATTATCACAGCTATCCTGACGGCGCGCCGTTGATTCTGTTCGGCATTCCAAACACTGAAGAAAAACGGATCGACTACGCGGTGCAGATTCCCTACGCATCCAGCCTTATTCTGAAACATAAGTGGAACGCGCCGCTCGACGGTCTCGATACGATCCCGGACGATCAAGAACCCCCTGTGACGATTGTGTTCTGGAGCTTTCGTGTGATGGTTGCCCTTGGATTTGCAATGCTTGGTCTCGGTGTATGGAGCCTGTGGCGACGTCTACAGGGGCAGCTCTATGACGACCGTAAGCTGCTATTTTCCGCCTTGGTGATGGGACCGATGGGGTTTGTGGCGGTGCTCGCGGGTTGGATTACGACCGAAGTGGGACGGCAACCGTTCACTGTTTACGGCCTGCTTCGAACGTCTGACAGCCTTGCCCCCGTTGCCGCACCCGCAGTTGCAGCGTCCCTCATTGCCTTCATTGTGGTCTACTTTTTCGTCTTTGGGGCAGGGACATTCTATCTGATTCGCATGATGAGCAAACCTGCGGC
>JBAUHN010000418.1:0-1815 GCA_049680295.1 Sulfitobacter sp.
GCGGTAAACCTGACCGTCTTGATATGTCGCGACGCGCACGCGGTTATCGTTCCCGCCCGAGCGTGGGATGTACTCTGCGAGGGCAGGGGCGGCGATCAAGGTTAGCGCGATAGACAGAATGGTTGGCTTAAGGGCCTTCATATCAGTTCTCCAATCTGTCTGAGCGGATTGCGTATTCAATGACGGTGAAGCCGAATGGATTACTCCAGACGTCATCAATCGAACGACGTTCTTCTGGTCTGAATTCAAACAACAGCGTCGCGGTGAAAAGGCCTGCTTGTACGCCTTGGGGCGATGTAAGACGCTTACGCATCCGAACCTGTGCGCGGTTCACTCCGATCCGATTGATGCTGAGGATCTCGACATCGAGACGACCGGCATCGCCATAAACTTCTGGTGGATAGTTTGGATTTGCACTGTCCCATAAGGACCGCATGGATGCTTCGGCGGCCCGATCAGAACGTTCTAGAATGCTGCGAACGCGCAAGTCATTGTCGAGTTGGTTGTAGGTTTCACGATCTGTCACGTAGCGGAAGACGACTGACTCGATAATGGCTTCATTCTCGGTCACGCGAACAGCGCCAACCGATGCGTTGGGAAGGGCCATTCCTGTTTCTGGATTATAGGGAACAACAATGGGGTCTGGATCGACATCGAGGATTGCAACAGTAGCAGCTGACAGGCATCCGATGATCCCGAACACCAAACCTGATAGCGCGAGCTTCTGCCAAAGCTTTTCACGTCGCCGCGCGCCGTAAATAAGCTCTTCTTCAACGATCTCAGTTTCCTGTGTCACACCCTGTTCCTCAATCAGTCAGCAGTCAGAGTGGGGAGTGTGAAATCCATGAACTGCTGCTCTTCTGCGAGTGTCGCTGCATCCAGAACGCCCGCTTGGCCCGACCCAACGGTCTGAACAGCCTCCAACTGCCATTGTGCGACCAAGGCGATTGCAAGTTCGGCAGTGACACGGGTGTTGAGGTCAACGCTGTCTTTAAGCTCTTCCATCTCGCCGATCATGCCAACGAGACGGTCTACACGCTCGAGCGATTGGCCCGCTTCTTCATAACTGTTCTGGGCAGCGGCAGACATGACAGCACCTGTGGTTGCTTGTTGGGCAATGCGTTCCGCACCCGCCGCTCCGCTGTTTGCCATCTCTGACAAGGTGTCTTCGTCAAACCCCGCATCAGCCAGAACGCGGGTCATTTGTGTCTGGATGCCGGGTGCACCATTGCCCGCCAGTCGAGACCAGTCGCCATTCTTGATAGCGTCGATCGTTGCAAGGATATCGCCGAACTCTTGGTCCAGAACTCCGTTCAACTCAGCTTCAAACTGCGTCGTGATGATTTCTGGGATATCCATCAGTCCGGTAAGGGCTGCGTAGGTTTCCTGCAATTTGGCGTACTGCTCGCGCAGGGTGTCGAGTTGGTTCAGTGCTTGCTGCAATTGTTCGTTTTGCAGGACCTCATCTTCGATCATTTGTCGTAGTTGCTGGATTTCTTGTGCAATATTTCGCGTATCAACGGTTGGGACACCCTGCGCAAAGGCAGCGCCGCTCCCCATAAGGCCGGGCGCGGCTATGAAGCCTATCGAGCACAAAACGACGGTTTTGACTGTGGAGCCTAATGTGGCTCCCCTATTTGAAAATGTTTCCATTAGTCGAGTTCCTCCAATGTGAAGTCCATGAATTGATTTTCCCTGAGTTGTGCAGCGGCCATCGCGAGTTCTGCGTCGCTCAGTGGTCGGGTTCGGACGGCCTTGAGGCGGGTCAGGGTCGACACCAAACGAACCAATTCAGCGCGGGCGTAGGTATTGAGG
>JBAUHN010000419.1:0-12585 GCA_049680295.1 Sulfitobacter sp.
CCGTGTTGGGTTGATCTGGTTCATCTTTCATTGGGCTGCACACAAAATCATCCTGCCAGGGCAATACCGCAATCTTGCGCGCAATTTTGACGGTTTTGCGTCCACTGACATGCAAATCTATCTCACCGCAGGTTGCCGTGTTCACTAACCAATCCCATAGAGGAGATACTTCGTGATTGATTTACACCGACCCATGATCGGCGTGGGAAAGCTTTTCGATATGTTTGTTTTTCAGATGTTCTCAAAAGAGATGCCCGACGAAATGACCGGGTTCTCGAGTGTTTGTCGAAATTCTGCGGACAACTCGGCCTTTTGCTCATTGGGTTACGTGACCCACACAGGGAAGTGAGAAGGTGTGCATTGCGAAATTCCGGTCGAGGGCGCAGCTTTGATTCAATGGAAACTAAAGGTGTTGCTTTATCGTGCAGCATTTTTCTCGACGAAAGGAAGCGGCATGAAACTGTTATTCTCCCTCCTACTGGCCGGTGGCCTTACGGCCTGTGGCTACGACAGCAATTCTACAAGTACGGCCAAAAGTTATTCACACACCTCTCCATACGGAATTGGCCCTAGCAACGACAGCCGCTAGGCTTTCCGTCTTCAGGTTTTTCGACCCGAAGGCAGCCGAAATCAAGAGAGAGTTTGGCTCATCTGGTTGGTTTCATAATACGGCGCGCTTCGAGCTTCTTTCGGCGGGTCTACGGATGCCAAGTTTGCGCTGTTACTCAATCTGCTACACTATCATTCGCTGGGCTATGCCAAATTAATGTTTTGTGATCAAAGCCATGCACAATCGTGGGTTTTACGACGCGGAAATAGGGCGATAGGTCAAAGTCACGGGGGACAAACAGGGAATGGTGGCGGATGTGTAAGATTTCTTCTAAATGCGGTCCGGCTTTGATGCTGGGCAAAATCGGGTAGCCAATTTTTTGAAAAGCCTCGGCAATCAACGTCGAGCAAATTGCTCGGGTTGGGTCGCCTGAGCCAAGGGCCAGCATACGTCGGCGAAACCGTTCTGGAACAGACGGTTGCGGCAAGAGGTAGCGCGCCAAGTCCCAGATATTTTTTAGATCATACATCCGCCCGAGGCTTTCTTTGACACTATCGACGACACGGCCAATCTCGTCATCAGACAAACCGACGGGGCGGCAAATGCGGGTATTGAAATCATCGTATTTCGCAAGCGGGACACGGATGACGCCATTCTCCAGATGTGCCTCAATCAACTCGCCGTCGGGGTGGTGTTCGCCCACATAAAAGGCGGAATGTGACCATGTTGACTGCGTCAAGTACTTGATCGCGGTGTACACCCGCGTGTTGCCTTCGACAAGCAAGATATCACCTGGCTGAAGAGTTCTGCACAGCATATCCTTTGATGTAATGGCGAAGGGCTCATAGTTCGGCTTGGGCGCTTCTAGGTAGGCAGCGATTTGCCTGCCGATGCGGGACTTCAGATTATCCATACAGACATCCTAGTGCGCAATAATTGAAATGTGTTTCACTTGCGCGTGGGGGCGACTGGATAAGTTGCTGAACCGGCAGGAACAAAAAATGCTCAAACCATCTTGCGGAACTAGAGAGCAAAATCAGCCCACACTGAGCCTTCGCCGTTGAGCGCCCCAAGGTCCGGTATTGGCAAGACTGCTATTTCTTTGCCAGCCGATGGAAAAGTCCAATGAGACGGACGTTCACTTACGAATCCAGATTTGGAGCGCCCCAAAAGGGCCTTCGAGAATCGACGTGCTTATTGAAGTTTTCAACGTCCAGTACCGTTTGGCTCTTGTGGTGGAGTAGGGCCTCAGGATCATTGCCCCCCAAACACCGCCGTTTGCCTGTCATTAGCGTCGGGGGGCTAGACTGCCCTAATTTATGTGCAGTATGTGTGCAACATGGCCCCGAAAACCGGATCGCGGACCATAGGAGAATTAGTAATGCCCAACAACGCAGCCACTGCGGCAGCGAGATTATCCGTGGCCCCGATGATGGATTGGATAGGTTCGTGTTTATATTCAATGGGTTAATCGACGGCGTGTGCGCTATGTGTGCAACATAAGATCGCCTTCTGGCGCAGTATGTAGGGCGTTTGGCGGTTGCGCGGATTTGGTCAAACTGAAGCGCGTTGGAACCGGAAAGACTTTCGGATACTCAAGAGCGCACAACGGGACATGGCCATTTGTCCCGTGGCATAGCGATCAATTATCTAGTTTATTCACGGCAGGCTTTGCGAGCGCGAACTTAATGCCAAGCCGAATACCCATGGCCTTGTGCGCTGGGGTGTCGGGGTTTTTTCTCCGTGGCGGGATTGTGTGAGGTGCGCTGCAACCCGCCGGGCCACTATTTGTCGTCCGGCACAAAGCTTGGTTTCTGTGTGAGGTGGAGATCACATAAACAGTGCCGTGCTGGGTTCACGTAGCATAGCAATCTATTTTTACATGTTTTCGGGGCAGTGCGATGGAGTATGGCGGCCCGAAAAGCCTTGATGCTGATCAACTGCCATGAAGTTCTCCACTCATGTGAAAGCACTTTCTGCAATACGTTTCATTCAACGTTCGACACCTAGTTCACTTCGCTGATTTGATATGCCGATTTCGACAACCATTCATGCGCAATCTCCACACCCCAACCTGGGGCATCGCTGACACGCGCGTGCCCATCTTCGATGCCATAAGGGGATTTAACAAACAGACCCTCTTGCCATGGATAGTAGTCCGGCCCTTCGATTGAAAATTCCAGGTATTTTCCAGCATTCGGAAGCGCGCGCAGCAGATGCATCGTGAACAAGGTCACAAGTGACCAATTGGCGCAATGGGGTGTCACCGGCAATCCGGCAGCCTCGGCCATTCGGGCAACCCGGAGTGTCCGGCAGATCCCGCCGAGGTACAGGATGTCCGGCTGAACGATGTCCACGGCGCGCATGTCGATCATGCGTTGCCATGTGGGCAGGTCGCAATCCTGTTCTCCTCCCGTGACATCGATGTCCAGCGCATCTGTCACCTGTTTCGTCTGGGCGAGCTCCCAGTAGGGGCAGGGTTCCTCATAGTGGCAAAACCCATGATCCTGCAGCATGTGCCCGACCTCAATGGCGCGGTCCGGGGAATAGCAGCTGTTCGCATCAATCAGCAGGTCCACATCGTCGCCAAGTTCCCTTCGCATGGTGGGGATGATCTCCTCTGTCCGACCGGGCCATTCATCTCGGTTGCGCCCGACCTCGGCGCCCGCGCGTACCTTGAATGCGTCAAACCCTTGGCGGTCGCGCAGCCGTTTCAGCCGTTCCGCTTCATCCTTGGGTGTGATGTCACGTTTCATCGACGATGCGTAGGCGCGGATCAGACCGGGCGAGCCGCCCAACAATGTAGTTACAGGTTTGCCCTGTTGCTTGCCGCGCAAATCCCAGATGGCGGTGTCGAGCCCGGCCATGGCGCGGCGCAGGTAGGACCCGGGAAACTTGTGCTCGCGCTCGGTCACGATGTCCAACAGGTCATCCAGATCGGTGGTGTCTTGGCCCAATGTCCAGGGTGCCACCTGACGGTGCAGAACCTGACAGGTGATGTCTGAATGATAGGTCGATACCTGACCCCAGCCCTGGGCACCATCTTCGGCGGTGATGCGCACGAATCCCACGTCGGCCGTGGTGAAGGTCTCAATCGATTTAAGTTTCATCATGCGCCTCTTTGAACCTTTGTGCTCTGCAGAATAAGGTCTGATGCCTTCTCGCCAACCATGATGGCGGGCGCGTTGGTATTGCCGGTGGGAATGCTTGGAAAGACCGAAGCGTCGGCGACCCGCAGACCGTCCAGCCCATGGACCCGCAACTGCGGATCGACCACTGCGCTCGCCGGGTCGCGGCCCATCCTGCAGGTGGAACACTGATGAAAAACGGTCCAGGCTTTACTTTCGATGTAGTCTGCCAGGGCCGCATCGCTTGTTGCATCGGCACCGGGCAGGAGCTCGGTTTCAATCACGGCGCGCAGGGCGTCGGTATCCGCGATCCTGCGCAGCAGGCGGGTTCCGGCGATCATCAGCGCGCGGTCGTGTTCGGTATCGAGGTAATTGGGGTGGAGTTCCGGAGCGACAAACGGGTCGGGGGATTTGATTTTCAAATAGCCCACGCTTGTCGGTTTGCACGGATTGAAGCCCATCAAAAAGCCCTTGAAGGGGTCGGGGTTCATCAGGGGGCGCACACCAACCGGCGCGCGGGTGTAGCTGACCGGTGAAAAATACAGCTGCAGGTCCGGGCCTTGCGACTCCTCTGACAGCCTCACGAAACCACCGCCCTGATTGAGACTGAGCGACAGCGGGCCCTTGCGCATCAGCGCATAGTGCAATGCGGCCTTCGCTTTGCCGAAGAGGGGCCGCAGCGCCTGGTTCAGGCTTGGCACCTTCGAGACGTAATAATTGTCGCTGCCCAGATGGTCCTGAAGGTTGCGGCCGACCTGCGGCGCATCCCTCACGATCGGGACGCCGTGATCTTGCAAGACTTGACCCGGCCCGACGCCGGAAAGCTGCAGCAGCTGCGGTGAGTTTATCGCCCCGCCTGACAGGATCACTTCACCGCGCGCGTGCGCGGTCTTGAGCTGACCATTCTGGCGGTATTCAACGCCGGTCGCGCGCCTCCCTTCGAAAAGCACGCGCGTGACATGTGCCCTTGTTCGAATGTCCAGGTTGTTCCGGCGACGGACCGCTTTGAGATAGCTGCGCGCAGTGGACGCCCGAAAACCGCCTTTGGTATTGATCTGGTAGTAACTGGCGCCCTCCATTTCCGCGCCATTGTAGTCGGGGTTGGTCGGAATGCCTGCTTGCCGTGCGGCTTCGAGGTAGATCCGCGTCAATTGATGCACCTCATTCGTTACATCGTGCACGGGCAGGGGGCCGCCTTGGCCACGTGTCAGGCATGCCGGTCCGTCCCAGTCCTCCATGCGGTGAAAAAGAGGGGCGACGTCCTCCCATCCCCAGCCGGGTGCAACCGCGTTCCATTCCGCATAGTCGCGCGGGTGGCCGCGCACGTAGACCATCGCGTTGATCGAACTGGACCCGCCCAGAACCTTGCCCCGTGGCCAGTACGACCTGCGCCCGCCCAGTCCTGCCACGGGCTCTGTCGTGTATTTCCAGTTCACGCGTGCATCGTGAAAGATCTTGCCGTAGCCCAGCGGGATCTTGATCCAGATGCTGTTGTCCGATCCTCCCGCTTCGAGGACCAGCACGCGCCGCGTACCGCTCTCTGACAGCCGGTTCGCCAGCACCGCTCCGGCAGAGCCCGCGCCGACAATCACGTAATCGAATGTCTCCAAACTATTTCTCCGGCCGGCTGCGCCCGAAAACCTGCGCAAGGGCCATCATGATCGATGTGATGACGATCATGATGGTCGAGATGGCGGCGATTGTTGGATCAATCTGATCCCGTAGCGCATTGAACATATTGCGCGTCAGCGTCGGGTTGTCACCGCCTGAAATGAACATTGCAACCACCACTTCGTCGAAGGACGTCAGGAACGCGAGCAATGCGGCGGTGACGATGGCAAAACGGATCTGCGGCACGGTGATGGTCATGAATGCCTTCCACCGCGGGGCACCCAGACTGCGCGCGGCGAGTTCCTGGTTCATGTCATAGCTTTTCAGTGCGGACCCGGTGACAATCACGACAAGCGGTAACGCCAGAACACTGTGCGCCAGCACGAGACCGGTGAGGGAATAGAGCAGGCTGAGTTTCACAAAGACGTAGAACGCCCCGATCGCTACCAGAACCACCGGTACCATCATCGGGGTGATCAGGGCCAGATAGGCCACCTGCACAAAGCGCACACCGCAACTGTGCAGTCCGTAAGCTGCAACGACGCCGACGGGCGTGGCGACCAGCATGGTCAGGAAGGCGGCCTTGAGCGAGGTCGCTGTTGCCTGCATCCATTCGGGCGAGCCGAAGTAGTTTCGATACCAGCGCAAAGACCACGTTTCGGGTGGGAATTCGAGATACTGGGAGTCCGAGAACGACATCGGGATCACGATCAGCGTCGGCACCACCAGAAGAAACATGACAACGCCTGCGAAGACATAGAGCCATAGCCGCTGGCCGTGGGTCACTTGGGTGTCGGAGGCGGGGCTTTTCAACCAGGCCAGCATCAGTGTCCGCCTCCGCTCACGTTCGTCAGATTGGTGAAACGCGATGCCACCCAGAGGATCGCGACTGTCAGCACCAGAAGCACAACGCCAAGTGCGCTGGCCGCGCCCCAGTTCACAAACAGTTCAATGTTGGACACGATCTTCATCGAGACCATGATGACTTTGCCCCCGCCGAGCACCGCTGGCGTCACAAAAAAGCCAAGGCAGAGCACAAAGACCATCAGCGAACCCGCGAGCAGGCCGGGGGTCGACAAGGGAAAGAACACCGTCCAGAAGGCCCGGCGCGGGCTGGCCCCCAGATTGGACGCGGCTTTCAGGTAATCGTGATCAATGGCCTTCATTGCGTTGTAGACCGGCAGGATCAGGAACGGCAGCATGATATGCACCATCCCGATCAGAGTGCCGGTCATGTTGTGCACGATCTTGACAGGTTCGTCCCAAAGCCCCAGCGAGATGGCCCATTGATTGACCAGCCCCTGTTTTTGCAGCAGCACCAGCCACGCATAGGTCCGCACCAGCAGCGAGGTCCAGAACGGCACAAGTACCGTGATCAGCGCGATATTTGCCCATCGGTTCGGGAGCTGGGACATGAAGTAGGCCAGCGGATAGCCGATCAGAATGCACAGACCCGTGGTCAGCAAGCTCACCTGAAAGGTGGTAATGAAGATGCGGTAGTAGGACTTGCTCTCGATCATGCGCGCGTAGTTTTCGAGCGAGAACTGTCCGCTCGCACCGATAAAGGAGACGTAGAACAACCAGCCCACGGGGATCACCAGTATCACGAGCACCATGAGGAGTGCCGGAGAGCTGAGACCGAAAAGTCTGAGCCGTTCCAGCGCCCCGTCCCGGCGCAGGCCATCGCTGTGGGGCATATGAAGGGAGGTTTCAGTCATCATCGTCTGCAATCAAAACGGTGTCGGTGGCGTCCAGCATCAGCGTCACGCTATCGCCGGGCACGGCCAGTTCAGCCACCGCGTTCCCGCGGATGCCCCCGCGCAGGCTGACTTCCGTCCCATCGGGCAGATGCGCATACATCAAATAGCTGTCTCCCTGATAGACGACGTTCGACACCTTCGCCTGAAACAGGTTCGCCGTGTCCGGCGCGTCGGGGGGTGCAAGGCGCAGACGCTCGGGACGAACCATCAGAACGAGCTTGTTCGTTTGCGCCACAGCACCCGCATGTTTGAGCGGTGTGCCTGCAAAGGAAATCCTGCCCCGGTCGTTCGTGACGGGGAGAAAGGTCGAATCTCCGATGAAATCCGCCACGAAACGGTTGGCCGGCGTATCATAGATTTCCCGAGGGGTGCCCAGTTGCATGACCCTGCCGTGATTGACCACGGCGATCCGATCCGACATCGTCAGCGCCTCGCGCTGGTCATGGGTCACATAAACCGTCGTCATACCCAGCTTTTCATGCAAATGGCGCAGTTCTATCTGCATCTGGTCGCGCAGTTTCTTGTCTAGGGCCGACAGCGGTTCATCCATCAGCAGAATACGAGGTTCAAACACGATCGCGCGCGCTACGGCCACCCGCTGTTTCTGACCTCCCGACAATTGGTGGATGCGCCGCGCTCCGTATCCGCCCAGCTGCACTGTCTCAAGCGCCTGTTCGACCCGGGTATCGATTTCGGCTTTGGGCGTTTTGCGAAGACGCAGGGGATACCCGACGTTCCCCGCCACGGTCATATGCGGGAAAAGAGCGTAGTTCTGAAAAACCATGCCCACGTCGCGCAGGTGCGGCGGTTTGCGGATAACCTCGGTATCGCCGAATTTCAGACTGCCGCCATCCGGGCGCGTGAACCCTGCGAGCACCATCAGCAAGGTGGTTTTGCCCGATCCCGAAGGGCCGAGCAGGGTCAGGAATTCCCCGCTTTTGACATCTATAGAGACATCATCCAGCGCATGGACCGCCCCATAGGTTTTGGTGACATTGCGCACGGTAATCGGCAGGGCCTTGGTCAGGACTTCGATCAAAATCAATACCCCATGTGCTTCTGCGGGCAGCATTTGCGCCCGCAGAAAGTGGTCGTGGCGAGAAGGATCACTCGGTCAGCATTTCCTGATACATCTCGCCAGCAACGGTTTCCCATTTTGCGTACCAGTCCAGCGACACCGGCAGTTGCAACGCAGCGTTTTCCGGCGAAGAGGGCAGACCCGCCGCCATTTCCGCCGTGATGACGCCGGTGTCATAGGCGGCTTTGTTTGTCGGGCCATAGGTGATGTATGTGGGCAGATCGTCCTGATATTCCGGCTTGGATATTTCGTTCAGGAACTCCATCGCCACATCCTTGTTCGGCGCGCCCTTCGGGATCGCAAAGCAATCATAGTCCAGCAGGGCCTGATTGAAGCTGTATTTTACCTTGGCTCCGTCCTTTGCCGCATTGTCAAAGCGACCATTCCAGCCGGTTGTCATGTCGACCTCGCCGTCCTTCATCAGCTGCGCCTGTTGCGCGCCCGACGACCAGAACACGTCGATATTCGGCTTGAGCTCCCGAATTTTGTCCAGTGCCCGTTCGATGCCCTCTTCGGAATCCAGTTCGGCATAGACATCCTCGGGCGCTACTCCCAAAGCCATCATCGCAGGCTCCAGCGCGCCAGCCACCGAGTTGCGATAGGCCCGTTTGCCCGGAAACTTCTCGACATCCCAGAAATCAGCCCAGCTTTGCGGGCCGTCATCGCCATAGGTTGCGGTGTTCCACGCATAGACCGTCGAAAACACATCGCCGCCCACGCAGTAGTCGGTGTAGAGGCCGGGGTAGAAAGACGAGACTTCGATGACGCCATAGTCGAGTTTTTCCAGCAGGCCTTCTTCGGCCGCGCGGGCGGCTGAACCTGAACCGCTTGCAACGATGTCCAGCGATACGGCCCCTGTAGAGACCTGCAAGCGCACATCCGACATGCCGCCGTAGGTTTCCTGTTTGACCACGATGCCGGTATTGGCGGCGGCCGGTTCGAACAATGCCTTGCTCTGGGCTTCCTGATAGGATCCGCCCCATGACGCGATGGTCACCGTCTTCTCTTGCGCAAATGCCGCTGAGCCGAGCAGCGTTGCCGTCAATGTAAGACCAATTGCTTTATTCATGACTTTCCTCCTTGTTGGTGTGGGTGCGGTCCCTTTGCGGGACTCGTCGTCGCCTGTGGTTTTTCGGACGGTTCGGCGCTTTATCCGTCCGGTTTGTGTTGTCACATAACTGCAGCACGCTGCGTCTGAATGCGATCCTTCCGGCGATACCAGGCAACGGTTGCGGGCAAGAACCATGGGTTACCGTTGTAAAAGGGTCGGGTCGGGTTCGGCAGGTCGTCAAAAGCCGTCATGCCCTCAGCCACGCCCAGAACTTTTTGCCCAAGCCGTTTCCCCAGATAACTGGCCATCGACACCCCGGATCCACAATAGCCCATGGCGTAGTGGACGCCGTCATGCACTCCGGTATGCGCCAGTTCGTCAAACGTATAGGCCACGCGCCCCATCCACGAATGTGTCACGCCGCAGGTCGCCAACTGCGGAAAGATCTGACACATCTCGGTGAATAGTTTGGGGCCGCTCAGGGCTGTATTTGTCTCGTTTGCCGAGACCCTCCCGCCAAACAGCACCCGACGCCCATCTGGCGAGGCGCGATAATAATACACTATCTTCCGGGTATCGCTGGCAATGCGCCCGGTTGGAAACAACGTCGATACAAGATCCTCCGGCAGGGGTTCGGTGGCGATGATGTAGCTGCCAATGGGGATGACACGCCTTTGCAGCCAGGGGGTCAGCCCGGTGGTATAGCCGTTGGTCGCCACGATCACCTCGCGCGCGCGCACAACGCCTTTGGCTGTAGACACTTCGAACCCTTGCGCATCCCGGCCAAGTTTTGTGACGGCGCAGTGACCCAGGACCTGCGCACCGGCGGACAAGGCCAAGGACAACAGGCCCCTGTGATACTTGGCCGGATCAATTGAGGCGTGGCGCGCAAAGACGACGCCTCCGTGGTAGGCATCCGATCCCAGTTCGCGCCGTTGTTCGGAACGCGGCACAGCGAATGCTTCTATACCCTCCGTGCGGCTCAGTGTTTCAGCATCGCGCGCGATCTTATCGTAATGGTCCGGGGTGTGGGCCGCGTGAAATCTGCCGCTGCGCACGAAATTGCAGTCCAGTTTTTCGCTGGCGATGAAATGACCAATCCAGTCGAGGGCGGATTCACCTTCCTTGCGGATCGCACGGGCGCGCGCAGCTCCATATTTTGCGGTCAGCCTTTCCAATGATGGCTTGATACTGGTGCTGATCTGACCACCATTGCGCGTACTGCATCCCCACCCTGGGTCTTGTGCATCCAGAACCAAGGTCGTGCACCCGCCGCGTGTGGTCTCAATGGCCGCGTGCAGGCCAGTGTATCCAGAGCCGATGATCACAACGTCGACAGAACGCGGCAGTTCTGTTGCCATAGCCGGGGCCGCTGGAAGTCCGTCCAGCCAATACGACATGTCTTTGCAACCCGGTTTGATAACCCTGTTCCCCGCCATTCCTGACCCCCCGGTGCGCCCGATCCTGGTGGACTGCATGTTGGATCAGCCTGGCAGATCAGGTCGCAATCAGGTGGTTTGATGACGATAGGCAGAAAGGTGTATTAAATCAATACAATTGGTCTTATCATAATATTCGATTCATTTATGAAGGGGGCGGAGATTTGAGTGTCTCTCTCAAACTGCGACACATGGAAGTTTTCAATGCCCTTATCGAGGCGGGATCGGTATCGCGCGCGGCGGTTCGGCTCAACCTGACACAACCTGCCGTCAGTATCGCCTTGGGAAATTTTGAGGCGGAGCTTGGATTTTCGCTGTTCCACCGCGAACGCGGCTTTTTCACGCCGACAACGGAAGCGATGATTTTGCACAAGGAAGTTGTCAATGGGCTGCAGGCGATTTCACGGGTGCAAGAGCGCGCCGTTGGCATCCTGTCGGGGCAGACCGGCCGCGTGAGTATCGCGACCAACGGGGTTTTGGCCTTCAATTTCCTGCCCAAGTTGCTGGCGTCCTTTCAGCAGGACCACCCGAACATCAAGATTGAGGTCAAGGTGCATTCTTCGCGACAGATTGCAACCTGGGTGGCCGACCACAATACCGAGATCGGATTGATCGATCTGCCGGTTCCGGTTGCGGGGCTCAATGCGCAGGTGTTCAGGTTCGAATGCGTCTGTGCCATGCACAAGGATGATCCTTTGGCGCAGCTTGAAATAGTGCATCCGCAGTCGCTTGCCGGACGCTCGGTCATCAGCATCACTGGCAATCACCAGATCGATCAACAACTCGACATGCTTCTTGCAGAAGCGAATATCGCGATCTCACGTGATGCGACCGCATATTACTTCGCCATCGCCCGCAATCTCGTGGCTGCCGGTCGGTATCTCGCCATACTTGATCCGGTGAACGGGAAAGTCGGCCTGAAGGATGACGTGATCTGGCGACCTTTCGTGCCGCGGATCGAAAACAGTCTGGCGGTCATAACTGCAAAAGGCCAATCCATCGGTCAAGCGGCACTTGAAGTGCAAACGCGAATTCACAACGCACTGAACGAATTGGCCATTCGAGAGGCGTGAACATTCCCAAAGGGTCTTCCAACGTGACAGCTACGTCCCGCCTCAACGCCTTCATGGTCGCCGCAAGCAAGCGATTGGAACACGACGAAAGTGCTATCGCGCAATCTGTCAGCCGCGCGCTGGCAATTGAAAACGTGACACCTCCCATATTGCCCCCGGCCAAAATGCCAGCCTGCGCGGTCTTGCCCAAAATGCTTGGCGATCCATTGGACGAACTGGACAGACGTCTTGCAGCCTGTGCCGCGGATCTTCATTGGCGAAGTGCCGGTTTTGGCAAGCTGCCTGACGACGCACGGCATCAACTTGCCGTTGCTGAGCTGATCGGACCTGACGGAATGTTTCACAATCAAGACATTCGCATCGGATTGCTGATCCAGCGGGAGGAATTTCATTACCCTTGGCATCGCCATGCCGCACAAGAAGTGTATCTGGTTCTCAAAGGAACCGCCCTTTGGGCCGTAGATGACATGCGCCCAAGCCCGCGCGCACCGGGCAGCATCATTCTGCATGCGTCTCATCAGCCCCATACCATGATGACCCTCAAAGACCCGATCTGCGCGCTTTGGGGATGGGTGGGAGATATCGCCGGATCTTCCTATTCTGTTTGACGCGAGCGCCTACAACGCGGATGCCTGGGCAGTTTTTCAATTGCCGCGTGCCTTTTGGGTGGATGCCGAAAGTGCATTGTCTTGAACGACTTGACGGGGCTGTTTCCAAAGCGAATGTCTGTCTGAGCTATGTGCATGACTAGGCGCCTCAGGTCACAGCCCCACCCAAGCACCGCCGTTTGCCTGTTCTCGGTCTCGGGGGGCTAGACCGCAGTTATTCGTGTGCAGTATGTGTGTAACACGAACGCGGAAACCAAATCGCGGACCATAGGAGAGCTAAGAATGCC
>JBAUHN010000420.1:0-2027 GCA_049680295.1 Sulfitobacter sp.
GTCGAGGGGACCAACGCGCCCTTGCCAGACCCGCAGGGCGCAGGGCCCGTCGCCGCCCAGTATTTCAACAACAGGAAACTGTCGATTTTCGGCGGTTCAAACGAAATCCAACGTGAGATTATTGCCAAAACAAAACTGCGGGGCGCGTCGTGAATTTTGACCTGACCCCGGAACGGCAAATGCTGCAAGACAGTTTGCGCCGCTTCCTGCGCGACCGCTATACCGTGAAAGCTCGTAACGATATTCTTGGCAGCGAGACGGGACAATCGCCTGCGATTTGGTCAGGCTTGGCAGATCTTGGCGTTATGGCGGGACTGTTTCCCGAAGCGCAAGGTGGCTTTGGCGGCAAAGGCTTTGATATTGCTGTTATCTTCGAAGAACTGGGCCGCGCCGGTGTGGTCGAGCCATTGTTGGACACCTGCGTGCTGGCCGGAGGGTTGATCGCAGCATTGGGCAATGACACGCAATTGATGCAGATTGAGGCCGCGATCAGCGGCAAAATTCAACTGGCCTTTGCCCATGGCGAACCCGGCGCACGGTATGATCTTGACCGGGTCGGAACCGCAGCACAGACATCCGGCGACACTGTGGTTTTGAACGGGCGCAAGGCGGTTGTTGTCAATGCGGAAGCGGCGGACTTTCTTGTCGTTTCGGCGCGCGAAAGCGGGGCAAGTAATGACAAAAACGGCATCTCATTGTTTGTCGTTCCGCGCGGCACAAAGGGTCTGACGGTTCAGGGTTACGGCCTTTTGGCAGGCGGGCGGGCGGGCGAGGTGTCATTGGACAATGTCGCGGTGCCGCAAACGGCACGGTTGGGCAGCGCCGGGCAGGCGTTTGACGCCATCGAGACACGTGTGGCCGCAGCCAATGTCGCGATCTGCGCCGAAACATTGGGCGCAATGGAAACGGCCGCGCAACTGACCTGCGACTATCTTGTGACGCGCAAACAATTTGGCCAGCCGATTGGAAAATTTCAGGCTTTGGCACACAGGATGTCAGATCTGCTGATCGAATTGGAACAGGCAAGGTCTGCGGTCATTCTGGCCGCAGGTCATCTGGAAAACAACCGCAAAACCCGTGAGATCAATGTGAGCGCCGCCAAGAATTTACTGGGGCGCGCGGGCCGCCTGATGGCCGAAGACAGCATCCAGATGCACGGCGGTATCGCAATGACACAAGACTATGAATTGGCGCATATTGCCAAACGGATCGTCATGGCAGACCATAGATTTGGCGATGTCGATCACCATCTGGAGCGGTTTATTGACCTTACCACCCAATGAAAATCCACGGCTGATCCACGATGAGACGGGCACCCAACGCCTGATTGGATACGTGGTCGATGTCAGGGACGCAGGCTGCGCCAAAGTCTGGCTTGATCTGGGCAAACAGCACCTGAACCGGCACGGCGTGATGCACGGCGGCATTGCCGCGACCCTTCTCGATAGTGCCAGCGGCACTGCGGGGTCATTGTCAGTGGATGTGGATGGCAAGGTCCCGTTTTTGACAATTTCGCTGACCACTCAATTCGTGGCACCTGGCCGCACGGGGCGGGTGACGGCAACGGCCAATGTGACAGGCGGCGGGCGTAACTTGCTGTATATAAGCGGGGAATTGCGCCATGAGGACGGTACACTGATTGCGACATCTACAGGTGTTTTCAAACGGGTGCCGCCGGACAAATTGACATGACTGTATCTGACGGGTGGCAAAAACGGGTTTGCATGTATGCCCCGGGTTGAGGATTTTCTATCCATACAAGTCAAACAACGCCCCCTGGCGCGCGCCTTGACTGACCCCGGCGGCGCGGACTGGACATTTGCGGACCTCGACCACGCCAGCGATGCGGCCCTTATGCTGTTGTCCGACCTTGGCGTGCAGTGGGGCGACCGGGTACTGATACTATGCGAAAACTGCGCGGCCGCCGTCGCCATGCTGTTTGGCTGCTGGAAGTTGGGGGCGGTGGCGGTGCCGGTAAACGCTCGACAAAGCGAGATGGAAATTAGCCGCGTGATTGCTCACGCCAC
>JBAUHN010000421.1:0-11241 GCA_049680295.1 Sulfitobacter sp.
TTGGCGGTGCGAACAACGACGGCCTTACGGACATCGCCCTTTTTCACACGACCGCGAGGGATGGCTTCCTTGACCGACACGACAATAATGTCGCCGACGGATGCGTATTTACGCTTGGAACCACCCAAAACCTTAATGCACTGAACACGGCGTGCGCCTGAGTTGTCAGCAACATCAAGGTTGGTCTGCATCTGGATCATTTGATTTCTCCCGACCTTTGGGGGGCTGATGCGGCCTTTATCCCCAGGGTTTCGATTATGTCAGAAAGCGCTTCAGGCCTCAGCGGCTTGCAGCACTTCCCAGCGTTTGGTTTTCGACTTTGGTGCACATTCGATAATGCGGACGGAATCCCCGACCTTGAATGTGTTTTGCTCATCGTGGGCCCGGTATTTTTTGGACTTACGAATGGTTTTCTTCAGAACCGGGTGGGTAAAGCGACGCTCGACCGATACGGTGACTGTTTGTGCGTTGGCATCAGAAGTAACGGTGCCTGTCAGGATACGTTTGGGCATACTCTCAGGCTCCCTTATTCTGTCGCCGCAGATGCGGCTTTCTGGTTCAACACAGTTTTCACACGCGCAGCAGCACGGCGGGCGATTTTGATCTGTGCGGGGTTTTCAAGCTGACCGGTGGCCTGTTGAAAGCGCAAGTTAAAGCTTTCTTTCTTCAGGTTCGCCAGTTCCTCACGGAGCTGATCCGGCGTCTTTTCGTGCAGTTCCTTGGCGTTCATTGACGCTGTCCTTTCAACATCACCAGCTGGCCCCAAAAGGGTGACCATGATTCTGGTGGAGTTCATGATGAAAGGTGCCAATACGCCCAACACATCAATGATGCAACCCTTCTTTGCTTTGAGAAGTAAGCAAAGGTCCAATAGGGCTGACGTGCTGCAACATATTGGCTATTCTGACGGTACCTACATATTTCAATTTGGAGTATTTATCATGTTTTTGCGCTTTTTCGCGGCCCTATTACTGATGTCTTCTGCTGCAACTGCAGATGTCTGGAGTTTCGCAACCCCGTCGAAAAACATCGAATGCTGGGTTGGCCTGGACTTTAACGGCTCGGACATTCATTGCACGATCTTCCAGAAAGGTGGCCCACCACCTGCCCCACGGCCTGCCAACTGCACCGCAGTCTGGGGCCACACATTTCAAATGGACGAACGCGGATTAGTGAGCATGACATGCGAGAATGTTGCCGCCGCCGGCACCGGCGCCCAACATGTAGCCGAATACGGCATCACCGGCAATTTTGGCGGCTTTTCGTGCTTTTCGTCGCGCAAGGGTCTGGAATGCCGCAATCTGGATGGCCATGGCTTTTTTCTGTCACGGGCCAGCCAACGGGTGTTCTGACGCCTCTCGCCACGTCCCTTTGATTGGGATATGAGGCAGGTCATGTCACACATAGATTCCCTTTTCGTCACGCGCCTTTACCGGGCGCAACTGTCTGAGTTTGGAAAACCGGTTGATCCGGTCGAACTTGAAACCTCCTGCCTGTCCATCGCCGAGGATGACGAGGCCGGGCAAGACTGGTGCGAAGAAAACGACTTTCCCGGATATACCAGCTATGCCTCGCTGACCGACCTGCCGTGGCGGTTTCCGATCTTCAAGGATCTGGTCACTGTGCTGGACAAACATGTCGCGGCATTCGCCAAAGATCTGGAGTTCGATCTGGACGGCAAGAAGATCACGTTGGACAGTCTGTGGATCAATATCCTGCCCGAAGGCGGCATCCACACCGCCCATATTCACCCGCATTCGGTGATTTCCGGCACCACTTACGTCGCGCTTCCCGAAGGGACCTCTGCGATCAAATTCGAAGACCCGCGTCTGGCGATGATGATGGCTGCCCCTGCCCGATTGAAAGGCGCCCGCGAAGAGATGCGGCAGTTTACCTACGTGACGCCGGACGTCGGCGACGTGCTGCTGTGGGAAAGCTGGCTGCGCCACGAGGTGCCGATGAATATGTCAGATGGAGACCGAGTGTCGGTGTCGTTTAATTACGGCTGGTCCTAAAGGACCAGCCGAGTGCGGTGTAGCGGGGTTTCACAGAAAACCTGCGGGCCGCACCCCCTAGCCGTGATCCACAAACATCAATCCTAAGCAAGGCGCCCGCCCCGTGGGGGGCGGATCGGGCGCTGCCTTTGCCAAAGCAAAGGCATTGTGCCGCTTACGCGAATTGCTCCTCTGCCACAAAAAAAGCCCCCACTGATTTCTCAGCGGGGGCTTTCTATCTCACCGGGTGCGGCCCGCAGGTTTTCTTCGAAAACCCGCTACACCGCACGCGTTAAAAACGCACAGCGTTTTAAACGGTCACCAGTCTTCCCGTACCACGACGCGGGTTTTGATCGGCAGCTTCATCGCGGCAAGGCGCAGGGCCTCGCGGGCGATGTCGTCGTTGACGCCGTCAATTTCGAACATCACGCGGCCGGGTTTGACACGGCAGGCCCAGAAATCGACTGAACCTTTACCTTTACCCATCCGAACTTCGGTAGGTTTGGACGTCACGGGCACATCGGGGAAAATCCGGATCCAGACACGGCCCTGACGTTTCATGTGACGTGTCATCGCGCGGCGAGCCGCTTCGATTTGACGTGCTGTGACACGCTCAGGCTGGGTGGCCTTCAGGCCGTAGGTGCCGAAGTTCAGATCGGAACCGCCCTTGGCAAGACCATTGATCTTACCTTTGTGCTGCTTGCGGAATTTAGTGCGTTTTGGTTGTAGCATCTGTCATTCTCCCTTAGCGACGACCGCCGGCACCACGAGGTGCAGGGCCATCCTGGAGTTCTTGTGCTTTACGGTCACGCGCTGCTGGATCGTGTTCCATGATCTCGCCTTTGAAGATCCAGGTTTTGATCCCGATGATGCCATAGGCAGTCGCCGCTTCAACGTGTGCGTAATCAATATCGGCCCGCAGGGTATGCAAAGGCACGCGGCCCTCGCGGTACCATTCGGTCCGTGCGATTTCGGCGCCACCGAGACGACCCGCAACATTGACACGGATGCCAAGGGCCCCCATGCGCATCGCGTTTTGCACGGCACGCTTCATGGCGCGGCGGAAAGACACCCGACGCTCCAACTGCTGTGCAATGCTTTCGCCAACAAGGGCTGCATCCAGCTCGGGCTTGCGGACTTCAACAATGTTGAGGTGCAAGTCGCTGTCGGTCATCGCGGCGATTTTCTTGCGCAGACCTTCAATGTCTGCACCTTTCTTGCCGATAATGACGCCGGGGCGGGCTGTGTGAATGGTCACCCGACACTTTTTGTGCGGGCGTTCAATGATCACACGGGCAACACCGGCCTGTTTGCATTCTTCCTTGATGAAGGCACGAATGGCCAGATCCTCGAGCAGCAGATCACCATAGTCCTTGGTGTCCGCATACCAGCGGCTGTCCCAAGTGCGGTTGACCTGCAGGCGCATGCCGATCGGATTTACTTTATTACCCATTCGCTTGCTCCTCTACCTGACGCACCAGAATGGTGATCTCAGAAAACGGTTTGATGATCTTGCCGAACCGGCCACGCGCGCGCGGGCGACCGCGTTTCAGTGTCAGGTTTTTGCCAACATAGGCCTCAGCGACGATCAACTCGTCAACATCCAGGTTGTGGTTGTTTTCAGCATTGGCAATCGCCGACTGAAGACACTTTCTGACGTCAATCGCGATCCGCTTTTTGCTGAACGTCAGGTCCGTAAGGGCCTTGTCCACCTTTTTGCCACGGATCATCGCAGCCACAAGGTTCAGTTTTTGCGGGCTTGTGCGAAGCATGCGCAGTTTTGCCATGGCTTCGTTGTCAGCCACGCGGCGGGGATTTTTATCCTTGCTCATGGCTTATTTCCGCTTTGCTTTTTTGTCGGCGGCATGACCGTAATACGTCCGTGTTGGCGAATATTCACCAAACTTCTGACCGATCATGTCCTCAGACACGTTTACAGGAATATGTTTGTGGCCGTTGTAGACACCAAACGTCAGGCCGACAAATTGCGGCAGGATTGTCGAGCGACGCGACCAGATCTTGATCACTTCGTTGCGACCGCTTTCGCGGGACGCCTCGGCCTTTTTCAACACATAGCTGTCGACAAAAGGACCTTTCCAGACTGAACGAGACATAGATTAACGCCCCTTCTTCTTGGCGTGCCGCGAGCGGACGATCAGCTTGCTTGACGCTTTGTTCTTGTTCCGGGTGCGCGCACCCTTTGTCGGCTTGCCCCATGGGGTCACCGGATGACGACCACCAGAGGTACGACCCTCACCACCACCATGCGGGTGATCGATCGGGTTCATGACAACACCGCGCACAGACGGGCGGATGCCCTTGTGACGCATGCGGCCCGCTTTACCGTAGTTCTGGTTGGAGTTGTCAGGGTTGGACACGGCACCAACAGTGGCCATGCATTCCTGACGCACCAGACGCAATTCACCCGATGACAGACGGATCTGCGCATAGCCACCATCACGACCCACGAACTGAGCATAGGTGCCCGCCGCGCGTGCGATCTGACCACCCTTGCCGGGCTTCATTTCGATGTTGTGGATAATGGTGCCGATAGGCATGCCCTGAAACGGCATCGCGTTGCCGGGCTTGATGTCTGCCTTGGTCGAGGCGATCACACTGTCGCCGACAGCCAGACGCTGCGGGGCCAGAATATAGGCCTGTTCGCCATCTTCATATTTGATCAGGGCGATGAACGCGGTCCGGTTCGGGTCATATTCGATCCGTTCAACCGTCGCTGTTACGTCCAGCTTGTTCCGTTTGAAATCTACGATACGGTACAGGCGTTTTGCCCCACCGCCTTTTCGACGCATCGTGATCCGTCCGGTGTTGTTCCGTCCGCCATGTTTGGTCAAACCCTCTGTGAGGGATTTGACCGGGCGGCCTTTCCAAAGCTCCGAACGGTCGATCAGTACCAGCCCACGCTGGCCCGGCGTCGTCGGTTTATACGACTTGAGTGCCATGTTGTCTGTCTTCCGTTTTGCTTGTCCGTCCCCCTTGCGGGCGACGATGGTTATAGGCCCCCGTAGGTGCCCGTCTTGATGTTCATACGAACAAAGGCAAAGCCCCGGACGAATCCGGGGCCAGTGCCGATGGTGTCGTTTAGGGGAGGCACTGTGCGGGGTCAAGGGGATTGGAATGGTTAAACTGAAAACTCAAATGACGGCATTGCGGACATAGCTGCCGCTTGATGATCAACTTCATCAGTCCAACGCCTTGCAATGAAGTGGCCAGTTGTTATTGGTTTCCAAAAAGGATTTGAGTATTGGCTGAGCAACCTCGACTTCTCCGCATCTATGGGGACACAGACTTCATTACGGGTCTCCGAGCAATTGCAGCAACAATGGTTGTTGTGATCCACACCGGCGCATTCGCGGATCTTGGGGCTTTGGGTCAAGCAATCACCGGTGCGGGAAAATATGGGGTCGACATATTTTTCGTCATCTCCGGCTTCACTATTGCAAAGACATTCACGGAAGCGAAAGATTACCGATCTTATTTAACCAGACGGATCATGCGCATCGTACCACTTTACTGGCTCATAATATCCATTGCGATGATCCTCTGGATATCAGGGGTTTTTTCATTGCCTTATTGGATGCAGGAGCTTGGGTCACAGCCAGATTTATACAATTTCATCATGCATCTAAGCCTAATCAGCTATCTCGACTATAGGGTTGCCAATTCATTGCTCGGGGTCGAGTGGTCCATTCCCATAGAGGTTTTTTGGTATGTCTGCCTACCTCCCTTGATCTACTTTGGAAGAACCATTCCCAGAACAATTGGAATGATAGTCGCACTCCTCATTCTGACAGCATTATTCACTTACGTTTCGAAAGCACTGTTTGGAACTTCACAGCCTATCAAGTGGTCTCCTGTCGCTTTCGGGCATTTGTTCTTTGTTGGAGTGATTTCATATCATCTTCGCGAAAGGTTCAAATCCAATGCGTCCCAGCGTCCAATGATATGGATTAGCGGTGCCGTTGCATTGTTTGCATTGGCGATTGTTGTGGACTTTAGCGGCCGTTCAGAGGTGCTGGCGCTGTCTACAGCGGCCCTGATTGTATGGGTGACCCCAGCACGAGCACGGTGGATCACCGTACCCTTGACGGCACGCCCAATGCTTTTCCTCGGGTCAATTAGCTACAGCATCTATCTAATCCATGTGCTGGTTCTTCACATTTTAGACGACGTCGCCACCCTGCCTGCGTCGGGTATTAGTAGGTTCGCAGTTGTTTATGGAATTACAGTCGCGCTTTCCACGGTCACCTACCTGCTAGTGGAGAAGCCAACAAATCAGGTTGGTCGCAGGATGGTTGAAGGTGCTCACTAGCGCCTGAAACCCCGGCATTGCTAGGCGTCTGCTTTGGGCTCAGAGCAATCAAGCGAGATGACTGACCCAGGCCCGGAATCAAGCCGAAAGCACCGGGCAGCGACGGCTCGTTCGGGCGGGCTGGCGCTTTGGCATATGTTGCGCGTTACATGCGTGTGAAATGTGTTTGCAGACATAAAGTGGTCTGAGCAGACGTATTTTGCGCCACCCCACGGGCAGTCGCTGCCCGGCGCGCGCATCACTGGCAAAAATAAAGCCCCCCGCGTTTCCGCGAGGGGCCTTTCAATCCAATCAACCGCAGCCCTTACAGGCCCGTTGATACGTCAATTGTGTTGCCCTCTTCGAGCATGACATAGGCCTTTTTCACGTCTTTCCGTTTGCCAAGCTGGCCACGGAAGCGTTTGACTTTGCCTTTGGTGATCGTTGTGTTGACCGCTTTAACCTTTATACCAAACAGCGCCTCTACGGCCTCTTTGATCTGGGGTTTATTGCTGTCGATCGCGACCTCAAAGACCACGGCGCCATTTTCGGACGCCATTGTGGCTTTCTCGGTGATGATCGGCTTGCGGATCACATCGTAGTGTTCAGCCTTCGTGCTCATTTCAAACGGGCCTCCAGTGCTTCGATCCCGGCTTTGGTGATCACAAGTGTATCACGCTTCAGGATATCATAGACGTTTGCGCCCATCGTTGGCAGGATATCCAGACCTTCGATGTTACGCGCGGCTTGGGCGAACCCTTCATTGACGGACGCGCCGTCAATGATCAGTGCGCGTTTCCAGCCGAGCGATGCAATCTGCTTGGCCAGTGCTGCGGTTTTACCCTCGCCTGCCGCCTCGTCGATGATCACAAGCTCGCCTGCTTTCATCTTGGCCGACAGTGCATGACGCAGGCCCAGCTTGCGGAACTTTTTGGTCAGCTCGTGGCCGTGGCTGCGGACAACCGGGCCCTTATAGACACCACCCCCGCGGAAGATCGGCGCAGAACGCGCGCCGTGGCGTGCGCCGCCGGTGCCCTTCTGACGGTAGATCTTTTTGGTGGAATAGTTGACCTCGCGACGGGTCTTGACCTTATGCGTGCCAGCCTGCGCATTGTTGCGCTGCCAGCGGACGACGCGGTGCAGGATGTCGGCGCGTGGCTCAAGACCAAACAGGGCCTCGTCCAGATCAACCGAACCAGCTTTGCCGCCGTCAAGTTTGATGACATCTAGTTTCATGCGTCACCTTCTTTCTTTTCTGCTTCAGCTACGACATCTGTCTTTGCTTCGGCTGCTTCTGCGGCTTCCATGGCTGCCTGTTCTTCGGCTGCGGCAGCGGCTGCGGCTTCTTCGGCCTCGGCCTCGGCGGCGGCGGCGGCGGCCTCGGCGGCTTTTGCGGCTTCCCGAGCGGCGGATGCCAGTGCTGCGGGAACGATTGCGTTCTCAGGGAATGGTTTTTTCACAGCGTCTTTGACTGTGACCCAACCACCTTTGGATCCGGGCACCGCGCCCTTGACCATGATCAACCCACGCGAGCTGTCGGTCTTGACGACTTCAAGGTTCTGCGTGGTGACGCGCGCCGCGCCCATGTGACCGGCCATTTTCTTGCCTTTGAAAACTTTGCCGGGATCCTGACACTGACCTGTCGAGCCGTGCGAGCGGTGCGAGATTGAAACACCGTGGGTCGCACGCAGACCGCCAAAGTTGTGACGCTTCATCGCGCCTTGAAAGCCCTTACCAACGGAAGTCCCTGCGACGTCAACATACTGACCCGCAAAATAATGATCCGCGATGATCTCTTCGCCAACCGGGAGCATCGCATCCGCATCGACGCGGAATTCAGCCACTTTACGTTTGGGTTCGACCTTGGCTGAGGCAAAGTGGCCACGCATCGCCTGAGAGGTCCGTTTGGCTTTGGCCGTACCGGCACCGAGCTGAACAGCAATATAGCCGTCTTTCTCGATCGTGCGCTGAGCCACAACCTGAAGGCCATCGAGTTGAAGAACGGTCACAGGAATCTGCCGACCGTCGTCCATGAACAGACGGGTCATGCCCATCTTTTTTGCAATAACGCCTGAGCGCAACATGATATTACCCTCCTAGGCTTATGATTGCAGCTTGATCTCGACGTCCACACCAGCGGCCAGGTCGAGCTTCATCAGCGCGTCCACGGTCTGGGGGGTCGGATCAACGATATCCAGCAGCCGCTTGTGCGTGCGGATCTCAAACTGGTCACGGGATTTCTTGTCAACGTGGGGACCACGCAGAACGGTGAATTTCTCAATCTTGTTCGGCAGCGGAATTGGACCGCGTACAGAAGCGCCTGTGCGCTTTGCAGTGTTGACGATTTCCTGAGTGGAGGCATCAAGCACCCGATAGTCAAACGCCTTCAGGCGAATACGGATGTTTTGGCTCTGAGCCATATGCATATCCCTTAGATTGGGATTTCAACGGATTGGAGGGGGGCCGCTCATCGACCCGCCTCATCGCGTCTTAGGTGTTAACTGAAACGGGGCACGTATGGACGTACCCCGAGTCAGTTGGGGTTCAATAGGGGATAGGCGCGGTGGTGGCAAGGGGTGTTTAGGATGCGGAACTGCGAAGAGATTCAACCCTGATCTAAGAAGGGGAATAAGCTGGAATGCCTGCGGGCTGAGGGTCTGTTCACTGACGTCCGATCTGAGCCATCTTTGCCCAATATCCGCGATGCCGCTAATCCCTGCTATCACGGTAGAAACAAAAAACGGTCAACAACCATTTGGATTTTGAACAGAGTTTATGCAAGCATCAAACATGGCGTTTCATGGGCGTTCCATAAAAGAACGTTTGTTGACCATCTGCAATAGGGGCGTGTTACTTTCAAGGTGCCGCACGATAAGTTGCTTTTGCAACTTTCCGGGCGGGATGTGAACCGCGGGTCTAGGGGAATAGCCCAGTTCGGCTACTTCCGGAAACAGGGCCAGGATTTCTTCTCGCGCTTGAGGGGTAATTGACTTCAACGTCTCTGGACCAGTGAGCAGACTTTCCGATGGTGTACCTTCGGCAAGAATAACTTCGTGTCGATCTAAAAGTATGTGGAAATAAGTAACGGCGCAGATATCATTGTCGATGAAAATGCCCGGCATGCTCGTCAGTTTTACGGCCGGTATAAGAACGTCTTGCACACCAAAAAGCCGCTGAGCTATCTGCGAACGGACAAGCATCCGGTGTTGCCTTGAAACGAGCAAATCACACAAAGGCAACCCGCCCCCCAAGGCGCCCTTGGTGATCCTAACAGGGCGCAGTTTTGGGTCCTCCAACAACTCACCCCGCGTCACTTCACGACGGCCTATCCAGCGAATTTGACGTGCGCTACCGCATACGGTCAAACAAATATCGCCTGCATTAAGTGTCTCAATAGACCGCAGGCCGTCCCGCGTTTCGATTTGGGTACCTGCTGCAAAGCAAACAATGCCATTGATCGTAATCGTGACATTGTCCGTATCAGATTGACCGGCCCCAAATCCGCTATTGTCCAACATGTTGACAGTGAAAATGTCAGTGAGCGTCTCGCCCAAATTCAAAGCAATCACATCGGGATCGCTGTTGTCGAGGGTATATGTCCACTCACCCGTCGTGCTATTGATCGTGGCCGTTCCGTAGTTTCCCTGCGCAGTTATCGTGAATGTGTCATCTGTATTGCCGGTGAGTCCATTAATGTCATCCAAGTCACCACCGATACTGATGTCGCCTTCGTCAATGCTTCCGCTCAGGTCGCCTCCGATGTTTGGACTGCCCATAACTCAGGCCTCGCGATCAAGCTGTTGTATGAACTGGTTTTGCCCATAGGAAGTGACTGCAATTTCGCCGTCGGCGTTTTGGCGGTTCCATTCGATGACGCGCGCGCGGGTTCCAGCCCGGTTGTGCCAAAGCGTGCGCACCCGGTTTGTCTGGCGATTGGCGGCCATCATTGTGATAACCTGATCCAAATGACCAAAGGGCGCTGATAGATCCACCACCCAAAGCGAAGCCCCGCTGTTCCACTGCTCTTTTCTAAGGGGTGCGTGTTCGACGGCGAACTGCCGTTCGGTGCTGTGGTCCAATCCGGCCCATGTAAAAAAGGCTCTGGGGAAGCCGTCAGAGCGAAAAATACGATACTGCGACAGACGCAGAGGGGTCTCAAGCGTTGAGAACACCTGCGCAAGCGGCCGGTTTTTGTGATAGCTCGACATCGAAATAAGAAAGAACATTGCGCCCAGATCGGCCAACTGACGATCAGGCAAGTCAAACCAACCCTGTGGAAATGGCATAACCGCATCGCCCTGCGCATTTCGCAATGCGTTTAGGTGTCGAAGGGAAGCCTGCAAAAACTTGTCTTGCGTGGTCTCGTCGCTCATTTTTCTGCCTCAAAGCATGGACCGACCTCTTTGAGCCGGTTCCTAATCGAGAAAGTTTACCACATTTTAAGAAATACACAAAGCAAGGAAAGCCCTCTGCCTATCTCGACAAGAGCTGCATGAAGCGGACCTTGACAGAGGCGAAGAAAACCACCGTTTGTTGAACGGCGTCCCTGAGGCCGACTTTGGCGCAAGGTCTGCAAACTGTCGCTGCGTCCGCATGGCTTTCACGTTAAAGCCGCCTCGTAAAATTTGTTAAGGGCGCAAAAAAGGCCGCGTCCTTTTGGAGCGGCCTTTCTTTCTATTTCGAACCCTGGTCCCCGGTTGCGATCGGGGGTGGGCTCTCGTCGGTCCTGGGGAACAACTGTCGCCCATGCGGTGTCGGTCGTAGATTACTCGGTAATCTTCGACACAACACCAGCCCCAACCGTGCGGCCGCCTTCGCGGATGGCAAAGCGCAGGCCTTGTTCCATCGCGATTGGTGCGATCAGTTCAACGCCAAAGGATACGTTGTCGCCCGGCATCACCATTTCAGTGCCTTCAGCCAGTTGAACCGTGCCCGTTA
>JBAUHN010000422.1:0-2032 GCA_049680295.1 Sulfitobacter sp.
TCTTTATTACGGTCGGCAGACGGACTGTTAAGAATTCGGGGGTCGGGTGTTGACATGGGCTTCCTGCGCGTTGTGGGGCACAGTTTTTTGCCGCTTATTCGGTAACTGACTGTGCGTCGATGGCTGAAGCAGCCTATCAATTTGTTGATGCCGGTGCAACAAGCGAAACTGGGCCAGAGCCGTGACCTAGCCTGAGTTATGCACGAAGAGCGTTGAGGTTCGGATTCAGTCACTGATAATGCCTTCATTGAAGGGTTTTGGTGCCCTTGGCAGTGTCAATGGTGCCATGACACGGTGTTTTGTGTGGGGTGACGCCGAATTGTTGGGTGATTGACGGACTTTGGCAGTGCTTGGGGCAGCACTGAATAGCGCCAATCGTGATCGTCGGCGTAGTCGATACAAGCGTTGATAGTTTTGCCGCCGCTACCCTGGCACGGCACCGAGTGAGCGGGCGATACGACACCACTCATTGCGCCATGGCGCCGAGTCGGGCAGGTGCAGCACGATGCGCCGCGCCGAGCGCGTGACCCACACGCCCAGTTTGATCAGCCTCTCGCGCAGGGTGCGCACCTGGGCGTTGCGCAGATCGGTGTCCGCCGCTTTGGCGCGCAACATCTGGAACAACACGTAGGCGCTGGCCGCCAGCAGTGCCCGAAACTGATTGGCCTTAAAGCTGGTACAACTGGTGCGGCCAATGACCAGGTCCAGCTTGAGCTCTTTGATCCGGTTCTCGATGTTGGCCCGCGCGCAGTAGATGCGCTCATAGACCCATTTGGGCGTTTGCTTCAGGTTGGTCACCACGAACCGGGCGTTGTCCTTGCTTGCTCGCCCCTCATAGGCCAGCACTTCGGCTTTGAAGATTACCCGCCGAGCTAGGCCCCAACTGCGCGCCTTGTAGTCGCACTCGCCGTAGTCTTTGTGCGATTGTTCGGTCTGCTTGCTCCGTCGGCGCAACGGTTTGAGCCACGGCTGTGCGTGGCCTGAGAGCACCGAGTTCTTGGCCATCGCCACCACATAGCCCACCCCGTGCGCCTCCAGCAAATCAAAGAGCGCCGGGCCGCAGAAGCCGGCATCCAGGCGCACTAAAACCCTTGCCTTAGGGAACGCAGCGGCCAGGCGCGTGAGGATCCGATCCAGGATGCCCAGCGCCCCGCGCGCCGGGCCCGCGTCTCCACCGCGCAGCACGTAAGCAAACAAGTGCTGGTCCGGCTCATCGTTGAACTGCACGAACCCGGTCATCGGCAGGTAGCAGTAGCCACGATAAAACCCATTGAAGAAACTGAGCTGCTGGCCCCCATGGGTCTGGTCATCGGTGGGGTCCAACTCCACTGTGATGCGCTTGGCCCGTTTGCCCAGACGCCTCTTGTGATGCTTGATGACCCGATCGGCCAGCGCGTTGCCCATGCGCATCAGCTCGGTGGCGCTCACGCCGTTCTCAAAGCGCGACAGGCTCGCCTGACTGGCCAGATCCAACCCTTGGACCGGGTCCCGGTCGATCAGCATCTTATGGATCGCATCACTCTTTAAGCGGGCCGCATCGTTGCAGTCCTCGTACCCACACCCCAGGCCATACACCCGCTGGCGAATCAGATCGCGCAGTTCATGGACCACTTTGCCGGGCTGGCGCGAATCCACCAGACAATCGCTCAGTGCCTGCGTCAGGCCCAAGCGCTCATCACACGCCTTGAGCAACAACGCCCCACCGTCCGAGCTGCTGTCCGGTTGATCAAATCGTGCCACTACCTGCTTGCCAAACAGGTCCTCAAACACAACCGAATCCCTTGTGTTATCTTTGTTCATAAGGAAGGTTTTTTGGTCTGTTATTCATAAGTGTGCAAACTCATTTCTAACACACCATCAGCCTTCCTTTTCTTATTTCTTCTACCGCTTCACGAATTATTCAGGCTAGCAGCCAATTCGCGTACGATGAATTGATTGCAATTACGGCCCCAATCATGCCAACAATTGAGAATACGTATATCGGATTTCGGCTGAACGCGAACCAGCCATCAGTCTTTAGCTCGTTCGCTTC
>JBAUHN010000423.1:0-10529 GCA_049680295.1 Sulfitobacter sp.
GCGCTTTGATCTCTCGGGCGATGATTTTGACGCCGAGCTTGACCGATCAGGTGCGATGCCATTGCCGCCCTATATCGCCGCCAAACGGCCTGCGGACGGGCGCGATATGAAAGACTATCAAACCGTATTCGCCCGCAACAAAGGGGCGGTTGCTGCCCCGACGGCATCACTGCATTTTGACCAAACCATGCTGGATACGTTGATGTCCAAAGGCGTCGATATCAGCTATGTAACGCTGCATGTCGGGGCAGGCACATTTCTGCCTGTGAAAGTGGACGATGTCCTGACCCACAAAATGCACGCCGAATGGGGGCAGGTCAGCGCCATGGCCGCATCCGAAATCGCCCAAACCAAAGCGGCAGGCGGGCGGATTATTCCGGTCGGGACAACCGCGCTGCGCCTGATAGAAACGGCGGCGCAATCAGGCGTCACTCAGCCCTGGGAAGGCAACACTGACATATTTATCTATCCCGGCTTTCAGTTTCAGGTGGCAGATGCGCTGATGACCAACTTTCATCTGCCCAAATCAACTTTGATGATGCTGGTATCGGCCCTGATGGGGCAAGACACCATCAGGCAGATTTACGCCCATGCCATTGCCGAAAGTTACCGTTTCTTTTCTTACGGCGATGCGTCCTTGCTATTTCCTCAGGCCTGTGAGAAGCGGGAAAACGACCCGAATGGTAGCGATTAGACACGACCATTCGGGACTATCCGAACAGTTTAATACCGAAACACCAATTGCCACACCCTTTTTAGTCGACAGCGACTTGGAGACGCAAATGATACAGGTTCTGTCGAGCGCTTGGGCGCTGTTGCTGGGAATGTCGCTGTTGATGATCGGCAACGGCATGCAGGGTACTTTGCTGGGTATCCGTGGTGAAATCGAAGGCTTTTCGACGCTGCAAATGTCGGTTGTTATGTCGGCGTACTTTGTAGGCTTCCTGGGCGGATCGCGTCTGGCGCCGCGCATGATCCGCCGCGTCGGCCATGTCAGGGTTTTTGCGGCCCTTGCGTCGCTGATCTCGGCAGTGATGATCATTTACCCGACATTTGCCGACCCTTGGGTCTGGGCCGCGGGCCGCGTGCTGATCGGGTTTTGCTTTTCGGCGGTTTATGTGACGGCTGAAAGATGGCTGAACAATGCCGCAACCAACAAAAACCGGGGTCAGGCATTGTCGCTGTACATGATCGTTCAGACCGCCGGCATCGTCGTGTCACAGGCCCTGCTGCTGACCGCAGATCCGTCTGGTTATGTCTTGTTCGTCATTCCATCGGTGCTGGTGTCGATCGCCGTCACGCCGATTTTGCTGTCGATCAGCCCGACACCTGCCTTTGACACCACCAAACCGATGAGCTTGCGCGAGTTGATGTCATTTTCGCCGATGGGTTGTGTGGGGATGTTTCTGCTGGGCGGAATATTCTCGGCGCAATTTGGCATGGCGTCGGTATATGGCGCAAAAGCCGGGCTTTCGGTTGCGCAAATCTCGACCTTTGTGGCCGCATTTTTTGTCGGGTCCGTGGTGCTGCAATATCCAATCGGCTTTATCTCGGACAGAATGGACCGGCGCTTTTTGATCACGATTGTATCTGCAATTGGCGCATTGGGGTCGCTGTTGGGGATATTGATGGGCAGCGACTTCACAATTTTGCTGATCGCTGCTTTTGTCATTGGCGGCATGTCGAACCCGCTTTATTCCCTGCTGATCGCCCATACCAATGACTTTCTGGAACACGAAGATATGGCAGCCGCATCCGGCGGGCTGATCTTTATCAATGGGCTTGGCGCAATTGCGGGTCCGATGATTACAGGCTGGATCATGGATCAGGTTGGCCCGGCAGGCTTTTACATGTTCACCGGCATCCTTTTCATAGCGCTTATGGCCTATGCGCTCTACCGCTCAACCCAGCGTGCCTCTGTTCCGGTCGCCGAGACAGGCGCCTATGTGGCGGTCAGTCAATCTGCAACCAACGTAGGATTGGAATTCACCGAAGAATATGCTGACGAAAATCAACCTGAGGTCGAAAAGACGTAAAATTACATGACTTTATGTCGCAAATGACGTAATTTGTGAGTATGAAGAAAGTGTAAAAAGACGTTAACTGGTAACTGCACGCACAATGTATAGGAGAGCGCGCAATGTATGGTCCTGAAGAAATATTAGAGTTTTGGTTAGATGAAGTTGGCCCAACGGGTTGGTACAACGAGAATAAGAATTTAGACGACGAAATCAGGCGTCGGTTTCTGGACACCTGGAAAGGCGCATGCGACGGCCGCTTTTCACTTTGGCTGACTTACCCAAGCGGTGCATTGGCCTATATTATCCTTACAGATCAATTTTCGCGCAATATGTTCCGTGGCACGGGGAAATCCTTTGCCAGTGATCGTGCTGCGATGGCGGCTGCCAAATCGGCAATCGACAAACGCTGGGATATGCGGATTGACGAACCGGCGCGCCAGTTTTTCTATCTGCCGCTGATGCATTCGGAAAACCTGTGTGATCAGGAACGCTGTGTGCGACTGATGTGTGAACGGATGCCAAAGTGGGGTGCGCAAAACATGTTGCACGCACGGGCACACCGCGAAGTTATCCGCCAATTCGGACGGTTTCCATACCGCAACGCGGCACTGGAACGCAGCGCAACCCTGACCGAGCAATCTTATGTTGCAAGTGGCGGGTACGGCGAAACACTGCGTCAGTTGCAGGCCGCAGCCGCAGCCTGAAGGCGTGGCCTGAGCGAGCGGTCATTCGCCCCCTTTACGATCAGGGCGCAGGCGCAGTATGGTGCTGCGCAGGCGGGTTTAGTTTAATAGTAAACTAAATTCACAACCCCTGTGAGTAAGGACATCATATGGCCGACAAATCCTTTGATTTAATCGTAATCGGTGCGGGACCAGGGGGCTATGTTGCCGCTATTCGCGGCGCGCAACTGGGCATGAACGTCGCTATTGTCGAGCGCGAGCATCTGGGCGGGATTTGTCTGAACTGGGGATGCATTCCAACCAAGGCGATGCTGCGGTCATCCGAGGTCTTTCACCTGATGCAACGCGCCAAGGAATTTGGCCTAAAAGCCGAGGGCATCGACTATGATCTGGATGCCGTGGTCAAACGGTCGCGCAAGGTTGCGGGGCAACTGTCGGGTGGCATCGGTCATCTGATGAAAAAGAACAAGGTGACCGTGTTCATGGGTGCTGCGACACTGCCCTCCAAGGGCAAGGTCAGCGTTAAGACCGACAAGGGCACCGAAACCCTGAGCGCCAAAAACATCGTTCTGGCCACCGGCGCGCGGGCCCGCGAATTGCCGGGGTTAGAGGCAGATGGCGATCTGGTCTGGACCTACAAACACGCGCTGGACCCCAAACACATGCCCAAGAAATTGCTGGTCATCGGGTCAGGCGCCATCGGCATTGAGTTTGCCAGTTTCTACAATACCCTTGGCGCCGACACGACCGTGGTCGAAGTGATGGACCGCGTGCTGCCCATCGAGGACGCAGAGATTTCTGCATTTGCCAAAAAGTCGTTTGAGAAACAGGGCATGAAGATCATGCAAAAGGCGATGGTCAAGCAATTGGACCGGGGCAAAGGCAAGGTCACTGCGCATATCGAAAAAGATGGCAAAATTGAAAAGATGGAGTTTGATACCGTCATTTCAGCGGTCGGAATTGTCGGGAATGTCGAAGGGCTGGGCCTTGAAGAACTGGGCGTCAAGCTGGATCGCACCCATGTTGTTACGGATGAATATTGCCGCACTGGCGTTGACGGTCTTTATGCCATTGGCGACATTGCCGGCGCGCCTTGGCTGGCGCATAAAGCCAGTCATGAGGGTGTGATGGTGGCCGAATTGATGGCCGGAAAACACCCGCATCCCGTCAAACCCGAAAGCATCGCAGGCTGCACCTATTGCCATCCTCAGGTGGCCTCTGTCGGCTATACCGAGGCCAAAGCGAAGGAACTGGGGCTGGACATCAAGGTCGGGCGTTTCCCGTTTATTGGCAACGGCAAAGCCATCGCTTTGGGCGAGGCAGAGGGTATGATCAAAACCATATTTGACGCCAAAACCGGCGAATTGCTGGGCGCGCATATGATCGGCGCAGAAGTCACCGAACTGATCCAGGGCTATGTCGTCGGGCGCGCGTTGGAGACCACCGAAGAGGACCTGATGAATACGGTCTTCCCCCATCCGACGCTTTCTGAAATGATGCACGAAAGTGTGCTGGATGCCTATGGTCGTGTGATTCACATGTGACCTGAAAACGGGGTCTCTGATGGTTGGAGACCCCGGATTTTGCCGACGAAAACGCCTTTGAAAACGCCGTTTGCGATGATCTTTGCCCTGTGGGGCGCGGGTTTGGGTGCGGCTGCACAATACGGCAAAGTCAGCGTGATTTTTGACAAATTACCGCAGATCTATCCGGATGCGGGCGCCAGCCTAGGTTTTATTGTGTCACTGGTTGGCTTTTTCGGCATCGTGTTTGGGGTGGTGGCCGGGTTGCTGGTGGCGCGCATCAGATACCGCCGGGCATTGCTATGGGCGTTGTGGATTGGCGCTGCGGTTTCGGTGTTTCAGGCCACGTTGCCACCGCTGCCTTGGATGTTGTTGAGCCGCGGTATCGAAGGTGTGTCACACCTTGCGATTGTGGTGGCGACGCCAACGCTCATCGCCCAGATCAGCGCGCCAAAGGACCGTGGTTTTACACTGACCCTGTGGGGCACCTTCTTTGGCGTGGCCTTTACTGTTCTGGCCTGGGGCGGGTTACCGCTGGTCGCCGGATACGGGCTGCCTGCGTTGTTTTTGGCGCATGGTCTTTATATGGCCGGATTTGCGATCTTTCTTGGGGCCAGGCTGCGACGACTGGATATTGACAGCGTGCCGGGCGCGCTGTCGCTGTCAAAAATCATCAATGACCATCGAGCGATTTATCGTTCGCCTTTTGTCGCGGCACCAGCGGCCGGATGGTTGTTTTACACCTTTTGCTTTGTTGCCGTCCTGACCGTATTGCCGCCCTATATCGGCGCAGACCAACGGGCGTTTGTGATGGGGGCAATGCCCCTGACCAGCATCGCCGTTTCTATGACCGCTGGTGTCGCGCTGTTGCGGGTGTTGACCGCCGTGCAGGTTATTATCTTGGGCTTTGCGCTTAGCGCGATAATGATGCTGTGGCTGCTGATGGCACCCGGTGACGCGTTGGCCTGCATCGCATTGGCGGGATCAATGGGGTTGATACAGGGTGCCAGTTTTTCAGCCGTGCCGGAACTGAACAGCGATCCGGCGCGGCAGGCACAGGCCAATGGCGCGATGGCGCAGATGGGCAATATCGGCAACACCCTTGGCACGCCGGTGATGGCGGCAACCGTGGGTGCCTTTGGCTACACCGGTTTGCCCATTCTGACGGCCACGGCATTTATCTTGGGTGCTGCGACCCATCTTTGTCTGGCCTCTTTACGAAAACGCGGTTAATGTTCTATTTTCGTTCTCAATTTCCGATTGGAGAATCCATCCGGTCGCTCTATGTCTGACGATGGAACCCCGGGGGGCAAGATGGCTGAGTTGAAATACGTAGAAGTCCGCGGCGCACGCGAACACAATCTGAAAAACATCGACGTGGATATTCCGCGCGATCAGTTGGTTGTGATCACCGGGTTATCGGGGTCTGGCAAATCCAGTCTCGCCTTTGATACGATCTATGCCGAAGGTCAGCGCCGCTATGTGGAATCGCTGTCCGCCTATGCGCGGCAATTTCTGGACATGATGCAAAAACCGGATGTCGATCACATCGCAGGTCTAAGCCCGGCCATTTCGATTGAACAGAAAACCACGTCAAAAAACCCCCGTTCGACCGTCGGGACGGTGACGGAAATCTACGACTATATGCGGCTTTTGTTTGCCCGCGTTGGCACGCCCTATTCACCCGCCACCGGCAAACCGATTGAGGCCCAGCAAGTGCAGGACATGGTCGACCGGATCATGGCGATGGAGGAAGGCACGCGCGCCTATCTGCTGGCCCCGATCATCCGCGACCGTAAAGGCGAATACCGCAAGGAATTTCTGGAATTGCGCAAGCAGGGGTTCCAGCGGGTCAAGGTGGATGGCGCGTTTTACGAACTGGACGAGCCGCCGACGCTGGACAAGAAATTCCGCCATGACATCGATGTCGTCGTTGACCGGATCGTGGTGCGCGAAGGGCTGGAAACCCGGCTGGCCGACAGCCTGCGCACCGCCCTTGATCTGGCTGATGGCATCGCGATACTGGAAACGGCGCAGGCCGAAGGTGCCACAGGCGATCCTGAACGCTATACGTTCTCGGAAAAATTTGCCTGTCCGGTCAGCGGCTTTACCATCCCCGAAATTGAACCGCGTCTGTTTTCGTTCAACGCCCCCTTTGGGGCATGTCCGGAATGCGACGGGCTGGGGGTTGAATTGTTTTTCGACGAACGGCTGGTGGTGCCGGATCAGAACCTGAAAATCTATGACGGCGCGCTGGCGCCCTGGCGCAAGGGTAAATCGCCCTATTTCCTGCAAACCATTGAGGCGATTGCCAAACACTACGGGTTCAAGCAATCGGCCAAGTGGAAAGACTTGCCTGAAAATGTGCAGCAAGTGTTCCTTTACGGCTCTGGCAAAGACGAAATTCCGTTCCGCTATGACGAAGGCGGCCGGGTCTATCAGGTGACCCGTGTTTTCGAAGGCGTCATTCCCAATATGGAACGCCGCTACCGCGAGACCGACAGCAACTGGATCCGGGAAGAGTTTGAGCGCTACCAAAACAACCGGTCCTGCGGCACCTGCAACGGCTACCGCCTGCGGGCCGAAGCACTGGCGGTGAAAATTGGCCCGGCAGATGGCGGCAAGGGCACGCTGCTGCATGCCGGCGAGGTTGTGCAAATGTCGATCCGCGAGGCCTATGACTGGTGCACATCTGTACCGGAATCGCTCAGCAAACAGAAAAACGAAATTGCCCGCGCGATTTTGAAGGAAATCCGCGAACGTTTGGGTTTTTTGAACAATGTCGGGCTGGAATACCTGACGCTCAGCCGCAACAGCGGCACGCTAAGTGGCGGTGAAAGCCAGCGGATCAGATTGGCCAGCCAGATCGGATCGGGCCTGACAGGTGTGCTTTATGTGCTGGACGAACCCTCGATCGGCCTGCACCAACGCGACAATGACCGCCTGTTGCAAACCCTGAAAAACCTGCGCGATCAGGGCAATACGGTGATCGTGGTCGAACATGATGAAGAGGCCATTCGCGAGGCCGATTATGTCTTTGACATCGGCCCTGGTGCCGGCGTGCATGGCGGCGAAGTGGTGGCGCATGGCACACCGGAAGTGATTGCAGCCAATAAGGCATCCATCACCGGGCAGTACCTGACCGGCGTGCGCGAAATTCCGATCCCGGCGACGCGGCGCAAAGGCAAAAAGAACAAGATTCAGGTGGTCAAGGCGACCGGCAACAACCTCAAAAATGTGACGGTTGATTTCCCATTGGGCAAATTTGTCTGCGTGACCGGCGTGTCGGGGGGCGGCAAATCGACCCTGACGATCGAAACCTTGTTCAAGACCGCGTCGATGCGGCTGAACGGTGCGCGCCAGACCCCGGCCCCCTGTCAAACCATCAAGGGTCTGGAATTGCTGGATAAAGTTATCGACATTGATCAGCGCCCCATTGGCCGGACCCCGCGGTCCAACCCTGCGACCTATACCGGTGCCTTCACCCCGATCCGCGACTGGTTTTCCGGCCTGCCCGAGGCCAAGGCGCGGGGATACAAACCGGGTCGTTTTAGCTTTAACGTCAAAGGCGGGCGATGTGAGGCGTGCCAGGGCGACGGTGTGATCAAGATCGAAATGCACTTTTTGCCGGATGTTTACGTCGAATGCGAGACCTGTCGCGGCAAGCGCTATAACCGCGAAACGCTTGAGATTAAGTTCAAGGGCAAAAGCATCGCAGATGTGCTGGATATGACGGTCGAGGACGCGCAGACGTTCTTTCAGGCGGTGCCTTCAATCCGTGAAAAGATGGATGCGCTGATGCGGGTTGGGCTGGGCTATATCAAGGTGGGTCAGCAGGCGACAACCCTGTCGGGAGGCGAGGCGCAGCGGGTGAAACTAAGTAAGGAGCTGAGCAAACGCTCAACTGGTCGCACGCTGTATATTCTGGACGAACCAACAACAGGTCTGCATTTCGAAGACGTGCGCAAGCTGTTGGAAGTGTTGCATGAATTGGTCGAACAGGGCAATTCGGTGATCGTGATCGAACACAATCTGGATGTGGTGAAAACCGCCGATCACATCATTGATATCGGCCCCGAAGGTGGCGATGGCGGCGGTCAGGTTGTGGCCACAGGCACGCCGGAACAGGTGGCCGAGAATGCCGACAGCTATACTGGGAAATACCTTAAAGGGATGCTGAGCAACGCCAAAAGAGTTGCCGCCGAGTAAAGGTTACGGCGCGGTCAGGCACAGGTCCAGCAAGCGCGAAAATTCGCGGGCGTCCAGCGTGTCGAACTGGCCGCACAGCCCTTCGATTTCATCGGCGCGGGATCTGCCCAGAACCGGGTCGGCAAACAGGTGAAATTTGTCGGAAATCTCGGCGTCGCTGAGCGGTAAATCGGTGTCACCGCGCGGGGTGCGCGGGTCTGATGTCAGGGTCTGCCCGTCCTTCAGGCGCAATGATACCTGCGCCCAGCGTTTGCCCACACTGATCTTGGTGAAATGCGCGTCGTCGATCAATTGGGTGGCCTTGCTGATCCGCAAAATCTCGGGGTCTTTCAATGTCTCGGGCGTCAGTTCCTGCGGGCCCAATTGACCCCGCACAATCATCGCCGCAACCGGAAAGGCGATTGCATAGGCAAACTCATCCGGGGTGGTCGGCGTATGACCCGCCAGACGGGTCGCGTTATGAAATGTTCGGATATCCACCGCGTCGATCTGGCTGTGATGCAGGCCGTGTGTCGTCATCAAATCCGATGCTGCATCAAGGCTGGGATGGGCCCAGCGGCAACAGGGGTAAGGTTTGTAATGGGTGTCCTCAACCAGTCGCCAGTTATCGCCCAGGTCGGACCAGAATTCGGGCGCATCTTCGCAGGTCAGGGCAGGGGCGCCGGTAAAGCCTTCGCGCGCCAGATAGGCGGCTGTCACCCCGGATGGCGCGCCCCAGCCGACGCCGTCGCGCAGCATCGTCGGATGATCAATGCAGCGCATCATCTGACTGCGTGGCCCGTGGTATTCGCCAATGCCCGCCGCGTGGCGGATCTGGCCTGCGTCACATCCCAGGGCGCGGGCCGTGGCCGCAGCAACCCCCACAGCCGTCCACGCGCCAGAGGTGTGATAATCCGCGCAAGTCGCATGTTGCGCCAGGCCTGCGCGATAACTGATCTCATATCCGATCGCCAAAAGTGGTGCGAAATCAGCGCCCTGCATGGGTTTGTCAGAGGTCGCGGCAACATCCGCCATCGCCAACAAAGCCGGAAAGACGGCGGAACCCGCATGGCCTTTGCAAGGCGATGTCCCGTCATGCGCGTCAACACTATCCACGGTGAAAGCGCCTGCCATCGCGGCTCCGGCGGGGCTGACGGATTGTCCGTTCATCAAAATGCGCGCCGCACCTGCACCGCCCGCACCAAAAACTGCGATTGCACCGCGTCGCGAAATATCTGCCATCTGCGTGGTCGAGCCGACGGCCGCCACGCCAACAGTGTCCAGAAACGAGCGGCGCAAGATCGCCAGCACCTGGTCAGGCAGATCGTCACAACGCAGTGTGGCCGCAAAGTCTTGAAAGAGCAGGGTCATGGGCGCGTTCCGCTTGGGAATGTTACGTTAGACTTAAAGCCCAGGCAGACAGGAAACCGCTTAATCGCGACATCAATCTGATCTGCCGCGCGCGACAAACCGGGGCAACATAGCACTGAAATCCTTGCCGCGCCCGTCTTCATTGTCAACAAACTGCGCATAAAGCCTCTGAGCCAACTGGCCCATCGGTGTATCTGCGTCAACGCTTTGTGCGGCTTGTTGCGACAGGCCCAGATCCTTGAGCATCAATTCCGCCGCGAACCCGGGTGCGTAACCATTGTCAGCGGGCGATTGCGGGCCGACGCCCGGCGCCGGGCAATAGGCGTTCATTGACCATGAATATCCCGACGATGTGCTGACCACGTCAAACATTTTCTGACGGTCCAGCCCCAGTTTGTCCGCCAGCGCGAAAGCTTCGCATGTGGCGATCATCGTGGCACCCAAAATCATATTATTACAGATTTTCGCCGCCTGACCTGCGCCTGCGTCTCCGCAATGCACGGCCTTTTGGCCCATGATGTCAAAGAGCGGTGCCGCCTTGGCGAAAGCCGCCTCGGACCCGCCTGCCATAAAGGTCAGCGTTCCCGCGGACGCGCCACCGATGCCACCCGACACAGGTGCGTCGACGGCCAAGACGCCCGCGTCCTCAGCAGCCTCAGACGTATTGCGCGCGCTTTCCACCTCGACGGTCGAGCAGTCGATAAACAGCGCACCCTTGCTCATATGCTCAAGCGCCTTCACCG
>JBAUHN010000424.1:0-2695 GCA_049680295.1 Sulfitobacter sp.
CGGCAATAGTGGTTCTATTTGCAAACGGCCCAAGGCGCTGAAATGACGTGAAATTGCCGCCCTCTGGGTTTGTCGGATTTTCCCGCTCTCCCTTGCCCGGCAGGGTCTTTCGCAGAAAGATCCCGAGAGGAGGCGTCACATCTGATTGAAATAGAACCACTATTCCTGCACAGATGTTCCTTGGGAGCAAAAAAATCAGACAAACTGTCGACGCAGGATTAATGGGTCCTGACCCTAGGCTTAGCCACCACCCTATGTAGTAACCCTGCCGAGCCACCGGCAACCTATGAAACTAGATCACGCGTTTCACCCCCGGGATAAGGCGTAACAGGTCCGAGTTGAGGAAGCTGAAGATCAATCCGACTATGGTTACAATCGCGAACTTTACCAGCACGGACAAAGTACAACTGTTCTGATCGCGGCTGCGAGTCGTTTCCCATGTTAATACCTGACCTATCTAGCCCCTTCAGAAGTCCAAATTCAGTTCCTCGAAATCACATAGGGATTAAAACTGACAGGCATCAACACCTCACATTTTCTATGTGTGTGAGCGCGATTGCAGGGTTTTCCAAGCTGAACCAGAGCCTCCGCTCAAATGCAAGTTTGCGAGGGTCGCTTCGTCCACGCGTTGAAAACTCGCGCGCCTACGATGCGTTTCTGGTGTGCGGGACCGGTCGAAGCTTGTGAAAAAACGCTAACGCCTTCTTCGTGTTTGGGCAACCCAGTTGGCTGCTGTCAATAAGACGACCAGCACGGCGAACGTGGTTGTGCCGGACTTCGCAACAGACACCGCGCTGGTCGCATGGACCAGATGATCGGGCAATTCTGGCCAACTTACGATCATAGCTGCGACACCAAGGTTTTCAGCGTAGTCAAGAATGGCAACGCCTACTGAAGCCCACACGCCAACCCGGGCCAGTTTGCTGTCGGGTAGGTCTCGTCTGAACCGGTAAATTGCAAAGATCAAAGTCAGCGCGAGTAGGGCTGGATAGACCGTATCCAGTGGGATTTGTCGGGTGAGGTAATACACACGGCCTTTTTTACCTAACGCCTGAAGGAGCGCCGCTGCTTCCTGCGCGCCGTAGCCAAAAGGGCGCATATCAAAGGGTGCTTGACCCGACAACGCTTTGAGATGGGCAAGCGTTATGTTGATCATGACCAAGTATATCGCCACCCCCGCTGTCCCAAAACCAAATGTTGCCAAACCGCAATATCTCGACCAAATTCCTGTCGTCATTTTCTAAACTCCTTAAGATATGCAACACATGACTCCGGACGACGCGCCGCACATTATCATTTGATAAGGATTTCTCAGAATGGATTTGCTGACGTTTCTTTTGCAGTCACCTGATCTGTCGGATCGGGCCAGCGGGGAACGGTTTGCATCCGAATGGTCGATCAAACGCATTGAGAAGGGGACGCATATCATTCGGCAAGAAGAGCCCGAGACCAATGAGTTCATCTTGCTTGAGGGATGCTTTGCCAGCCGCATCTATGATCCAGGCGGTCTTGAGGTTTGCGTCGGGCTTTATGTTGGACCCAACGTTTTGACGCCAAACATTGCACGCACGCGGGATAGTTTATCGATTGTTGAAGTTGAGGCCGTGACCGACGCCACGATTGCGCGGATGGACAGGGACAAACTCTTAAGTCTGATGCTTGCATCGGAACCGGTTCGCGATTGGGCGAACGGGGTGCTGCGCAAGGAACTAAGCCACAAGGCCGACCGGGAGTGGTGCCTTGCAGCACTTGGCGGGTCCGATCGTCTCGCTTGGTTTCGGGAAAGATTTCCCGGGTATGAGGAAATATTTGGACATTCTTTGATCGCGTCATTCCTCGGCATGACGCCTGTGACCCTGAGCCGGCTGCGCAGCCAAGAGCGTCGCCGATGACTGCATTTCCGATAACATGGCTGGTGAGCGTTCTGATGACCGTCGCTGCCTATGTGCTTGCGTGGAACACGCGCGTGCCAGCACGCTCCAGGGTGTTTCTCTGCGCCTTTCTGCTCTGTTTGGTGTTCGTTACTGTTTTGCTTGGGATGCGGGTTTCTTTGGACTGGCTTTGGCCCGCCTGGGTGCAGCCCTTTGTTGCTATTTTGGCGGCACCTTCGGCCTATCTGGGATTTGCTGCCCTGACTGTGGACAACAACGCACGCTGGAACAGCATGTTGCTGCGCAATGGTGGGCTTGTCGCCGTCGCGATGGTTGGTGTGGCCGCACCCGTACCGGTTTCTGCTGATGTGTTCATCCTCGCCATCAACTGTATCTACATTGTGCGGTTGACGGGTTTGCTGCGCTACGGCCCCGATGATTTCCTGTCGGTGCCGCCACACGCAACTGGCCTGTGGCGCGCGGCGATCTATGCAACGATAGCGCTGATCGGTCTGATGATTGTCGCTGATGGTTTGGTCTTTGCGATCAGTCTGGTGGCAAGTGATCCGCAGCTTGTGACGCTGCTGACTGGGGTTTCGGGCCTGTTCGCCGGGTTCGTCTTTGTCGTGGCGTTGATTGGCGTGCCATTGATTCTGCGTGCCTCACAAAAAGATACGCCCGAACGAGCGCCCGCGTCCGATGCGGACCACGTGTTAATGCGAACCCTCAATGGGATTATGAAAGACAAGGAACTTTTTCGCGACAGCAACCTGACACTGGCACGGCTTGCGAAACGCCTTTCGGTACCGGCCCGTGACCTGTCC
>JBAUHN010000425.1:0-7943 GCA_049680295.1 Sulfitobacter sp.
AATTGCTCACGGCAACGTTTATGGACTACGCCTTGCCGCGTGCACGGGATGTCCCCACTATTGAATTCACATCAGAACCGGTGCCATCTACGGCCAACATCATGGGAATGAAAGGCTGCGGCGAGGCGGGGACCGTCGGCGCTTTGGCGGCTGTCGCGAACGCTGTTCAGGACGCGCTGTGGGATCGCGGGGTGCAACAGGCAGATATGCCGTTCACGCCGCATAAAGTTTGGGAGTTGCTGCAAAGTGCTGCGAAAGGCGCTGAATAAGAAACTGTTTGGCTGGATCAAATCCAGGTTTTGGCGACGACCGGCCCAGGATTTTGGTCCGCGTCGTGGGGCCGTGACGCACGTGATTATTCTGGACGGTACCATGTCCACGCTGGAACCGGGTTGCGAAACAAATGCGGGGATTGCCTATCATTTGTGCCGCGAAATGGGCAGTGCGTTGTCGATCTACTATGAGCCGGGATTGCAATGGACCAACTGGCGCGGCGCGCGGGATGTTCTGATGGGGCGGGGCATAAACCGGCAAATTAAACGGGCCTATGGCTATCTTGCTTCACGCTACCGTCCCGGTGACCGAATATTCTTGATGGGATATTCGCGTGGTGCATATGCCGTCAGGTCGCTCGCAGGTGTCATCGACCGGGTGGGATTGCTGCGGGCCGACCATGCGACTGAAAGCAACATTCGCACGGCCTACCGCCATTATGAAAAGACCGATGCGAACGGAAATGTTGCGTCTTTCCGTGCGATGTTTTGCCATGACGACGTCCGGATTGAGATGATCGGGGTCTGGGATACTGTCAAATCGCTGGGGCTGAATGCGCCGTTTTTGTGGCGTCTCAGCGCGCCGCGCCACGAATTTCACAACCACGCTCTAAGCCAGGTTGTCAGTAACGGGTTTCAGGCGCTGGCGCTGAATGAGACCCGCATGGCCTATAAACCAGTGATGTGGGACAGTCCCGAAGGATGGGAAGGCCGGGTCGAGCAGGCATGGTTTCGCGGCACGCACGGTGATATCGGCGGCCAGTTGGGCGGTTTTGATGCGGCACGGCCGCTGTCCAACATCCCCCTTGTCTGGATGCTGGAGCATGCACAGACCTGTGGATTGCCCCTGCCTTCAGGATGGCAAACCCGGTTTGCCCAAGATCCCAACGCGCCCATGCTTGGGACATGGCGCGGATACGGGAAATGGTTTGTCACTAGGCGTGCCCGGATTGTTGGTAAGGATCCGTCAGAATACTTGCATGACAGTGTCAGCTCGCATCCACAAAATGTCCCCAAACGATTGGCCACAATGTTGGTTTGATCCAATTGCGCCGCTGCGCGGCACGACATGTCTGAGGTTTTTTTCCTAACGGAAAAAAACCTCATGTGGACCGATCAGGCGCGATTGAGCCTGCCTGCCCGGACGGCAAGGTCGCGCAATTGGGTTGTTCAATCAGTCTGGGCGTTATGCCACGTTTGACACCGCCGATGCCGTTTGGGTAATGCCAAGCGCATGGCAAACTTCACGGGTGAGATCAGGGCGATTGAGGGTGTAGAAATGCAACGCATCGACGCCTTCATCTATCAGATCGCTGCATAATTCCGTACAAAGCGCTGTGGCCAGTAAATCGTGCCGGTTGTCGCGCAAGGCAGTGTCAAATGCCGCGTCCAGCCAGCCGGGAACTTGTGCGCCGCATTTGATCGCGAATTTGCGCGCGTTTTTCCAATTGCTGACCGGCAATATCCCGGGCGTAATCGGTGCAGTGATGCCCGCCGCCGCACAGGCATCCCGGAACCGCAAAAAGCGGTCGGCTTCAAAGAAAAACTGGGTGATGGCCTCATCCGCGCCGGCGTCAATTTTTGCTTTTAGCCAATCAATGTTGGCTTTGGCATCCGGGGCTTCGGGATGCACGTCCGGATAGGCGCCCACGCGCAAGGTGAATTGACCAGTATCCGCCAGAGCCGAGATCAGATCGCAGCTATTGGCAAACCCGTCCGGATGGGCGGCAAAGTGATCGTTGCCTTTGGGCGGATCGCCCCGAAGTGCCACAATGTCAGTAACACCGGCTTTGGCAAAACGATGTGCGGTGGCCATGGTTTGGGATTTGCTGGCCCCGACGCAGGTCAGATGGGCCGCAACCGGCAGGCCAGAGCTGCGCCGCAACGTATAGGCGGCGTCATGGGTCAAATCCCGTTCCGCACCGCCCGCACCATAAGTCACCGAAAAAAACCGTGGCCCAAGAGGGGCCAATGCCTGGGCTGTGTCCCAAAGCTGGAATGACGCGTCGATGGAACGCGGCGGGAAGACTTCGAAGGAAATCGCGGGCACGGGCATCTTTTTGATCCTTATTTGAATTTCGCTCTTGTCGCATAGTCGGGAAAATGAAACAAACTCATAACTCTCAAGATAAACATGAGGATGACCGCATGCATATCGAATTCCGGCATCTGCGCACGATCAAGGCCATTCACGAATCTGGTGGTCTGGCCCGCGCGGCTGAGCAAATGCACATCACCCAAAGTGCGCTGAGCCATCAAATCAAGGGCCTTGAGGATCAGGCCGGGGTTGAATTGTTCGTGCGACGATCAAAACCATTGCGCCTGTCGCCTGCGGGTATGCGGCTGCTGGCACTGGCGCAGCAAGTCTTGCCACAGGTCGAAGCCCTGCAGGACGAATTCACCGGGTTGCGGGCTGGTAGTACCGGTCGGATGCACATCGCAATCGAGTGCCACGCCTGTTTTGAATGGCTGTTTCCGGTGCTTGAGATGTTTCGACGCAGTTGGCCGGATGTTGATGTGGATATCAAGCCGGGGCTGGCATTTGATGCGTTGCCCGCATTGCTGAAAGAAGAGGTTGACCTGGTTGTCTCATCTGATCCCGAGGATCTGGCGGGTGTTGAATTCGTCGAATTGTTTGATTACGCACCGGTTTTCGTGGCTGCCAGCGCCCATCCCTTGGCCAAGAAATCTTATGTTGATGCCGCAGATTTTCGGGGCGAGACCCTGATCACCTACCCGGTGGAGCGCAGCCGTCTGGACGTGTTTTCGCAACTGCTGATCCCGGCCAAGGTTGAACCGGCGGCGATCCGTCAGGTTGAACTGACGGCGGTGATCTTGCTGTTGGTCGCCAGCAATCGCGGCGTCTCGGTTCTGCCCGATTGGGTGGTGCGCGAGGTGAAATACAGCTCGGACTATGTAACGCGCCCATTGACAAAAAAGGGACTGACGCGTCGCCTCTATGCAGCTGTGCGCAGTGCTGATCTGGACAAACCATACACGCAACAATTGCTGCAATTGGCCGGGCAGGAGGCCCGCAAGTTGCAATCGCAGTAAGGCGCTAGACGACCTTGACGATTTGCTTGCCAAAGTTGCCGCCCGACAGCATGTCGATAAAGACCTGAGGCGCGTTTTCCAGCCCTTCGGCGATGTCCTCTTGGCTGACAATGGTGCCAGCGGCGACCTTTGGTGTTACTTCGGCCAGAAAGTCAGGATAGCGCGACCAGTGGTTCGAAATGATAAAGCCATTGACGGACAGGAATTTGACCAAGATGGCGCGCCAAAGTCCGGGCACTGACAGGCCGCTATCCGTTGCCTGCGCGCCCAGACCCCCGGCATTGTACCAACTGACCATACCGCACAGGGGGATGCGGCCATTGGGGTTCATGAGTGGTACTATGGCCTCTAACACTTTGCCGCCGACGTTTTCGAAATAGATATCAACACCATCCGGGCAGGCCGATTTCAACGCAGCACGCAGATCACGCGCGTTGGCAAATGCCCGGTGATCAACGCAGGCGTCAAAGCCAAAGCTGTCAGTGGCCAGCGCGCATTTTTCCGCCCCACCCGCGATGCCGACGACCCGCAGGCCCAACGATTTCGCCAGCTGCCCGACGATTGACCCGACAGGCCCGGTGGCCGCCGCAACAACCAATGTTTCGCCTGCGCGTGGTCGTCCGTATTCGTTCAGACCGAACCACCCGGTAAAGCCGGGCATGCCCAGCACCCCAAGTGCTGCGGTGATCGGCACGGCGGTGGGGTCAAGCCTGGTCAGGGCCTGTGCAGGCTGGCAACTGTGTGTTGCCCAGCCAAAATACCCCGCGACATAGTCACCCAGTGCAAAATCCGGGCTACCCGAGGCGATGACCTGGCCCACGGCGCCGCCCTCCATCAACCCGCCCACGGGGATCGGGGCGGTGTAGGATTTGCCAGCATCCATTCGGCCACGCATATAAGGGTCCAGCGAAAAATAATGAACGCGCACCAGAACCTCGCCGTCTTTCTGGGTGGGCAGGGGCGCGCTTTCGAGGCGGAAATTGTCTGGCGTTGGCGTGCCGTCTGGGCGGCTGGCCAGCACAATGGACTGCATTTGATCGGACATGAGGGACACCTTTGCAAAGCGTAAGAACTTGATTGCACAGTGTCGGTCAGTCACCCCGCTGGCAAGGTGTAACCTTGCGTCGATGTGGTGATATGGTTGCTGGCCCTTGGCAAGGCAGCCATGGCGGCGTATAGCGCGGCCTGATCCTTCAGGAGCGGCGAATATGGTTGGCAGTGCAAATCTTAATATTATGGTCAAGGCAGCGCGCCGCGCAGGCCGGTCGCTGGTCAAGGACTTCCGCGAGGTTGAAAACCTTCAGGTGTCGATGAAAGGGGCGGGCGATTTCGTCAGCCGCGCTGATATCGCTGCCGAAAAGATCATCAAGGAAGAACTGATGGGCGCGCGTCCGACATACGGCTGGCTTGCCGAAGAGGGTGGCGAGGATGAAGGTCAGGACCCCACGCGCCGCTGGATCGTTGATCCGCTGGACGGGACCACCAACTTTTTGCACGGGCTGCCGCATTGGGCGGTGTCAATTGCACTGGAACACAAAGGTCAGGTTGTTGCAGGTGTGGTGTTTGACCCTGCCAAGGACGAAATGTTCATCGCTGAAAAAGGCGCCGGTGCGTGGATGAATGATACGCGGTTGCGTGTTTCGGGCCGGACCAAGATGATCGAGTGTATTTTCGCCACCGGGTTGCCCTTTGGTGGCCGTGCCGATCTGCCCGATACGTTGAAAGAACTGGCGCGCGTGGCGCCGGGATGTGCCGGAGTGCGGCGCTGGGGGGCTGCGGCGCTGGATTTGGCTTATGTGGCCGCCGGGCGCTATGACGGGTTCTGGGAACGGCGTTTGAACGCCTGGGATTTGGCGGCTGGATTGGTGATCCTGCGCGAAGCAGGGGGTCTGGCCGAACCGATCGCTCCGAACGGGGACATTTTACAAGACGGCACCGTGATTTGCGCAAATGAACCGATGTTTACAGGTCTTGCAAAAGCCGTCCGTGGATAATCTCTAGGCCCTGTCTGACGGATGGGTTGCGCCATCCGTCATCTCAATCACTCTGCGCCGCAATGGCACGACGCGCGGCGCGTCTCGCCAGGGGCGCTCACTTGCGGCGCACTTTGGGGATGCGGCTGGAAGGCAGATTGTAATGCGCCTCGGGGTGCGGCGGATGGCCATGGGTCTTTTGCCAGAACACAAAACCACCCCGACGCAGCCAGATCGGTATGGTCAGCACCAATCCCGCGACAAAGCCACCCGCATGCGCCCAATAGGCAACGCCGCCGGTTTCGGGGTCTGCCCCGATGCCGCCAATAAATTGCAATGCAAACCAGATCATCAGCATGACCCAGGCTGGAATTGGGATGATGCGGAAAAACACGACAAGAATGATCAAAATGTCCACTTTGGCCTTTGGGAACAGCAGCAAGTAACCACCCATCACCGCCGCGATGGCGCCCGAGGCGCCGACCGTTGGCACGCCAGATGTTGTCTGCGATAAATAATGGACCAAACCGGCCAGAGTGCCCGCGGCAAGATAGAATGCCAGATAGGGGACATGGCCCATCTCATCCTCGATGTTGTCGCCAAATATCCACAAAAACAGCATGTTACCACCCAGATGCATCCAGCCTGCGTGCAGGAACATTGAACTGATCAGCGTAAAATACCCATCACCCTGAGACAGCCGCGCCGGGATCATCGCCCAGTCATAGTAAAACCTGTTGATTGCCTGCGCGTCTGACATAATGCCGACATAGGTCAGAAAAATACCCACATTTGCGGCAATCAGCGCGTAGGTGACATAAGGGACACGGCCCGACGGGTTGTGATCGCGAATTGGAAACATCGGCTAACGCTGGGCGAAGGGGGCCGCGTGGTCAAGGGGCAGGGCCGGAATTTTGTTACGTGGCCTAAAGGCTTGATCGGTGAAATCCGATCCAAAGGCACTTTGGCATTGCGCGACGTATGTAACTTTGACAATTTCAGGGACCACGCACCCGGCGCGCCTCGTCGCGTTCATTTCCAATTGTGATTGCCAAAGGAAACAACCCAGTGAGCCCGAACAAACCAATTGGAAAACTGACACAACCCGACCAAAAGATCATTAAAGCGCGCCGCCAGCGGCTAACGAAAAAACGCATCGAGGCGTTTAAAACCTCGGTTGGCGGCGTATTCGCGCGCACATGTCCGGTTTGTGACTACGAAGGGAATTTCGTCGCCTTTGGGAACCCGCCGCGATATGATGCGCAATGCCCGTCTTGCAGATCGCTTGAACGCCATCGGCTGTTTTGGCTGTATTTGCAACGCTCCAATGCGCTGAACGCCACCCAAACCGTCCTGCATTTCGCGCCGGAGCGTTTGTTGGAACCGCTAATTCGCGATGCGGTCGGAACTTACGAAACCTCTGACCTTTTTGCCAAACGTGACGTCACGCACCGGGTCAATATCGAAGAAACCGGTCTGCCTGATGCGGCATATGATGTCATTATCTGCAATCACGTGTTGGAACATGTGAACGATGAAAAAGCGCTGGCAGAGTTTTTCAGGATGCTAAAGCCAGGCGGTTTCGCCCTGTTGTCCACGCCGGTCTGCGAAGGGTGGAACACCACCTATGAAAATGCGGATGTGTCGGAAAACAAAGACAGATTGCTGCATTTTGGCCAGCGTGACCATGCGCGGTTCTTTGGGCGAGATATTCGTGATCGCATCCGCGCGCCGGGGTTTGAATTGGAAAACATCACTGCCATCGAGCCGGATGTCCACAGATTTGGCTTGATGCGGGGCGAGACATTGTTTGTCGCCACAAAACCAACCGCCAAGCCTTTGACCAAGGCGAAGAAACCACCAAAGCGCGCAAAATCCAACTGACTAATCATAAAACGTCGCTTGATCTGATCTTTTGCTAACCGCAGGTCGCGTGCAGATCCACGCGCCCCGGGCAAGGGACAGTATCAGGTATTTGCCCCCAGCAGGGCCGCATTGCCGCCCGATGCGGTGGTATCGACGCAGACATGCCGCTCGGCGCGTGCGTGCCCGGTGTCAGGCAACCCGCAGATCAGCGGCACGATTGGCCCCTCGCGTTTTGACAGCGCCACCTCAATCTGCCGCGCGGTATCCGCATTTCCCCACCACATCACGCCACCATATCCTGGACCGTTGGTCAGTTTGGCAGCATCGATCTGCCCATCTGCCGCCACGGCAATCCCGCCCAACGTTGTGACGGCGCGGACCTGTCTGGCGGCGATGTCAGCGCCCGGTCCCATGCACAAAATCGCGGCGCGTGGCAAACTGCTAAGTCGATTGGATTCGCCCGTTGGTCCGGGCAGGATTTGTGCGTTGGGAATAAGCTGTGGCACAGGTGGCAAGACGGGCAGATCGCCACCTTTGTCCCACAGCTGATCTGAGGTCTGACTGTCCGGCGCGGAAAAACGCAGCAGATAATTCGGGCCGCCCGCCTTGGGGCCGGTTCCGGATAATCCTTCTCCGCCAAAGGGTTGACTGCCAACAATGGCACCGATCTGGTTGCGGTTGATATAGACATTCCCCGCCTCAATCCGTTCTGAGACATGTTGCACCCGGTCATCAATGCGCGTGTGCAGGCCAAATGTCAGCCCGTACCCAGTGGCAT
>JBAUHN010000426.1:0-11712 GCA_049680295.1 Sulfitobacter sp.
GTGGTCAATCTCGCGTCCCAACTCAGTGTCTTCAACCATCGGCATAAAATCAGCGGCTGGAATGACGCGGCCGGTTTCGTCCAACACCCGAATCAACCCTTCGTAAAACGCCACCGTATTTTGAGCATCTGCGCTGACCACAGGCTGAAAGGCCAAGAGCGTCCGCTTGTTTGCAATCGCATGGGTGACCATTTGAACGACGTCTTTGTCCCGGTTTGACACCGCATAGGTCAAAGGGTCCTGTGTCCCCTGGTCGAGGGCCGCCAAGCGTCGTTTGAATTGTCCGACCATGTCTTTCCCTCAACTTGATGATGGGCGGACACTGCACTAAAAACATCTAAGACTATCTTAATATTCGCATTTTGTTCTAATTGTTAACATCGCGGAAAACCAAAACGAAAACCCCAACGCAGGAGACGTGACATGGACAGATGCGGCTGGGCAGGACCTGATCAGATTTATCTGGATTATCACGATACCGACTGGGGTGTTCCGGAATATGGCAGCCGCGCACTTTGGGAAAAGTTGATCCTGGATGGGTTTCAGGCGGGGCTAAGCTGGATCACGATCCTTAAGAAGCGAGAGAGTTTTCGCGAGGCATTTCAAGGGTTTGATCCGAACATCATCGCCGGCTGGGGCGAAGAGGACGTGACCAGATTGTTGGCTGATCCGGGCATCATCCGGCATCGCGGCAAGATCGAAGCGACTATTACTAATGCGCGCGCCTGGCAGAAAATCGAACAGCGTGAAGGCTTTGACACCTACCTTTGGAACTATGTCGGTGGGACGCCGATCCAAAACAACTACATGACATTGGCCGAGGTTCCGGGCTTTACCGATCTTTCCACCAAAGTCTCGAAAAATTTGAAGAAAGAGGGCTTTAAATTCTGTGGCCCGACAATCGTTTATGCCTTTATGCAAGCGGTCGGAATGGTCAACGATCATCTGGTGACTTGCCCGCGTCACGCGGCTGTTGCCCAACTGGCAGGCGACACACCGTTTGCTGCAAATGGAAAGGGGCGTTGACACCGGTTCTTGCGCAGCTATAAGCGCGGCTTCATTGGTGTTGGTGGCCCCCGCAAGGGATCGCCTGTCAGGCAAGCAGACCCCAGGGTTTTCGCGCCAGAGGACAACGCCCTTCACGTCCGGAAACGGATAGATATCAGAAGGAGAACAGCCGTGACAAAACGCACGTCTGCCAAGCACAAAATTGACCGCCGCATGGGCGAAAACATCTGGGGTCGTCCGAAGTCTCCGGTGAACCGTCGTGAATATGGTCCCGGCCAGCACGGTCAGCGCCGCAAGGGCAAGATTTCCGATTTCGGCATCCAATTGCGCGCCAAGCAAAAGCTAAAAGGTTACTACGGCGATCTGACCGAAAAACAGTTCCGCCGCATCTATGCAGAAGCTGAGCGTGTCAAAGGCGACACCGGTGAAAACCTGATTGGTTTGCTGGAGCGTCGTCTGGACGCCGTTGTTTACCGTGCGAAATTCGTGGCGACTGTTTTTGCTGCCCGTCAGTTCGTGAACCACGGCCACGTCAAAGTGAACGGTAAAAAGGTGAACATTCCGTCCTACCGCGTTCAAGAGGGTGACGTGATCGAAGTGCGCGATCGCTCAAAGCAAATCGCTGTCTTGCTGGAAGCCACCCAATTGGCCGAACGCGATGTGCCTGATTACATCGAGGCCGATCATTCCAAAATGACCGCCAAATTTGTGCGCAGCCCGTCTTTGGGTGATGTGCCTTATCCGGTGATCATGGAACCAAACCTCGTGGTGGAATTCTACGCGAAGAACTAAGAGTTCTCGCATAATTTTCAAAAGGCCGCGCCACAGGGTGCGGCCTTTTTCGTTTCAGGCATGGAAAGACTGAACGCCACCCTTGCGATGCCCTGACACAATCGCGCTGGCCACATGCAAAATGGGACGCTAAAACGATATTTATCACATGGGGTTAGCCAAAACATGACACAGATCGAACCACAACCCGGCATTCTGGACATCGCACCTTACAAAGGTGGTTCGAGCCATGTAGCAGGCGTGGAAAACGTCATCAAGCTAAGCTCAAACGAAAACCCGCTGGGCCCCTCGGCGGCTGCAATAGAGGCCTATAATCGCGCGGCCAGTGATTTGCACCGTTATCCGTCGACCGACCACGCCAGTCTACGGGCGGCGATTGGCCGGGTCCATGGGTTGGATGCCGACCGCATCATTTGCGGTGCCGGGTCAGACGAGATCATCGCATTTCTGTGCCAGGCCTACGCCGGGGAAGGGCGAGAGGTTCTTTATACCGAACACGGATTTGGCATGTACAAAATCTCGGCTCTGGCGGCGGGTGCGACACCTGTTGAAGTGAAAGAGCGCGACCGCGTCACAGATGTTGACGCGCTGCTTGCTGGCTGTACGGATAAAACAGCGCTGGTGTTCATCGCAAACCCGAACAATCCCACGGGCACGATGATCGGCACTGCCGAAATCGCGCGATTGGCAGAGGGGTTGCGGGATCGGGCGTTACTGGTTCTGGACGGTGCCTATGCAGATTATGTCGAAGGGTTCGATGGCGGTGCCGCCCTGGTGGACAGCCGCCAAAACGTGGTGATGACGCGCACGTTTTCAAAGCTTTATGGCCTGGGCGGCATGCGCATCGGTTGGGGCTATGGCCCGGCCCATGTGATCGACGTGCTCAACCGGGTGCGCGGGCCTTTCAACCTTTCCAACGCGGCTCTTGCTGCTGCCGAAGCCGCGATTTTGGATCGCGACTACGCGGCCCATTGCCGGGTTGAGAACGCACGTTGGCGCACGTGGCTGGCGGATGCATTGGCCGAAATCGGCGTGCCCTCCGATGTGTCGCTGGCGAATTTCATTCTGGCGCGGTTTGCCGGTCAAGCTGAGGCCGAAGCCTGTGACGAATTTCTAAAGTCTAATGGTCTGATCGTGCGCCGTGTGGCGGGGTACAATCTGCCCAATTGTCTGCGGATCACCATAGGCGATGAAGCGTCTTGTCGTCGTGTGGCGGATGTTATCGGGCAATTCAAAGGGGTTACGGCATGACGCAGATATATGACCGTGTCGCACTTATCGGTTTGGGGCTTATCGCTTCATCCATTTTTTGGGCCATTAAACGCGACGGCCTTGCAGGCGAAGTCACAGGCTATGCCCGCAGCGTTGATACCCGCAACACTGCGCGTGACATCGGCCTGTGTGACCGCGTTTGCGACACCGTGACCGAGGCCGTTGAGGGCGCGGATCTGGTGGTGTTATGTGTGCCAATCGGCGTGATGGGGAAGGTCGCGCAGCAAATTGCAGGCAGTCTGAAACCCGGTGCAACAGTCACGGACGTAGGCTCGGTCAAGCGCGAGGTGATCGAGGCCGTAACCCCGCATCTGCCGGACACAGTGCATTTCGTTCCCGGCCATCCATTGGCGGGAACCGAGCATTCCGGACCAAAGTCGGGCTTTGCGGAATTATTTGACAATCGCTGGTGCCTTCTGGTGCCGCCTGAAGGTTCTGACGCAGGCACTGTCGCGCGTTTGCGGGCATTTTGGGAGGCGATGGGCAGCAACGTCGAAGAAATGGACGCGGATCACCATGATCTTGTTCTGGCCGTCACCAGCCACGCGCCACATCTGATCGCTTACACGATGGTGGGTGTGGCCGATGACCTGCGCCGGGTCACTGATACCGAAGTGATCAAATATTCGGCCGCCGGGTTTCGCGACTTTACCCGCATCGCGGCAAGTGATCCGACAATGTGGCGCGATGTGTTCCTCAGCAACAAGGACGCCACTTTGGAAATCCTGGGCCGCTTCACCGAGGAACTCTTTGCGCTGCAACGGGCGATCCGAACCGGTGACGGTGATCATTTGTTTGATTATTTCACCCGAACCCGCGCCATCCGGCGCAGCATTATCGAAGCAGGCCAAGACACCGATGCCCCTAATTTTGGCAGGGGCCACCGCGACGGATGAGATATTTGACCGCGATATTTCTGATGATAGGTGCCGCCGCTTTGGCGGCGCCGGATGTGTCGAAGCGGCCCGTGGGGCGCCCCGGCTCAACGGCCAACAGTCTGACCCAGGCCGAGATCGAACCATCCGGCGCAATCCGCCAACCAGCACGCGGGCCAGATGCCGAGGCAGCGGCCGAGAAAAGGGCAGGGCCCGCGTTTTCGCTACGCCCGCTGTTCAGATCACGTAAAGCGGAACGCGCCGCACGCGTGCAACGCCGTCTTCTGGCCAAGGGGGCGGTATGCGGTGATGCGGCAATACAAGGCGAAAAAGTTGGAAGCGTGCCGGGAAAATTAAGCGGTTGCGGTATTAAAAACGCCGTCAGGGTCCGGTCTGTGTCTGGTGTTACACTCAGCCAGTCTGCATTGATTGACTGTACAACGGCCAACGCATTGCGCACATGGATCGACAACACCGCAAAACCGGCTTTGCGCAAGCAGGGGGGCGGGTTGTCCGGCCTGAAGGTTGCTGCGCATTACGCCTGCCGGACCCGGAACAATCGAAAAGGCGCCAAGATATCTGAGCATGGACGCGGCAAGGCGATTGATATCTCAGCCTTTTATCTACGTGACGGCACGCAGGTCACCGTCTTGAACGGTTGGAAATCTGGCAAATCCCGCGCGGCGTTGCGTGCAATGCACAAAGGCGCCTGTGGACCCTTTGGCACAGTTCTTGGCCCAAAGTCGGACAGATTTCACCAAGACCATTTTCATTTTGACACTGCCAAACATCGCGGCGGATCGTATTGCCGTTAAGGCGGGGCGCGTTAGGGTCCTGACCCTAACGCAGGATGAACCGCGGCGCCGGTCCGATCGGGATAAAGCCAACACTCATCCAGCCATCAGAAAAATTGATCTGAACGTCGAGACTGTTTGGATTGCCAGAGAGGCCCGCCAACATCGTCAACGCACTGTCGGCTTGCGGTCGCAAACCCGGTGGCAAAAAGCCTGCACTTTCGGCCAGGGTCAGAATATCGCGCCAATTGTCCGCCTGAACGGACATAACACCGGTCGCAGCACCAGCATCATCTATGTCCAGTTTCCCAGCCAGTTTTAGTCGCAGCTCGCCCCAAGCGGCTTCGGCAAGTTTCAGGGCAATGGCGCGTGGTTGCGGGCGATTTTCTTCAATCGCCCTGCGGTCCCAGGGTCGATCAAACCCGATGGTCATATCGACGGCCATTCGGTCAAATTCAACCGGCCAGTCCTCAGGAATGAACAACGCATCACGCGGCACATCGCCAAGCCGAAATTGCGGGGCGCCGAGGACAAAATGATAGGTGTTTGGGTCGGACGGGTCTTGCGACATGTCAGCCGTCAACGCGCTGGCTGCCGCCAGATCACCGATGGTATCAGTCATCTTCCAAGCGCCCGATGTCAGCGCCATCTGTTCCAGCTCAAGCATGGTACCGGGATGCAGGCGCAAAATGGCTTGCGCTGCATCTGCAAGGATTTCGGTTTTTCCCTGCGGGCTTGCAAACATCAGCGCATCACCCGGGAAAGTCAAAGTCACATCGCCCGGCCAATGCGTTGGGGCCGACAGTCGCACAACACGGGTTTCAAACGCGAGGCCGGTGGACGGATCCGCCAAAGCCGGAGCCATCAGATCAGCGCGCAATTCCAACGGAAAACCGCCCCGGACAATGCCGGACACTTCTGCCTGCCAGCCTTGCGCGCGGCGCTGTTCCAGCCAGTTTTCAACGCTGCGTTCAAACCCGGTTGCCGCAACATACCACCATCCACACCACGCCAATGCCAGCACGACAACGGTCGAAATTACCTTACGCATCGCGACCCCCTTTTGTTTGCCGCCGAATTGAGGTTTACCCAAGCCAAATCAATAGGACCAGCGCAATGACAATGTGGGTATTCGGATACGGGAGCTTGTTGTGGAATCCGGGCTTTCAGGTTGCGTCATCCGTGGTGGCGACGCTACCGGGCTATGCGCGATCATTTTGCATGCGTTCGATTCATCACCGGGGGACAGAGACCGACCCCGGTTTGGTGCTGGCACTGGATGCCGCCGCGCATGACCATTGCCGGGGGGTCGCATTGTCCGTGTCCCAAGGGGCCGAGGCCGAAACGCTGGCTTACCTGCGCGAACGTGAACTCATCTCATCTGCCTATCTGGAAAAGCAGGTTGAAATTGATTTGAGCGATGGCCGCCGGGTTAGTGCGCTCGCCTATGTGATCAATCGCAATCATGTGCAATATTGTGGCGGGTTACCACTGGAAGAGCAGGCGCAAATCATTGCAAAAGCAACAGGTGGCATGGGGCCGAACGATGAATATCTGTTCAATACCGCCGATCATTTGTCCGAAATCGGATTACATGATCCTGATCTGGAGTGGCTCAGTGCGCGCGTTCGACATCTTAGGGCATAAATGCTTGGCACTGCGCCGACATTTATGTGTAAACTGCCCCAAGAGCAGCACAAACATGAGGTCAGGAGCATAGCGCATGGTGCAACCAGACCGTAAGTACAGACCGCAATTCTCGCAACCGGTGCGTCAGATTTTGCTGATGCTGCTGGTGCTTGGCCTGTCAGGGGCCGGTGCTTTTGTGGCCTTCCCCAAAGTCGTTACCGTATTTGAGGCAAACCCCTATCTGAACGGGTTTATCATTTTCGTGTTTTTCATCGGTGTGCTGGCCTGTTTCTATCAGGTTTTGCAACTCATCGGGTCGGTCAAATGGATTGAGCGTTTTGCGTCGGAAAACAGTGACAGCAACGCCAGGGCACCACAGCTTTTGGCACCGCTTGCGTCGCTGCTGCGCACACGCGGCGCACGAATGCAGGTCAGTGCCACGTCAACGCGCTCGATCCTCGATTCCGTAGGAACCCGCATAGACGAAGCCCGTGAAATCACCCGATACATCGTCAACATGTTGATTTTTCTGGGTCTTTTGGGAACCTTCTTTGGCCTCGCGACAACCGTTCAGGCCGTGGTCGAAACCATTCAAAGCCTGGCCCCGCAAGAAGGCGAAGGCGGCGTCGATGTGTTTAACCGTCTGATGACCGGGCTTGAGGCGCAATTGGGCGGTATGGGCGTGGCGTTCGGGTCATCGTTGCTTGGTCTGGCGGGATCATTGCTGGTGGGTCTGCTGGAACTTTTTGCCGGACACGGGCAGAACCGATTTTACCGCGAACTCGAAGAATGGCTAAGCTCGATCACCCGCGTCGGGTTTTCTTCCGGTGATGAAGGGACCGGCGAAAGCAGTTCCGTGGGCGGGGTGGTGGACCATCTTGTCGAACAGATGGAAGGCCTGCAACAACTGTTTACCCAATCAGACATCAGCCGGTCGATGATGGACAAGAAAATCAGTCAGTTGATTGATACGATAAGTCTGGCGAACACAGATCAACCCGTGCACGACGACACAACCGGACCTGCCCTGCAACGGATTGCTGACGGTCAGGAGCGGATGATCAGCGCGCTGGAAGGGCTTGATCCATCCGAAGGTCTGGACGCCGAAAGCAGAATGCGACTTCGGTCTATTGATGTTCAAATGCTGCGCATCCTGGAAGAAATCTCGGCCGGACGGCAGGAAAGCCTGTCAGAACTGCGCAATGACATTGCCAACCTAAGCCGCGCGATTTCCGGTGCGCCATCGCAGACCCGCCGATACAAGACGCCTGACAATTTTGATGGTGAGGATCAGTAGCTATGGCCTTGTCCAGACGCACTGGTGCACGGTTTCAGGCGTCGATCTGGCCCGGATTTGTCGATGCAATGACGGGGCTGTTGTTGGTTTTGATGTTCGTTCTGACGATGTTCATGATCGTACAGTTCGTGCTCAGCGAGCAAATCTCGGGCCAGGAAACTGAACTTGACCAACTGGCGGGCGAAGTGGCCGCGCTGGCCAGTGCTTTGGGATTGGAACGCGAAGAAACCAGCGCCCTAAAAACTGAATTGGGTGTTTTGAACACATCCCTAAGCGACGCCCGCGATGAGGTGTCCCAACAGGCGGCGCTGATCGCATCCCTGACCACGCAGCGTGATCGCCAAGCCGAACAACTGGCCGCCGCCGCAACCCAGATCACCGGGTTTGAAGCCCAGGTTGCTGCATTACTGACGCAACGCGACACGGCTCTGGGCACCGTTGCCGATTTGGAAGCTGCTCAAACGGCATTACTAAGTGAACAAGAGGCCCTGAACCTGGCCCTTGCACAGGCACGCGGCGAAGTTGATGCGCAGGCCGAGGCGGCACGACTGGCCGCAGCCCGTCGCGAAGCCTTGGATGCATTGGTTGTTGATCTGCGCAAACGGAATGCGGATGCCGCATCTCAGGTTGAGACATTGACCGCTGATTTGAACGACGCGCAGGCGGCCCTGTCACAAGAAGAAACCGCGAGGCTGCTTGAGGCCGCCGCCGCAGAAGCACTGCGGGCGCGTCTGGAAAACGCCGATGCGGAATTGACTGCGATGACCCTGGCACTTGAGGCGCAACGCAAAGATGCCGAGGATACGCTAACCCTGTTGGCCGCAGCCCGCAGCGCGCAAAGCGATCTGGACAGCAAACTGGCAGCGGCGCTGTTGCAGTTGGAAGGGGCTGCACAAAACGCCAAATCCAACGCCGAAGCGCAAGAACAGGCTGCCAGGCTTTTGGCCGAGAATGCCGATCTGGATGTCCGCCTTAAGGCGGCCCTAGCGCAATTGGATTCCGCCCAAACCGCTGCGGCCACCGACCGCGATGCATTGCGTGCACAACTGGCCGAGGCGCTGGCCGCCAAACTGGCGGCCCAAACGCTGGCCGATGATACCAGTTCCGAGGCTGAACGCCGGGCTGCATTGTTGGCTGAAGCGCAAAAAGCGCTGTCACAGGAAGAAGCGGCAAGTGCTGCGTCACAACGACAAACCGAATTGCTAAACCAGCAGGTGGCGGCATTGCGTGGACAACTGGGCGAATTGCAGGCCTTGTTGGACGACGCCGTTGCACGCGACGCTGTGGCGCAGGTGCAGTTGCAGTCGCTGGGGTCCGAGCTGAACACCGCCCTGGCGCGGGTCGCCGCCGAAGAACGCCGCCGCGCAGAACTGGAGGCGGCTGAACGCGAACGTCTTGAGGCTGAAGCCGCGCGTCTGACCGCCGAGACCAAAGATCTTGAGCAATACCGTTCTGAGTTTTTTGGACGCCTGCGCGATGTTCTGGGCCGCCAGGAAGGCGTGCGGATCGAAGGCGACCGGTTTGTGTTTTCCTCGGAGGTTTTGTTCCCGCCGGGAGCTGTTGTTTTGTCCGAAGACGGCAAATTTGAAGTGTCCAAAGTTGCCAATATCCTAAGCAGCGTGGCCAGTGACATTCCGCCGGAAATTGATTGGATTATCCGGGTTGACGGCCACACCGATGACACGCCGCTGTCCGGTCTCGGCGAATTTGCCGACAATTGGGAACTCAGTCAGGCGCGTGCCCTTTCGGTCGTCAAATATATGTCGAGCGCGCTGGGTATTCCACCTGAACGGCTGGCGGCAAACGGTTTTGGTCAATACCAGCCGGTCGCGTTTGGTGACAGCGATGAAGCGCGCGCGCAAAACCGGCGGATTGAGCTAAAATTTACCGAAAAATAGACTGCTGGCAAATGCAGCTTAGAGCGCCTCGCCTTAAACATGTTTCACTTGTTCGCTGCCTTCGCCTGCGGCTCAACGCGAAAAGTGATGCTTAATGGCTCAGGTTAAAGGCGGGACGCTTTAACGAACAGTTATGGCTGTCTTTTTCATGCTCACAACGCGATCGGACCGCAGCAATTCGACGGTACCGGTGTAGGTTCCATGCGGCCATTGATCCGCCCGAAGCTTGATCCCAAATGCACGAAACATGCGTGCCTTTGTGCTATTGACTGGAAAGCTCTGTTCGGCAAGCGGGCCAGATGGTCCTTCGATCTTGATGTGCAGGCGGTCGCCTTTTTGGCCCCCAAACGCATGGGCATAGACCACGACGGTATTGCTGCTGTCGGGCAGGGTGTCGTTGGGTTTTGGCCCCGCCTTCACCGCGTCAAAGCTGGGAACATGGTCGGCAAACCCCAAGGCGATGATGCCGCCAGGCCGGTGTTTGACAGGCGTTTTCCAAAGCGATGTGGACTGACCCGCGTTGCAGGCGCCGGTCACATTGGGTGAAAAGGGGTCAATAACGGCGCCATTTTTTCGCACGCTCAGGTGCAGATGCGGGAATTCGCTGCGCCCGCTTAGCCCAACTTTGCCAATCCGGTCACCGGTTTTGACCTGATCACCTTTGGCCAGCGAAATAGACCCTGCCTTCAGGTGACAATATTGGGTTTCCCATCCATCCGCATGGGCAATAACAATGCCATTTCCGCATTCGCGCCCTGCAACGCTGGCCGCAGTCTCGGCGGAATAGCCAACGTCGGCCATGCCACGGCGCGTTGCGATGACGCGCCCATCTGCCGCCGCCAGAACAGACACACCTTTCGCCATGCGCGCAAGATCGGGCAGGGCAAAATCGGTGCCTTTGTGGCCATCGTAACTAAGAGTTGAGCACAAAAAGTCGGCATAACCGTCCGAGGTGTCATGATCGACATATTGCTGAATGTAGCAATCCGACCCCAGATCGCAATCAATCGGAATCTCCAAACGAAAGTCCCCCGCTGCGGCGGGCACAGCGAGGGATACCAGTAAAGCCGAAAAGGGCTTTGAAATCATTCTGCCGTCAAAAGCGGTGGTTTGTTCCCCGACAGCCGCGGCTTGTCGGGACCTTCGTATTTCAGATCAATGTCTTTGCCTTTGACGCCGACCTTGACCACACCGCCCTTGATCAGTTTGCCAAACAGCAATTCTTCGGCTAGTGGCTTTTTGATGTGTTCCTGGATCACCCGCCCCAATGGCCGCGCACCCATCTTTTCATCATAGCCTTTTTCCGCCAGCCATTCAGCCGCCTTTTTGGTAAGCTCAATGGTGACATTGCGGTCCATGAGCTGTGCTTCGAGTTGCAATACGAATTTTTCGACAACCCGCAAAATGATATCTTTGGGAAGTGGCGCAAAGCTGATTACGGAATCCAGCCGGTTGCGGAATTCCGGTGTGAACGTCCGCTCAATCGCGGCGGTGTCTTCGCCGGTGCGGCGATCACGCCCAAATCCGATGGCTTCCTTGGCCTGATCCGCAGCACCCGCGTTAGTGGTCATGATCAGCACCACATTGCGGAAATCTACGGTGCGCCCGTTATGATCGGTCAGCTTGCCGTGATCCATCACCTGCAACAAAATATTGTAGACGTCCGGATGCGCCTTTTCCATTTCATCAAGCAACAAAACACAATGTGGATGCTGGTCCACACCGTCCGTCAGAAGCCCCCCCTGATCAAACCCGACATAGCCCGGAGGAGCGCCAATCAGGCGTGATACGGCGTGTTTTTCCATGTATTCTGACATGTCAAATCGCAATAATTCCACGCCCAAAGTGTCCGCAAGTTGTTTGGCCACTTCGGTTTTGCCGACGCCTGTGGGGCCAGCGAACAGGTAGTTGCCGATGGGTTTTTCCGGCTCGCGCAGGCCGGCGCGCGCCAGTTTGATCGCTGACGCCAGCGCGGTGATCGCCTTGTCCTGACCGTAAACCACACGCTTGAGGCTGGTTTCGAGGTCTTTGAGAACCTCGGCATCGTCCTTCGACACATTTTTGGGTGGAATGCGTGCAATCTTGGCGACAACATTCTCGATCTCTTTGGTGCCGATTGTCTTGCGCCGTTTAGCGGCTGCAACAAG
>JBAUHN010000427.1:0-3497 GCA_049680295.1 Sulfitobacter sp.
AAGAGTATGCCGACTTAATAAAACGGGATTTCGAGACCTATATCAACGACGTTCAAGCATACTTCCGGTGTTTGGAGATTGAACGGGGCCGTGCGTTCACCGAAGCGCAGGAGGTCAGCCAAGAATATGGAGAATTTGTTCAGCGTGATGGGCAATAATCACCGGCTTGCGCTGCATTGATCTCGGCAGCGCCGACTCCTGGGTCACTGTATTCACGGGTAACGATGCGATCTCAGCTGGTATGAAGGTGAGCGACAAGTCCTAAGCGATCATTGGCCGTGCTTGAGCAACCGCTTCAATCTTAAGCCGGCAAACATGATGTGAGGGGGCATCGCCAACGAATAGTGACCGCAGTTGAGTTCCAGAATATCTGGGCTGCCCCCAGTCTCCTTCAATGTCTGAATGAATCTCTGCGATAGCTCTGGCATTACCACTTTGTCACGCTTTGCCAGCACAAGCTGAAGATCGAGATCAGATCGTCCCAACCTATGAGCGTGATTTGCCAAGTTGAGGGGTCCCCACGCCCTTCTGAGATCGGTAAGATCAATCTCTGACTCTAGGCTGTCGCGTATTAGCCGTGTCGCGCGACCAGTCCAGACCATATCTGCCAAACTTCCGGCCGTCAGGAAAAGCGAGGCTTTCGTTACAGCCGGGTCATGCGCCGCGACCAACCCAGCAACCCACGAACCTAGACTCATCCCGAGAACTGAAATCTCCTTGTATCCTTGGCATTTCAGCCAACGAATGAGTTTCTGGCCATCCAAAACGGCTTGCCTGACAGATTGGATCGTTCGACCGATATTCGAGCTAAGCATATAATCAGCATGCGTCGAGCCGGGACGGCTGCGTTGGAAATGATAGGGCAGCGCAATCTCGACGACAGTGATGCCGCGCTTCGAGAAGAAGTTCGCAATCTGACGTTGCTGCTTGCTTGCATTCCAATGGTGAAAAACGACTAGCGCCTTATCCAATGAACCGCTTTCCGTCACCTTCGACCAGACCATATTGTTCTCTTCGGTGTCGGTTGAGACGTCCGATGGAAACTTGATCCAGTCATTTTTCAAATTGAACTCGAAAGCTGAATCGATTGGTTCATCAAAGAAGGCTGGATCCTCGACGGCCTGGTCTGCAAGGTTACAAAGCTCCGCGATGCTACCTACCTGCTTTTCGCCTGGAAACGCGAGTTCCGCATCAAGGACGAAATCGGCCACTTTCTTTAGTTCGTTGCCTCGCTGTACGCGCCGTTCATCCCACCGATCCAGCCAATTATGATACACTTTGACTGTCTCTCTGCTCTACCGCGTTCCATGTTCCGAACCCCGGATCAAACAGGCCGTAAATCGCGATTAGCACCGCTACGCTCAGTAAAATGGAGAAGCCCGCGAACACACCGATCAGCAAATAGCTGGCCACTAGTATAGCTACGGTCGTTACCATCATGCCCATGAGGACATGAAACTGACCGCTCGCGCCCAATCGGGAAGCGCCATACAGAAAGACAAAAACTGTCGCCAAAACGATAAGAAGGCTACTGAAATGGTTCGGTGCACTGTAGTCGGCCAAGCTGTGGATTTCATCGCCTGTATTGAAGATCGAAGTCATGTCTCCAACCAGCCAACGTACGATGTTTGTCCCGCTGGATGCCAAGTAGGTGCTTTGCAGCTTCATGCAGATCGCAATGAAGATCCCAAGAACCGTACATCGAAAAATCCCAAGCATCACCCGAGCACCAACTGTATTGGCTTCGTGTTGATGCTCAGCTTTTTGCATATCGTCTGACCCCGCCAGAATTTTCTCAAAATCCTGGACCACCGTATATAGCAATATGAGGCCCGCGAAGAACACATAGAAGCAGACGCACATGTAAAAATATGCGAAGCCTGTGAACACGATCTCTTCCGGAACGGATATAACTTCTGGCTGCACAAGCGCCAACGAGCCCCAATCAGGGGCAATGCTACCAGCTCCTTGCACCAACGGAAGCAAGCGAACCCCGATCCATTGAAAGACACCCGCAAACAGAAAACATATCAAAAAGACCGCCCAAAACGTACAAGAAGACGCTTCTACGTTGCGCGCCCAAGTGTCGGAACTATCCATCCGGTCGGAGTGAGCCACAAGATGCAAGCGCCCTTCATATTTCCAAAAGACCAGTAGTTCTGCGACAATCGCAAAGAACAGCGGCATGAACACCATAAACAGAAATGTCCAATTGGGTGCCCAAATAAATCCTACCTCCTTAATGTGGCCATCCAGTGAGTCAAAAGTTGCTTGATGGATGCCGAGAAAATAGGATGAGAACCCAAGTGCGACGGCACCGGCAAATACCGACGACGGTAAGTTCAAGGGAGACCCGCCAAACAAGGATTCCGATGTTCTCGCCAGACTAAAACGCTGATTCCGGCGGTTGGCGTCGTCTCGGGCCCTATCAGATTGTGGGACTGACGTACCGTCGGCGTGAACGGGCTGCGCCAAATCTGGCACCTCCGGCGCATTGCTTTCCTTTGCGTTTCGCTTCTCGCGCCTTTTGGCCAACAAGCTTGATCGCGCCGCGCTAAGCTCCGCCTGCCATTCGCTCGTTGCCTCTGGGTCGTTGCAGCCGAAAATCCGGGCCAGCCATCGAATATTTTCAGAGCTAATACCCTTCTCGTTGTCTTGAAACCACAGTTGCACCGTTCGCAGCTCGACCCCAGCACCGCTAGGATCAATCTGCGTGATGGCTGCTGCAAGAAGATCAGGTGTCCATGGACCTTCAGGAAACCCGTCACAATCCACAGGTCGACCCGCACCTGCCGAGGCTAGGTGCTTAAACAGTTCCTTAAAGTCCCTATCGTTTCGCTCCGGGCGCAGAAAATATTTACCGTTCTTTGTCAACTACTTGCAAACTTCTGTTTCGTTTCGCTTCGACCCCATTCGTTTCATATCGTGCTTTTCCACCCTTTAGAAGTGCAACCAGAGCGCGCAACTGGTTCGAGCAAGAATCAGCCGGAACCTTTCGGCGACGACATAGCTGCTCAACCATTCATCTGAGGAAAAACAAATGTTGGAAAGTACCACCTGCGATCGGCTCGATCCGCAAACCATTGCCCTATCTGATGCAATCAACGCACCAACGGGCCAAAAGAGACTACATGCAACGCCAATCAAGCGCATCCTGGACCGCCACTCGCGGGATGTGGTTGGATGGCTCTATGTGTGGAATACTGGCGCTCAAGTTCCGATGTGGAAGGATGGGCGCAAGAACGATGTCATCTATGAGTAGCATCGCGACCTTGGCCCACCTCGTGGCATTGGACCGCCAGTCACCGAAAGTACCGGCATTGTTGCAAAGTCTATGACATCTGCACCGCACTTCCGGTCCCGGCAATACCAAGCGCTTAGCATGGTGCACAAATCAGTTGCGCAATTTCAGCGTTGAGCGACACGGTTTTGGGACGGGGCAGTGGTTCTCCGTGGTACTGCTGCGAAAAGGACCCTTTTTGCCGCACTTTTTCGCC
>JBAUHN010000428.1:0-2468 GCA_049680295.1 Sulfitobacter sp.
GTTCAGAACAGCGACATGATCGAAGATAACGAAGCTGTGGCTCTCGCGATTGCGTCCCCCGAACGCAACCCACAGCTTCCTGACGTTCCGACGTTCAAGGAACAGGGCTATGATGTCGTCATCGAGAATTGGGCTGGCCTGTCGGGTCCGGCCGGTATCGATCCAGCAATGGCCGCAAAAATTAATGAAACAGTACTGGCAGTTTTCGCGATCCCCGAAGTCCGGGACCGCCTGACCGAGCTGGGTATCACCCACACAGCCATGTCGACCGAGGACTACACCACTTTGGTCGGTGAACTGATCGAGGTATGGAAGCCGCTTATCATCGCAGCAGGCATCGCCGAGTAAGCGTAAAAGCCAATAGAACCGCCTTCGCAATCTCGTGAGGGCGGTTCAAATTTGATGTCAAAGACCAACTACTGACACCTCTTCAAAAATCAAACAGGATCAACTCTGATCAACCCTGGCGCTGTCGGGAGGTCTTCCTTTAGGCCGCGCCAGGTCAGCAATGGGTCAACGAGTAAGCGGTCATGTCTGCTGCTCGCGCTTATCAGACATTAAGACGTCGCGCAGCATTCGTCCAAATGGGCTCTAACGGTGATTTCGCCACGAAGAGCATGAATGGCCGGTCTGGGATTCCTTACCATTCGCTGCACGCCGGATGTACTGGTACTGAGCGGACAATGGGTGCTTTCGCTGCGGCTGCGCCAGTGGCTGCTTTTAGGGCTAGGGTGATCGCTTTGATTTTTAACATTTAAAGATAGGTATGCGTTCTGCTGCATATTGCAAAGGCTTCACGTCAATTGCATATTTCGGGTCAAAAGGAGAACACCATGATAGAAGTTGATCACGCTGATCCAAATGATCCGGAAGTTAGCCAGATCATCGCAGCCCACGTTGCATACGGTGACGAGCATTATCCCACAGAAAGCAATCATCATGTTTATCTGGAAGAATATGATGAAAGCGGTGTTCAGCTTTTTGGTGCGTGGCTTGATGGATCCTGCGTAGGAATGGCTGGCCTCAAGTCAATCACCAATCGCCATGGCGAACTCAAGTCTATGCACGTTCTGAAGCAAGCGCGTGGTCATGGCGTCGGCGCATTTCTCATCAATACTGTGATAAAGGAGGCCAGTGAACGCGGTCTAGAACGCTTGTCATTGGAGACCGGAAGCCGCGATGCATCAGCCGCTGCCCGACTTGTTTACGAAAAATTTGGGTTCGAATATTGCGCACCATTTGGCGACTACCGCGAAGACCCCGAAAGCGTTTTTATGACCCGAGACATATCTGCGTAACGAACCTGCTGTGCTTTGCTTTGGCTAGAATACTTCTGAAACCAACGTTCGTCTTGTCCTTCTAGCGACCATCTACCCAGCCTGTTGCCAGTCTCGCTTCCCAGTTCGGATGGTCGTTATCTTTCGCCATTTCTATCATTCTGGTTGGATCGTAAGGAATGTGCCGGAACGTCGTCGCCCACCCATCCTTCACCTTTTCTACAACTGCATAGCAGGCGGCACGTGTGCCTGACTGCACCACATGATGCACGGGCGTGTCATCAATATAGCCCGGACAACCAACGCTGCCGGGGTTCAGGATCACACGACCGTCAGGCAAGTCTATGCGACGGGGAAGATGGGTGTGACCGCATAAAAGCAGGCTGGCGTTTATCCCTGCAGCTTCCTTAGCGATTTCCCCCAGTGACCTGAGGACGACCTCGCCCATCGGCGAAACCTTTTCCATCCAATAGGTCGTGTCGCTACTCGGTGTGCCGTGGCAGGCGAAAATTTCCTCGGACAGCCATATCGTTGATGGCAGGTCCCGAAGCCAGTTCAGGTGGTGGTCTTCAAGCTGATCGTAAGCCACCCTATCAATCGAAATCATCTCCTCGGGCTTGTGTTCAATAAGCCATCGGTCATGGTTTCCACAGATAGAGGGCATGTCAGTCGATAAAAGTAAATCGGCGGTTTCACGAGCGGCCATCGGACCACTCAGATGATCTCCGAGATTGACGATACTTTCGATGCCTTGATTGGCGATGTCACGAAGGACGGCTGCAAGAGCGTCCGAGTTGCTGTGAATGTCGGCAATAACGGCGAAACGGCTGTGATCGAAGTTTTCCATTGGTCTCCCATTCAAAGCACGGATTACTGGCTCCAGCAATAGTTTCAGTGGAAAAGCGGCGAAGTAAATAGGACTGCCTGCAGAAAAGCTGACATTCGCATACAATGCAGCATCCGTGAATCTGGGCTCGCAGCCGCCGAATGCATACGCGGCAATACCGGTGCAGCAGGCTGATCGAGACCAGTCGTCGGGTTATCAGGCTAAGCCTCTGATATTGCGGCTTGTCGCGCAATGAGCGACCGTTGGCAGATCAGGAGCCGAAGTTCGCCCTCAAAGCGGCGAAAGCGGATGGAGAGCCCAGACCAACACTTGCTGCAATAAGCATGAAAGGCCGCTTTGGGGAG
>JBAUHN010000429.1:0-2059 GCA_049680295.1 Sulfitobacter sp.
CTTCTGTTTTTGGGCAGTTTCGTAACAACTTCCTTTGCCTTACGTGCATCTGCCTTTGTTAGGTGCTCCATTGGTTTGCAATCAGTGATCATGCCGAGCAGGTCGAGCGCGTCGCGCTTTTCACTGATGGTCTTCGCAGCCCAAAGTTCGCCTCTCTGTCCCTCTGACAAGTATTCTTGCACCGCCACACTGTAAGGCACGACCTCCGTGTCTGTGTTTCCCTGTGATGCGGGGCTTTGAGCAGGTAGTGCCGAGGGTGGTGTGCTATCGAGTGCGTAATGTTCAAAACTTTCAAGCTGCTCAAGCGCCGCTACCAAGAAACTCCGGTAGCCTTTCTGATATTCCTTCAACAACAATTCACCTTGCTCAGGAGCCAGATTGCCGATCCCGGCCTGCGCCTTAAATTGGCTCAGGAGGTCGTCGCCTTTCCCGTGAGGCTGAACTGCAAGCTGGAGCCAAAAGTCGTCCTCTACGAGGCTTAACAGGGTGCTGAAATAGTCCCTTCTGGACAACGATTTGAGAACATGATTCCTCCTCCGCAGGAGAACTGTGGGGGTCAAGATGCGCGGGACGGATGAAACGAGCGGGTCGCTGTTCAGCTATGTCGATCTTGAGGAACGCATTCCCGCCAGACATCCGCTGCGCAAGATCCGGCAAGTGGTCAACGATGCTCTCGCCAGCCTCGATGGCGAGTTTGTCCCGCTCTATGCCGATTTCGGCCGCCCCTCTATCGCACCCGAGCGGTTGATCCGGGCCAGCCTGATTCAGATCCTGTTCTCTGTTCGATCCGAGCGTCAGTTGATGGAACAGATGCAATACAACCTGATGTTTCGCTGGTTCGTCGGCCTTGGCGTCGACGATCCGGTTTGGGTCGCAACGGTGTTCACCAAGAACCGGGACCGGCTGCTGACGACCGACATGTCGCGCAAGGTGATGGCGGCGATCCTGGCTCACCGTGAGGTGGCACCGCTGCTATCGGATGAGCATTTCTCGGTTGATGGGACATTGATCAAAGCTTGGGCGTCGATGAAAAGTTTCCAGCCAAAGGCGGAGGGCTCGCCGCCCGACGATGAGGGGCCGGATGATCCGCCACCGCCCTCCATCGATCCTGACAATCAACCCACCCAATCCGAACCCGAGACCGAACCGATGCCCCGCTCCAATCACCGCAACCGTAACGCCGAGGTCGACTTCAAGGGCGAGAAGCGTTCGAACGCGACACACGCTTCGAGCACGGATTCAGAGGCACGGCTCTACAAGAAATCACCCGGCACCGGTGCGGCGTTGTGCTTCATGGGACACGCGCTGATGGAGAGCCGGCACGGGCTGATTGTTCAGGGCGACTTGACGCAAGCAAACGGTCATGCCGAACGGCGCGCCGCCCTCGACATGGTGCATCGCCACTCCCCGGGGTCGACCCGGCGGCTGACACTTGGGGCAGACAAGGGGTATGACTCGTCCGAGTTCGTTTCCGACCTGCGCAAAGCCTGCGTCACGCCTCATGTCGCGAAGAAATCGCGATACTCAGCAATCGACGGACGCACTACCCGACATCAGGGCTACGCCCTGTCGATCAAACACCGAAAGCGGATTGAGGAAGCCTTTGGCTGGGCCAAGACCGTCGGTGGCATGGCGCAAACCGTCTATCGCGGCGTCGAAAGGGTGCGATCCCGTTTCATTCTGACGATGGCCGCCAACAACCTGGCCAGACTGCCCCGACTGCTGGGCGCATGAGGCGGAAGGCTACTGTATGGGTGCCGAAAATCTCGGACCCTTGTTGCCGAGCGAACGGCGCATTCACCTCAAAGCGAGAACATCGTTCCCGAGCCGCGACTATTTCAGCAACCTGCTAATACTCGGATCGCTTGTTCGCTGCCTTTCGCCTCCGGCTCAAACGCGAAAAGCGATTTCTGTGTCTCAAGTTTAAGGCGTGGCGATTCAGGCAAATTCCATTCGAATCGTCCTGCGTTCTGCGCATCGATTTCCCATATGGCAAAATCAATTGTTGCCGCTTCAAAGACAAAGCCAAAGCCGCTTGCAAATTGTGACGCCGATTTGG
>JBAUHN010000430.1:0-4344 GCA_049680295.1 Sulfitobacter sp.
CAGAGGCATAAGCCGAAAAACGGCACGGTGAACCGGAAAAATCCGGCACGAAAGACAACGATAAGGGCCGCAATCTGGCCCGCAACTACAAAGGCACTCTGGTGGGAAAGTCGAGCAGGACACCCCCGACAGTGGCGGTATTGATGGGTGGCCCCTCGGCTGAACGCGAGGTGTCGCTGGACAGCGGGCACGCCTGCGCCGCCGCATTGCGGGAAAGAAACTACACTGTGGTCGAGGTCGATGCTGGCCCCGACCTTTGTGCTGTTTTGGAGCGCCTGAAACCTGATGCAATCCTGAATTGCCTGCATGGTCGCTGGGGCGAAGACGGCTGTGTGCAAGGGTTGCTGGAATGGATCGGCATTCCCTATTCGCATTCCGGTGTGCTGGCCTCGGCCCTCGCCATGGACAAACAGCGCAGCAAAGAAGTGTTCGCCGCTGCAGGTTTGCCTACGGTCGCCAGCATTCTGGCCGCCACCGACGATGTGCGCAAACGCCACGTCATGGACGCGCCCTACGTGGTCAAGCCCAACAACGAAGGTTCCAGCGTCGGCATTTATCTGGTGCATGAAGCCGCCAATGGCCCGCCTCAGATGGATGATACCATGCCTGATCAGGTTCTGGTCGAAGCCTTTGTGCCGGGGCGCGAGCTGACCACGACAGTGATGGGGCAGCGGGCCTTGTCGGTGACGGATATTCTGACCACCGGCTGGTATGACTATGACGCCAAATACAAACCAGGCGGATCAACCCATGTGGTGCCTGCGGATATTCCTGCGGAAATTTATGAGGCCTGTCTTGATTATGCCTTGCGCGCCCACAACGCTTTGGGGTGTCGCGGGGTTAGCCGAACGGATTTTCGCTGGGATGAAACCCGCGGGTTTGACGGGTTGATCCTGTTGGAGACCAACACGCAGCCCGGCATGACCGGCACCTCGCTGTCACCCGAACAGGGCCAGGCCTGCGGTATCGCGTTCCCTGATTTCTGTGCCTGGATGGTGGAGGACGCATCATGCAACAGATGATCCGCCGCAAAAGACAGTCGTCCCGGTCAGATCCGGCACCCTCGCGTTGGTCGTGGAAATTGCAGCGGCTGATGTTGACGCCCGCGTTTTTGTTCACACTAAAAGTTGGCGTACCTTGTCTTTTGGCCTTTGGTGCGGGGCTGATCTGGTTGTCAGACGAAGGTCGACGCACCGCAATCTGGGATACAGTGGCCGATGCGCGCACCAGCATTGAAACGCGGCCTGAATTTATGGTTCAGATGATGGCGATTGATGGCGCGGATGCGCAGGTCGCTACGGATATTCGCGATGTCGTGCCGTTGGATTTTCCTGTCAGCTCATTCGACCTAAAGCTTGAGGACATACGCGCAACCATTGCCAAACTAGACCCGGTGCAGGCGGTTACGGTGCGCATCCGGCCCGGCGGTGTGCTGCATGTGACTGTGAAACCGCGTATCCCCGTCGCCATCTGGCGTGGGCCAGATGGGTTGACCACCGTGGACAGGGGCGGCGTCCATATTGCGAAATTGGCGTCACGTGAAGATATGCCGCTTTTGCCGTTGATTGCCGGGGCAGGGGCCGATGGAAAAGTCGCCGAAGCGCTGCAACTGATGGAGGCTGTGGGGCCTTTGGGGCCGCGCCTGCGTGGCATCGTGCGAGTGGGCGAACGCCGTTGGGATATTGTGTTGGACCGCGATCAGCGCATCTTGCTGCCCGAGGTCGGCCCGCGTCAGGCCCTGGAACGGGTGATCGCACTGGAAGGCGCGCAGGATATCCTAAGCCGAGATGTGGCCCGGGTTGATATGCGTCTGGCGCAGCGCCCAACAATGCAAATGAATGAAACCGCCACCCTTGAGTGGTGGAATATCCAAGAAACGTCGGGACAATAACGTAATGATGGACCTCTATGGCAGCCAGCGCAGCATGCGCAACATGCGAAAAACCGCGATGCAACGCGGTGTCGTGGCTATTCTTGATGTTGGCAGTTCGAAAATTGCCTGCCTTGTTCTGCGTTTTGACGGATCAGTCCCACTTGGCGAAGAGGGCGAGATCGGGTCGCTGGCCGGTCAGTCTGGGTTCCGTGTTATCGGGGCGGCAACCACCCGGTCGCGCGGTGTCGAATTCGGCGAGATCTGTGCCATTCAGGAAACCGAAAGGGCCATCCGCACCGCATTGCAAGCGGCCCAAAAGATGGCCGGGATCCGCGTCGATCACGTCATCGCCAGTTTTTCAGGTGGCGCACCGCGATCCTACGGGCTGGATGCCACCGTTGACATCGAAGAACAGGCTGTGTCGGAACAGGATGTCGCCCGGGTGCTGGCCGATTGCGATGTGCCCGACTATGGCGAAGCACGCGAAGTGCTGCACGCGCAGCCGGTAAACTTTGCGCTGGATCATCGGTCTGGCCTGTCCGATCCACGCGGACAATTGGGGTCTGCGTTGTCAGTGGACATGCATCTATTGACCGTTGACGCGCCTGCCATTCAACATCTGGCACATTGTATCAAACGCTGTGATCTGGAACTTGCCGGGATTGCATCTTCGGCCTATGTGTCGGGGATTTCGGCACTGGTTGAGGATGAACAGGAACTGGGGGCCGCATGCATTGATCTGGGCGGTGGCTCGACCGGCCTGTCGATTTTTATCAAAAAGCACATGATATATGCGGACGCTGTGCGCATGGGCGGGGATCACGTCACATCTGACATCTCGATGGGGTTGCAGGTGCCGATGGCAAATGCCGAACGGATCAAGACCTTTTACGGCGGCGTGCATGCAACGGGTATGGATGACCGCGAGGCGATTGAAATTGGCGGTGACACCGGCGATTTTGAACATGATCGCCGCACCGTCAGCCGGGCCGAGTTGATCGGCATCATGCGCCCCCGCGTCGAAGAGATCCTTGAAGAGGTGCGCGCACGTCTGGATGCGGCAGGTTTCGATCATCTGCCCAGCCAGCAGATCGTGCTGACGGGTGGTGGCAGTCAGATCCCCGGACTGGACGGATTGGCCAGCCGAATCCTTGGCCAGCAAGTACGGCTTGGACGCCCCTTGCGGGTGCATGGATTGCCGCAGGCAGCCACTGGTCCGGGATTCGCTAGCGCCGTTGGTCTTGCTTTGTTCGCGGCACATCCGCAGGACGAGTGGTGGGATTTCGATATTCCGGCCGATCGCTACCCGGCAAAATCGCTGAAACGCGCCGTAAAATGGTTCAGAGACAACTGGTAGACGCTATATCGGGGGAATTCTTCGACATGCAGGGGGCATCAGCGAAAAGTTGCCCATATTTTGCGTCAAAATTGCGTTTTTTAGGTGACGCTACTGCCGTAAATCGCTACGATCCGCAGGATATTGTAAAAGAACACCCGTGAATGCGGGTTTACCAGCACAGGCGGAATGTCGATGACCCTTAACCTTTCAATGCCCGGACAGAACGATCTGAAACCTCGCATCACTGTTTTTGGTGTTGGTGGTGCTGGCGGTAATGCCGTCAACAACATGATCGAAAAAGAACTGGACGGCGTTGAATTTGTGGTCGCCAATACCGACGCACAGGCGCTGCAACAGGCCAAGGCAGAAAACCGGGTTCAGCTGGGCATCAAAGTGACCGAAGGTCTGGGTGCCGGTGCGCGCGCAAGTGTTGGGGCTGCCGCCGCCGAAGAAAGTATTGAACAAATCGTCGATCATCTGGCCGGTGCGCATATGTGCTTTATCACTGCGGGTATGGGCGGGGGCACCGGAACCGGGGCCGCCCCAATCATCGCGCAAGCCGCACGTGAACTGGGTGTGCTGACCGTTGGTGTTGTGACCAAGCCGTTTCAGTTTGAAGGTGCCAAGCGCATGCGTCAGGCCGAAGACGGCGTTGAGGCGCTGCAAAAGGTCGTTGACACGCTGATCATCATTCCCAACCAGAATCTTTTCCGTCTGGCCAATGAAAAAACCACTTTTACCGAAGCCTTCAGCATGGCCGATGACGTGCTGTATCAAGGCGTCAAGGGCGTCACCGATCTGATGGTCCGCCCCGGCCTGATCAACCTCGACTTTGCAGACGTGCGCGCTGTGATGGACGAAATGGGTAAGGCAATGATGGGCACGGGCGAGGCCGACGGCGAAGACCGCGCCATTCAGGCCGCTGAAAAGGCCATTGCCAACCCGCTGCTGGACGAGATCAGCCTGCGCGGTGCCAAGGGCGTGTTGATCAATATTACTGGTGGCCACGATCTGACCTTGTTCGAACTGGACGAAGCCGCGAACCGTATTCGCGAAGAGGTCGATCCGGATGCCAATATCATTGTGGGGTCCACGCTGGATACAGCTCTGGAAGGCGCGATGCGCGTCTCTG